>NZ_JBFAZD010000020.1:0-168045 GCF_040681655.1 Streptomyces sp. NPDC051662
CGGCGACCGCTCCACCTGCTCCACAAACAAATCAGCCAACGACACCGACGGCACCACATGCCCCGTCGCATTCCACTCCACCACCACCCGCCGCCACTCCTCACCCGACAACACATCCAGGTCCCCTACGGTGCGGCCCGGGTCGTCGCAGACCTGTTCCAGGACGCGCAGGAGACGGTCGGCGATCGCGCGGGCGGTCGTGGGGTCGAAGAGTTCGGTGCTGTATTCAAGACCGCCGTACATGCCCGCCGGCGCGCCGTCGGTGGTGAAGCGCTCGCCGAGGTCGAAGGAAAGGTCGAGCTCGGCCGTTCCGGTGTGGCTGGGCAGCAGTTCGGCGTCGAGCCCCGAGAGGCGGCTCAACGCGTTGATCCCGTCATGCCGATAGGTGTTCTGGAAGGCCAGCATCACCTGGAACAGCGGACTGCGCGACAGTGACCGGGCGGGGTTGAGCTCTTCGACGAGGCGCTCGAACGGCACGTCCTGGTGAACGTATCCGGCGAGGTCGGTCTCGCGGACCCGGGCCAGCAGCTCACCGAAGGTGGGGTCACCCGACACGTCGGTCCGCAGCACCAGGGTGTTGACGAACACGCCGACGAGCTCCTCGACCGACTCGTCGGTGCGCCCGGCGATCGGCGAGCCGATGGGGATGTCCTCACCGGCGCCGAGCCGGGACAGCAGTGCCGCGAGCGCCGCCTGCACGACCATGAAGACACTGGTGTTGTGGGCGCGTGCGAGGGCGACCATTCGGGTGTGCAGTGCGGCGGGCACATCGAACTCGAAGTGGGCGCCCGCACCGGTGGCCACGGCAGGACGAGGCCGGTCGACGGGCAGCGACAGTTCCTCGGGCAGGTCGGCCAGCGCCTCCCTCCAGTACGCGAGCTGCCGGTCCGCGAGGCTGTCGGGGTCGCCGGGCGTTCCGAGGACGTCCCGCTGCCACAGCGCGTAGTCCGCGTACTGCAGGGGCAGTGGTGCCCAGTCGGGCATCGTGCCCCGGTGCCTGGCGGCGTAGGCGATGGCGATGTCGCGGACGAGCCGCTCCATGGACCAGCCATCGGCGGCAACGTGATGGACGACGAGCAGGAGCACGTGCTCGGTCTCCGCCGTTGCGAAGAGCCGGGCGCGCAGGGGCGGTTCGGCCGACAGGTCGAAGCGCACGCGGGCCGCACGGTCGAGTTCGGCGTCCAGAGCCGCGGGGTCGGTGTGCGTCACGGGGAGGGGCGGACGGGCCTCCTCGGGTGTGAGCACAGTCTGGTGCAGCCCTTCGGAGTCCTCGGTGAGCATGGTGCGCAGGGCCTCGTGGCGGGTGACGACGTCCGTCAGAGCGGCGTGCAGGGCGGAACGGTCGAGGCGCCCCGAGAGCCTGAGGGCCGCGGGGATGTTGTAGGTCGCGTTGGCGTCCACGTCCTCCAGGCGGTCCAGGAACCACCAGCGCCGCTGCCCGTAGGACGCGGGGATGCGTGCCGGGCGCCGCTCGATGGAGCGCGGCGGTTCGCCGACGGCGCCGGCGCTCGTCAGGGCACGTGCCAGACCTGCCGGGGTGGGCGTGTCGAACAACTGGCGGACGGATATCTCGGCACGGAAGGCGGCTCGTACCCGCGAGACGAGGCGGGTGGCGAGCAGGGAGTGCCCGCCCAGGGTGAAGAAGTCACTGTCGGCACCGACCTGCGGGAGGCCGAGCACCCGTGCGAACAGTTCGCACAGCAGCTCCTCGTGGGCCGTGCGGGGAGCACGGTCGGGGGCGTCACCGGCGTAGTCGGGAGCGGGGAGCGCGGCGCGGTCGAGCTTGCCGTTCGGGGTGAGCGGCAGCTCGTCCAGGAGGACGACGGCGGCCGGGACCATGTACTCGGGCAGGGTGTCGGCGAGCTGCTCGCGCAGTGAGTCGGGGGTGGCGCCGCCCGCCGGGACCGCGTATCCGACGAGCCGGAGGTCTCCTGGCCGGTCCTCACGGGCGATCACCGCGGCCTGGGCGACTTCCGGCAGCCGGGCCAACCGGGCCTGGATCTCGCCGAGTTCGATGCGATGGCCGCGGATCTTCACCTGGCCGTCGGCTCGGCCCACGAACTCGGCCGCTCCGTCGTGCCGTTGGCGTACGAGGTCACCGGTGCGGTACATGCGGGCGCCGGGAGCACCGTGCAGCGGACCGAACGGATCGGCGACGAAGCGCTCGGCGGTGAGGGCCTGGCGCTTCCAATAGCCGCGTGCCAGCCCTGTGCCGGCGATATACAGCTCCCCCACGACTCCCGGCGGGACGGGGCACAGAGCGCTGTCGAGCACATAGGCACGGGTGTTCCAGAAGGGGCGGCCGATGGGAACCGGCCCGTCCGGTGTGGGCTCGCCCGGGTCCAGCCGATGGTCCAGGCAGTTCACGGTGGCCTCGGTGGGGCCGTACGCGTTGTAGACCACGGCGTCCGGGTGCCGACGGCGCCATCCGTCGAGGACGTCGCCGTGCAGGGCCTCTCCTCCGATGATGAGGGTTTCTTCGGGTGAGCCGGCGTCGGGAAGGGCGTCGAGGAGCTCCAGATGGCTGGGCGTGACCTTCATGAAGGTGGGCCGGTCGCCGGTGCGGGCGGTCTCTTCGCTCAGGTCTCCGAGGCGGACGCAGCCGCCGCTGACGAGCGGGGTGTAGAGCGCCGTGACCGTCAGGTCGAAGGCGACCGGCGAGTGCAGCAGTGAGCTGCCGGCCGCGGCCGGGTACACCTGGCGCGCCCGCTGGAGATAGGCGGCCAGGGAGCGGTGTTCGACCACCACACCCTTGGGGCGGCCCGTCGTGCCCGAGGTGTAGATGACATAGGCGGGATGGTGTGGCAGGAGGCGTGTGGAGTGCCCGGCCCCGGCGGCGGGGGGACCGTCCGGCTCGCCGGGTGAGGCGCCCTCGTCGGGTGAGGCACCGGAGGTGTCAGGCACGTCGACGAGGAGGCGCCGGGACGCCGGACCCGGGACACGGTCGGCGAACCGCGTGTCGGTGACGATCAGCGTCGGTTCACAGTCCTCCAGCAGGTAGTGAACGCGGTCGGCCGGGTACTCGGGGTCCACCGGCACATACGCCGCCCCCGCCTTCAGCACCGCGAGCAACGCGACGACCAGGTCAGGGGAGCGGGGCAGCATCAGCGCGACGAACGTCTCGGGACCCGCCCCCGCGCGGCTCAGCCGCCGAGCGAGGCGGTCCGCGCGCTCGTCCAGCTCGGCGTAGGTGAGGACGAGCCCGGGGGACGCGATCGCCGGGTGCCCGGGGGTACGCCGCACCTGGTCGGCCCAGAGCACGGGCAGCGTGGCCGTGGGCACGTCCTCGGCGGTGTCGTTCCACTCCACGAGGACGCGGCGGTATTCGGCGGGGTCCAGGAGGTCGACCCGGCCGACCGGCCGGGCGGTGTCGGCGAGGAGCCGGGACAGGAAGGCGAGGAACCGGTCACGGTGGGCGTGCAGTTCGGCATCGCTGTACAGGTCGGGATGGGCGTCGAAGTCGACGCGGATGCCTCCGGTGCCGTCAGGGGTTCCGCTGATGTGCACGGACAGGTCCCTCACCCGTCCGGTGGAGAGCTGGCGTGCCGTGACAGTGTGGTCGGCGAAGTCCAGGGTCTGGTCGTAGCTGACGAGGTTGACGACGGGGCCGGTCAATGGATTCCCGGCGGTGCGCCCGAAGTCGCGATGCAGGTCCTCGCCGCGGTAGCGCTGGTGCTTGACCGCCGCCAGCACCTGCCGTGCGACATGTCCGGTCAGATCGGCCATGGTGTCGGACGGTCGCACGCGAACACGCAGCGGCACCTCGTTGGCGAGCATGCCGGGGGTGGTGAGCGCGCCGCCGCCCGTGCGCGCGGTGACCGGGAATCCGAGGAGGACATCGGATACGGAGGTCAGCCGCTGGATGTAAGCGGCGAGCGCGGCGGTGAGTACCACGGTCCAGCGGGTGCGAGCCGCCCTGGCGGCTGTCATCAGGCCGCTGACCTGCGACGCGGAAAGCCATGTGGTGGCGCGCAGCTCGCTGTGGGCCGGAGCAGCGGAGCCCTGTACGAGGCGCGGGATCTCGGGGGGATCGGCCAGGGCGTGCGCCCAGTAATCGCGGTCCCGCTCGTGGACGGGGGAACGGCGGTACTCGGCGTCCTCGTCGAGGAGGCGGGACAGGGTGCCGAAGGGGGCGGCGGGCGGTTCGGCGCCCTTGGCGTATGCCGTGTACAGCTCGGCGATCCGCCGGCAGTGCAGGGTCTGGCCCCAGCCGTCGAGGGCGATGTGGTGGTAGCGGAAGGCGAGGAGGTGACGGTCCGGCGCGAGGCGGAGCGACGCGTGCCCGTACAGCGGTCCCCGCGTCAGGTCGACCGGTGTGGCCAGGTCGGCCTTCATCCAGGTCAGAGCAGCGGCGTACGGGTCGGAGTGCCCGCTCAGGTCGATGTGTCGAAGCGGTGCGACGTCGGGGACCGACTGTTGCCACAGACCGTCGCCGTCCTCTGTGAAGCACACCCGCAGCGCTTCGGTCTCCTCGACGGCGCGGGCGACGGCGCGGTCCAACAGGTCGGCTTCCAGCGGCGCGTCGATGTCGAAGAACACACCGCAGTTGTAGAGCGGGCTGCGTGGCTCCAACTGCTGCGCGACCCAGACGCCCAGCTGCGCGGCCGACGTACGGTGGCGCAGGGCTCCGCCCTTGGACATGCTCAACCCGCCTTCTCTGCTACGTCTTCGGGGAGTGCGCGGCCCTCTCCCGGGAGTGCCGTCTCCTCGGGTGGGCGCTCTGAGGTTGTTTCGCGTCAGTCGACCGCGCCGACGGCGATCTCGGCCGCCAGGAATTCCGCGAGGAGGGCGATGGTGGGGTACTCCCACGCCACCGTCGCGTCCAGGCCGACCCCCCAGCGTTCCTCGATCGCACCGGTCAGAGCGATCGCGTGCAGGGAGTCCACGCCGTACTCGGCCATCAGTTCGTCCGGCAGTACGTCGTGACTCGCCCTGCCGACGATGCCGCCGACCTGTTCGGCCAGCCAGTGCCGTATCTCGGTTTCGGACTCGGTGTGTGTGCTCATGTCGCCTCTCCCGGCTTCACGATGCCGGTGTACACGCTGTCCAGACGCCCATCGGAGAAGAGGTCACGCATGGCGGCGCGCTCGATCTTGCCGCTCGTGGTCCGGCGGGTGCCGCCGCGGCGCAACAGGATCACCGCGGCCGGTACGACACCGAAGTCCCGCGCGACCGACTGCCTCATCCGGGCGGCCAGCGCGGCGAGTTGCCGCTGGTCCAGGCCGGAGCGGACCTCGTGGGTGACGACGAGCGACTCCTCGGCGTCACCGTCGGCACGCGGGCTCATCGGAGTGGCGAACACGGCGCCCACATTGCCCAGCTCGGGGTAGCGGACCCGTAGCTCGTGCTCGATGTCCTGCGGGTACAGATTGCGGCCCCGGAAGATCATCATGTCCTTGATGCGGCCGGTCACATAGATCTCACCGTGGTGCACCGTGCCCAGGTCACCGGTCCGCAGATAGCCCGCGTCGCCGTCGGCGGTCGCCGCGCGGAACGTGTCCTCGGTGGCCCGCTCGTCGCCCCAGTACCCCTGGGCGATGCTGGGGCCGCGCAGCCAGAGTTCACCGATGCCGCCGGAGGGAAGTCGCTGTCCGGACGCGGGGTCGACGACGGCCACGTCGAAGCCGTGCGCGGTGCCGTTGCTTGGCAGGTCCCGGCCGCTCCCGGAGAACGGCATGGGGCGGAACTCGCCCCGGCCGAGGGCCTCGGCGTCGACCGTGGTGATGACAGGTTCACGCGCGGGGGCGCCGGACACGAACACCGTGGATTCCGCCAGACCGTAGCAGGGGCAGGCGGCCTCGGCGCGGAATCCCACGGAGGCGAACCGCTTGGCGAACTCGGTCATGGTGCCGGCCTGCACGGGCTCCGAGCCGTTGACCGCGTAACGCCAGCGCGAGAGATCCAGCCCGGTGATCTGGTCGTCGGTCACCTTGCGACAGCAGTAGTCGTAGCCGAAGTTGGGGGCGGCGGACCAGGTGATGCCGTAGGTGTCGATCATCCGCAGCCAGTGGTGCGGCCGTTTGAGGAAGGCGGTCGGATCCATCAGCACACAGGTAGTGCCCTGGAAGAGGGCCGGCAGCGTCTGGGCCATCAGACCCATGTCGTGGTACTGCGGAGCCCATCCGCCGAACCTGGCGTCCTGGGGGACATCGAGGGTGGACCACAGTGTGGCCGCGTTGGTGAGCAGGTTCCCGTGACTGATCATCACGCCCTTGGGCGAGCCCGTCGATCCGGAGGTGTACTGGAGCAGCGCGAGCGTCCCGTGGTCGACGTCGGGTGCCGACCAGTCCTCGGGGTCGGGAAGTTCGCCGCTGTCGCCGACCAGGACGGGGAGCCGGCCGAGCCCTTCCTCCGCCGCCCAGTCCTCGACCGATGGCAGGTTCCCCGTGTCGGTCAGCACAGCGGACGCCCGCGAGTCGGCGGCGATGGCCCGGACCCGCCTGCGCTCATGGGGGAAGCGTCCGGGCAGGGGCGCCGGCACGGCGACCATTCCGGCGTACAGGCAGGCGACGAAGGGGACGATGAATTCGGCGGGCGGGTACAGCAGAAGCACGCGGGAGCCGGCTGGGAAGCGATCGGTCAGTAGAACGGCCAGTTGTCGCGCCCGTATGTCGAGTTCCGCGTAGAAAAGATGGGTCGCGTCACCCTGCTCGGGGTCGCGGACCCAGATCAGGGAATCCTGCCCGGGACGAGAGGCGGCCCGATGCCTGAGGAGCTCCGTCGCGCTGGGATAGTTCATGACATCGGACATGACCCGTCGATTCCTCGATTCTCCGGTGGAAAATTCCTGCTCCGGTATTCCGGTCCCGGTTCCTGTCGGGCACCCGGTCGATTCACGGTCACCAACGCGTTGCGACGCTAGCCGTCGCGACAACTTCGCGTCAAGGAAGTAATGCTGGGGGCGAGGGCTTGCGCACCCGCTCCCCGACCGCTCCACGGAGCGCCGATCAGCGTTTTTAAGCGAGGGTTTGACGGGACCCCTCCGACGCGCGCTGCGTCTTTCGCTGCCGACTTAATGACGGCGCGGTCCTGACCGTTGGGCCGGTTTCACGCGGCAGGCTGCCGCGATTCATCACCGATCCACCGTTCGGGATTACCCCCATCCCGGCTCCGCACCCCCAACAACGCCATTCCCAGCGGAGTCACCGTATGCAGAACGGTGTTTCGGTTGCGATGAGTGGTAATCAGTCCGGATTCCCGGAGAATCGATGCGTGCTGGCTGGCGCCGGCTGAGGAAATTCCCAGCCTTTCGGCCAGTTCCGAGGTGGTGCACGCGGCGGTGAGCGATTGCAGCGCGGCGGCACGGGTCCGGCCGACCAGCGCACCCAGCGCCTGCACAGTGTTGTCGGGTTCGTCCCACAGGACAGCGGCCTGCGGGAAGTCCGGCGACATCGCGAACACCAGGGCCGGGTTTCCCGACTCCGGCTCGGAGCGGATCAGCACGCCCGGCTGGTGCGGCAGGAAGAGAGAGGGCACGAGGGTCAGACCCCGGCCGTCCAGATATACGTCCCCGTCAGGGCCCGGCACCTCCAGCACCGGGCTGTTCCACACAATCTTCGAGTGCAGGGTTTCCAGCAGTCGGTCGACGCCACCGGCCATGGTGATACGGCCACGGGCGTTGCACTCGTACTCCAGGTGCTTGAGCATGCGGTTCCAGTAGGGCGCCACAGCGCAGCGCCACACGTCCCTGACCGCCGTCAGCGCCTCTTCACGGGACAGGCCCAGCGCGCTCAGGGCTCGGTCGTCCACGTCCGGCGCCCCGTCCACCAGGCAGAGCAGATCGTCCGGGGCGCGCACCCGGCTCTGTGGTGAGGCGAGCAACCCGGCGAGCGCGGTGCGCTGTCGCAGGTGTTTCGCGAGGCGGTTGCTCCAGCGCGAATGCGGGGCGCTGCCCGGCCGGCCGAGCAGCCCCAGGGCGAACACGGTCTCGGTGACCGGGCCGAGCGTAGGGCTGAGCCGGGTGCGCGCCAAATCTTCGACCGTGAAGTGAATTCTCTGCACTTTCCGTGGCCTCCCCCGAGACGATACCGACGCAAGAGCGCGTCATACTGCCTTTTCGTGCGTCTGTGGCTGCTGGAGCCCGAGGAGACGCACCGCGTCGTAATAAACCTTCGCCAGACTCTCACATTCGGTGCGCCGCTCTCCGGTGTAGGCCGCGCAGACGCGCTTCAGATCCGCGTAGAAGGCGCTGTCGATCCGGTCCTTGTTCGCGTCGAACTGACCAGCTGCCTTGTAGTTGCGGTAGCCGAAGTCGTGCCGCGCACAGGACATCGCGAAGGGGTAACCGTACGGGTTGTCCGGTGCAGCGGTGCAGTAATCGGTGGACCAGTCGAATCCATAGGCGGCCCAGGCGGCCTGGTTCTGCCGCGCGTTGTTCCACGCCTGGTAGCCGGCGGAGCTTGGCTGCGTCCAGTCCGACAGCACTCTGGGCTTGTCGGCGGGGGCAGCCTGTGCCGGAATGACCATCACCAGGGTCGCTGCCGCCGCCGCGGCGGCCATGACCGGCATACGTAACCGACGAAGCATCCTTGACCTCCGAAAGGGGCGTGGCTCAATACAGCCACGGTGTGTGAAGAAAGCACTCGGATTCTTTCGTGCGTACTTCACAGTCTGCGGGAGCCGGATATGAGGGCTTTATCGAATGACTATGTCGAGCCTCAGCCGGTGCTGCGGCCGGTCAGAAGCAGTTGGCACTGAGTCGGCTGGGGCAAGGGCGGCGTCCCGAGTCGGTCCGCTGTGTCAGCCGCAGCGTCGCCTGCTCCAGCGAGTCCTCGGCGAGCAACTGTTCGGCGTGCAGCCGCAGGAGGTGGGGGTAGCGGTAGCTCAGGCCGCCGCCGTGTACCCGTCTTCTCACTTCGAGCAGATTCAGGTCGACAAGCCGTTCCAGCGTGTCTTCGGCGTCCGACGGATTCATGTACAGCACCTCGGCCGCCGCCCCGACGTCGAAGTCGTTGCCGGAGGTGGCGCTCAACGCACGGTAGGCAGCCGTCGTACCCGAGGGCAGATGACGCAGCGCCCGGTCGAAGCAGGCGCGCGGGGAGCTCTCGCCGTAGCCGAGTGCGTCCAGGCGGCGCCGCGGATCGATCAGCCGGTCCACCAGGTCCTCGACGTTCCAGTGGGGTTTGCTCCCCAGCTTGACGCCGGCGGCCCGAATCGCCAGCGGCAATCGGGCGCACAGCTCCAGCAGGCGGTCCACGGCGTCAGGCTCGGCCGCGATACGCTCCCGCCCCGTGACGGCGGCGAGGAGCGCGATGGCGTCCGCGTGCTCGATCTGGCCGAGCCGCAGGCCCGCCGCCCCTCGGCTGTGCATGAACGGTTCCAGCCCGGTGACCAGGACACAACACTGTCCGCCTCCCGGGAGGAGCGGCTCAACCTCCTGGAAAGCGGTGGCGTTGTCGATGACGACGAGCGCGCGCCGGTCGGCGAGCATGCTGCGGTACGCGGCCGAGCACTCACCGAGGTCCCGCGGCACATGGTCGGGGTGCACGCCGAGGGAGCGCAGGAACCGCTGCAGGACGGACAGGGCCTTATACCCGGGCGAGCCTGCCAAGGTCTCCCGGATGTCGACGTAGAGATGCCCGTCGGGGAAGTGCTCGGCGTTGGCGCGGCCCCAGTGCACCGCCAGCGCGGTCTTTCCCGTTCCCGGGCTGCCGCTGATGAAGCACACTGTGGTGCGCCGCCTGCCGTGTTCCACGGACAACAGGGCGTCAAGCGTCCTCAGTTCGTCGCGGCGTCCCACGATCTCGCCTACACTCAGCGGCAGTTCGGACGGACGACTGTGCTGCTCCCACTCCACGCATGGGCCCTCCTCGACCGCCGGGGACACGGACGTGTCCTTGAGGATCGCGTCGTGGAGTGCCTGCAGTTCGGCGCCCGGCTCCAGACCGAGCTCGTCGATTGACAACGTTCGCCCTTCGCGGAAGGTACGTAACGCTTCCGCCCGCTGGCCCGCCCGGTACTGGGCCTGCATGAGCGTGGCACGCAGCTGCTCGCGCAGCGGGTGGGTGTGCAGCAGGGCGCTCAGATCGCCGATGATGGAACGGTGTTCGCCCAACTTGAGGCGCAGGGTCATGAGCTGTTCCGTGGCGAGCAGCCGCTGCTCCGACAGCCGCGTGGCCGCCGCCTCGGCGAACTGCGCGGGCACATCGCTCAGTGCCGGTCCGCGCCACAACGCCAACGCCTGTTTGAGGGCCTTGGCCGCTTCCACCAGGTGCCCCTCCTGCCCCAGGCCGTAGCCGCGCTCCACCTCACGGGCGAACTCCTGGGTGTCGAGATGCTTCCCCGAGAGGCAGAGCTGATAGCCCGGCTGGACGGTGGCTATCACCTCGTCCGTGCAGCCGGCGTTCCGGAACAGCTTGCGCAGTGCGGCCACACAGATCGACACCTGGGTTCGCGCGGTGTTCGGGGGCCTTCCGTCCCAGACCTCCCTGACAAGGGAGTCGACGGAGACGACTCTCCCCTGGGCTAATAAGAGGCGGGCGAGCACCGCTCGTTGACGTACCCCGCGAATCTGCAGCGACTTCCCGTCGACGGTGGCCTCCAACGGCCCCAGCATCTTGAACTCCAGGCCGGACCGTGACATATCCGCCCTTTCTTGCCCCTCCCTGAGTCCACGCCTGAGCACCGGTCGGCCATGTTCTGCGGACATCATCGCGCGACACCCCCTCCCCCGCGTAAGGCACGAGTCCCCCCGAGCGCTTCCTTCCCTGCCAAACTGGCGGTAGCGAGATCCTTACATGCCACAGCCCTATTGAACCTACCGTTTCCCGCCACGCACCATGTGCCCCAATACGGCATCCGAACCCGATATGACGCCTCAATGGGGCTCTCACCAGGGAGAGTTGTTCATCCGATAACGGTGCGATGGGCCAAGAATGGCCAAAAGGACGCATGATTGGTTCAACAGGGCAGGGCGCCTGTCGGCGGCTTGCTCCGGTCATGCCTGGCATGGTCAACGTCCTCAGCAGCGGTATCTGGACGGGTGTCAACGTGGACGCGTCGCAGTTCAGCGGTCTGCAGACCAAGCGCCTCGCCTGGGGTGCCGTCTTCGAGGGCTGCTCCACCCAGGTGGCGCTCGACGGCACCCGAGCGTGGGACGCCAAAGAACCCAACGTCGCCGAACTCAGGGCCTCGTTCACGCCCTACCAGGGCCAGGCATAGCCAGATCGCTTCGGAAGCCGTGCCCTACCGATCCTGACCGGTGACGTTCCGCGGGCCAGGTGCGGCGTCCGTCACCGCGCTGCCCGGCCGGCCGGGCGAACCGGCCGGCCGGGGGCTCTCAGTCGGTGATCTTGAACGTGTCCGCCGAGTCGTTCTGGGTCGCGACCTGTCCCGGGTGCAGGTTCCGCACCTGGTTACCTGTGAAGGACCCGGTGCCGGTGACTCCCGAGGTGATCCGGATTCCCTGGGTTGCCGGACCATCGATCGTGTTGTTCTTCAGGGTCGCGGTGACACGCGTCCGGTCGATGTAGAGGCCCGCGCGAAGGGCCCCGCGCAGGACATTGTCGGTCAGGGTGACGTTCGTGTAGGCGTCCGGATAGAGCGAGGTGCTCGTGGGAGAGCTGATCCGGACACCGTGCCGGACGCCGTTCCAACCGCCGCCGCCGAGCAGGACGTTTCCGCTGACCGTGGCGGACTCCAAGGGGTGTCCCGTATCGCCGAACACACCGATGTCCAGGGCGCTGTTCGACGACACACTGTTCACCAGGTTGTTCCTCATCTCGATGTTCCGCCCGCCGGCGATCCGGAGGCCGTTGGCACACCGGGGCGCGATCGCGGTGTTGTTCAGGACCTTCGCGCCGACCAGTTGGCCATTGGTCCCGGCGGCGCCTGAGTCGGAGTAGACCGCGAAGGAGTCGTCTCCGGTGCCCCGGGCGAAGTTGTTCTGGACCGTGATGTCGAGGCCGAGTTTGTCGGGATTCTCTGTGTTGCCGTTGTTGATGTTGAACCCGTCGCCGTAGGTGTCAGCGGTCCGGCTGTCCCGAATGGTGCCACCCGTGCCCGACAGCCAATTGGCGTCGATGTGCCGTGTCCAGATCCGGTCGATCTGCCACCCACCGGCACCGCTGGCGTTGATTCCGTAGTCGGAGCCTCCGGTGCCACCGACTCCCCGCCAGATGGCGTTCGCATCGATCTGGAGATCCGAGACCGCGGTGCCCGAGCCCACCAGGATCTGCGAGCGCCATGCGTTGGGCGGAAGGGGAACCTTGCGATAGAGCGTGGTGTACCACATGCCGGCTCCCCGCACCGTCACGCCGGTGAGGTCCAGCGGCTTGGAAACCAGGCTGTTCGTCAGGTACTCGCCCCGCGGGATCCACACCGACTTCCCCTGCTCCCGGGCGGCGTTCACCGTGTCCTGGATGGCGACCGTCGAATCCTTCGAGAAGTTCGGGTCCGCGCCGTAGGTCACGACGGAGAGCGAATTGGCCGGCTGGGCCAGTGCGGCCCCGACGTTCTCCAGATCCTCCGGTGCATGTGTCACCTCTTGAATGGATTGACGACAGGTCTTGATGGGATTGACGAGCGGAGCGGGATCAACGGGCCGCCGCGAGCAGGTGCTCGCCCGCCCGAGGCGTCCGAAACTCGGGCCCTCGGTGCGCGGTCGCACCGAGGGCCCTATGGGAATGAGCCGAAGTCGCCCGCCACGCCAGATCCCACGCCCCCTGGACGAGTGACGAGTGGGGGCAAGCAGGTGCGGCTGATGGCGTGGCCGCGCCGTCATGTAATTCCATCGAGTTGCGTTAGTCAATACGTTCGACGGTGCGAACGCGGGCGCATCGAGCGGGCCTTGGAGGGCGTCCCGCCTTCGGGGCGAGGAGTTGAGAGCAGGCCCGATTGACCTCCCGCACGCACTCCGGGCGGCTCGGCGGCACCTCTTATTGCAGATGATATGGAGGGTTTCACTCAGCTTTACGCCTATAATTCCCGTTGCGAGGAACGGCCCTCGCGCACCCCTCTCTCAACTTCGTCCAACATATTGACAAACTTCGGCGCCGGTTCATACGTTCAGATCGCAGCCGGTTCAACTCGGCCCGGGCGGAGGCAGCTGCTTCGCCCCGACCTGTTGGGCGACCTCACCCGACCCCGATCGCCGCACGCTGCCGTGCGGCGCCGATGGGAGCGCGCATCACCTTGACCAGCGACAACCGCCGAGCACTCGTCGTCCGCGGTGGATGGGACGGGCATCAGCCCGTAACGATCAGCGACGGATTCGTGCCATTCCTCAAGGAGCGGGGATTCACCGTCGAGACCTCCGAGGACCTCGCGGTGTACGAGGACGCGGAGCGCTTGGCCGCCACCGACCTGATCGTGCAGTGCTGGACCATGGGGACCATCACCCGGGAGCAGAGCACCGGCCTCGCCGCCGCGGTACGCGCGGGCACCGGGCTCGCCGGCTGGCACGGCGGGATCATCGACTGCTTCCACGATCACGGTTACCACCTGCTGACCGGTGGCAAGTTCGTGATGCACCCGCCGGGTTTCCACCAGCACACGGTGCACCCGCTGCCCGAGCGCGCCGACCACCCCGTCATCGCGGGGCTCGACGACTTCGCCGTGCACACCGAGCAGTACTGGGTGCTCACCGACCCGCACATCGATGTGCTTGCCACCACCACCTTCCCGCCGGACGAACTGCATGACCGGCCCACGGTGATGCCGGCCGTGTGGACCAGGACCTCGGGCGCTGGACGGGTCTTCGTCTCGACCATCGGGCACAAGCCCGACGACTTCGATGTGCCGGAAGTCCGCACGCTCACCGAAAGGGGACTGCTGTGGGCGAGCCGCTGAAGCCTTTGAACATCGGCATCGTGGGCGCGGGAAAGATCAGCGGCGC
Source organism: Streptomyces sp. NPDC051662 (assembly GCF_040681655.1). Lineage (NCBI taxonomy): Bacteria > Bacillati > Actinomycetota > Actinomycetes > Kitasatosporales > Streptomycetaceae > Streptomyces > Streptomyces sp. NPDC051662. The sequence goes on from NZ_JBFAZD010000020.1 coordinate 13,835, forward strand.
CTACCTCTCGACGCTGCGGGGTCTGCCGTCCGTGCGGCTGACCGCCGTCACCGACCTCGACCGAAGCCGCGCGCGGGCCGTCGCGGAACAGGCGCGGGACGGAGAGGAAGTCGCCGTGCTGCCGTCCGTGGCCGCCCTGGTGGCCAGGGACGACGTGGACGCCGTTCTCAACCTCACGATTCCGGCCGCACACGCGGACGTCGCCCTGGCGGCGCTCCGTGCGGGCAAGCATGTGTACGGCGAGAAGCCCCTCGCGGCCAACCGCGAGGAGGCCGATGCCGTGCTGGCCGCGGCGCGCGAGGCGGGACTGCGGGTCGGCTGCGCGCCCGACACCGTCCTCGGCACCGGGACCCAGACCGCGCGCAAGGCGGTGGACGACGGTCTGATCGGTACGCCCGTGGCGGCCACCGCCTTCATGACCGGCGCGGGCCACGAGAAGTGGCACCCGGACCCGGAGTTCTACTACCGGCCGGGTGGTGGCCCGCTGCTCGACATGGGGCCGTACTACCTGTCCGCCCTGGTCCATCTCCTCGGCCCGGTGGTCCGGGTGACCGGAGCGTCCTCCCGGCCGCGTACGCGGCGGACCATCGGCAGCGGTCCCCGAGCGGGACACACCTTCCCGGTGGAGGTGGACACCCACATCACCGGTGTCCTGGAGCATGCCGGAGGCGCCCTGTCCACTCTGGTCATGAGCTTCGACGTGCGCGCCGCGCGGCTGCCGCGCATCGAGGTGCACGGCACCGATGCCTCGTTGTCCGTGCCCGACCCGAACAATTTCGACGGTGCCGTGGAGATCCACCGCGGTGACGGCTGGGAGACCCTGCCCCCGTCCGCCGGCTACCCGGGCGCCGGGCGAGGCACCGGTCTCGCCGATCTCGCCGAGGCCCTGTCCGACGGGCGTCCGCACCGCGCGTCGGCTGAACTCGCCGCGCATGTCCTGGACACGATGCTCACCCTCATGGACGCGGCGGACCAGGGCCGCGCGCTCCCGGTGACAAGCACCTGCGAGCGCCCCGCCCCGGTGGCCCCGACCGATCGCTGATCACACCGCGTCCGACCGCACCACCCTCGACTGCCCCCACACGCTCGCAGCAACAGGAGACCCCCTTCATGCATGACGACCGGAAGCTGGTCGAAGCACGTCTGGAACGCGTCCTCAGGGAACGCATCCGGCCGGCTGTCCACCCCGTCACGACGCCCCTGGCCGTGGAGATCTGGTCCACCGCGGGCGAACCCGTCCCCGTAGCCGAGGGGTTGGCGGCACCGACCGTCCCCATCGCCCCCGGCACACCGTGGGGCCTGCCCTGGGGAACCAGCTGGTTCAAGGTCACCGGCTCCGTCCCCGCCGAGTGGTCGGGCCGTACCGTCGAGGCCGTACTCGACCTCGGATTCACCCCGAGGACCCCGGGGTTCCAGTGCGAGGGCCTCGTGTACCGGCCCGACGGCACCCCGGTCAAGGGACTGCACCCGCGCAACGCGTACGTCCGTGTCGGATCACCGGTGACGGGCGGGGAGCAGGTCCACTGGCATATCGAGGCCGCCTCCAACCCCGACCTCGACGGGAGCGGGGTGCCGTTCCAGCCGACGCCGATGGGCGACAAGGCAACGGCGGGCGAAGCTCCCCAATACGTGCTCGGCGAGATGCGGTTGGTCGTCTTCGACGAGACGGTGTGGAACCTGGTCATGGACCTGGAAGTCCTCGGTGAGCTCATGGTGGAGCTGCCCCTCGACGGGGCACGCCGCTGGGAGATCCTGCGCGCGGTCGGCCGGGCCCTGGACGCGGTCGACCTCCAGGACGTCAACGGCACGGCCCAGGCGGCGCGTGACGAACTCGCCGGTGTGCTCGCCGCGCCCGCCACGCCCGCGGCGCACCGCATCAGTGCCGTCGGGCATGCCCACATCGACTCCGCCTGGCTGTGGCCGCTGCGCGAGACGGTCCGCAAGGTGGCCCGTACGGCGTCGAACATGACGGCGCTCCTCGATGAGGAGCCCGACTTCGTCTTCGCCATGTCGCAGGCCCAGCAGTTCGCCTGGATCAAGGAGCACCGGCCCGAGGTGTACGCCCGGGTCACGAAGGCCGTCGCGGAGGGCAGGTTCGTACCCACCGGCGGGATGTGGGTGGAGTCCGACACCAACATGCCGGGGTCCGAGGCGATGGCCCGGCAGTTCGTCCACGGCAAACGCTTCTTCCTGGAAGAGTTCGGCATCGAGAGCGACGAGGCATGGCTGCCGGACACCTTCGGCTTCGCGGCGGGCCTGCCGCAGATCATCAGGGCCGCCGGCGCCACGCGACTGCTCACCCAGAAGATCTCCTGGAGCCGGACCAACTCCTTCCCGCACCACACGTTCTCCTGGGAGGGCATCGACGGCTCCCGCGTCTTCACCCACTTCCCGCCCGTCGACTCGTACAACTGTGAGATGGCGGGCCGGCAGATCGCCCACGCGGCGCGCAACTTCAAGGAGAAGGGCGTCGCCACCCGCTCCCTCGCGCCGACCGGTTACGGGGACGGCGGGGGTGGGACCACCCGCGAGATGGTCGCCAAGGCGGCCCGGATGCGCAGTCTGGAGGGCGCGGCGACAGTCGAGTGGGAGGCCCCCGCCGACTTCTTCGCCAAGGCCGAGGCGGAGTACCCCGACCCGCCCGTGTGGGTCGGGGAGCTCTACCTCGAACTGCACCGCGCCACGCTCACCAGCCAGGCCGGGACCAAACGCGGCAACCGGCGCAGCGAGTCGCTTCTCACGGAGGCCGAGCTGTGGGCCGCCACCGCGGCGGCGCGCGCCGACATGCCGTATCCCTACGAAGAGTTGGACCGCATCTGGAAGACGGTGCTCCTGCACCAGTTCCATGACATCCTGCCCGGCTCCTCGATCGCCTGGGTGCACCGCGAGGCACGCGAGACCTACGCGCGGCTCGCCGCGGAGCTGGAAGGCATCATCGCGGGTGCGCAGCGCGCGCTCGCCGGTGACGCGCCGGGCGGCGCCGAGCTGGTGTTCAACTCGGCTCCGCACGCCCGCGGTTCCGTCCCGGCCGGGGGTGCCTCGGTCCTGACCGCCCAGGGCGACGCGGTGTCTCCCGTCCCGCGCGAGGGGGGCGGGTACGTCCTCGCCAATGGCCTGCTGCGGGTCGAGATCGACGGACGCGGCCTCGTGGTCTCCGCGTACGACCGCGTCACGGACCGGGAGGCCATCGCACCCGGGCAGGCGGCCAATCTGCTCCAGCTCCACCCCGACTTCCCCAACCAGTGGGACGCGTGGGACGTCGACGCCTTCTACCGGAACGTCGGCAGCGATCTCACCGAGGTGGCCCGGCTGGATGTCGAGGGCACCTCGGTGCGTGTCGAGCGGGTCTTCGGGGCGTCCCGGGTCACTCAGCTTCTGTCGGTTCCGGCGGACGCCAAGCGACTCGACATCGACACCGAAGTGGACTGGCACGAGACCGAGCGCTTCCTGAAGCTGGCGTTCCCGCTGGATGTGAAGGCCGATCGGTATGCCTCCGAAACCCAGTTCGGCCACGTTTACCGGCCCACCCACCAGAACACGAGCTGGGAGTGGGCCAAGTTCGAGGCGTGCAACCACCGTTTCGTGCATATCGATGAGCCGGGCTGGGGCGTGGCGGTGGTCAACGACGCGACCTACGGCCACGACGTGACCCGTACGGTACGCACCGGCCCCGACGCGGGCACGACGACCACCGTGCGCGCGTCGCTGCTGCGCGCTCCCCGCTACCCGGATCCCGAGACCGACCAGGGCGTCCACCGGTTCCGGCACGCACTGGTGCCGGGCGCGACGATCGGCGACGCCGTCCGTGAGGGCCACCGGGCCAATCTGCCCGAACGCCGGGTCACCGGCTCCGCCGCCGCGGCGGTCGCGCCACTGGTGACCACGGACAATGACGCCGTCGTGGTCAGCGCCGTGAAGCTGGCCGACGACCGCAGCGGTGACCTGGTGGTACGCCTCTACGAGGCACACGGAGGCCGGGCCCGCGCCACCGTCCGTATCGACGCCTTCGCCACCGACCGCGCCGTCACCACGGATCTGCTCGAACGCCCGCTCGCGGACGCCGAACCGCCGACGGCGGCCGACGGCGGTGTCGTACTCGCCCTGCACCCGTTCCAGATGGTGACCCTGCGCCTGCCGCGCGCCTGACGCTGTGCCGACCCGGGACGGCGGCCGATCAGCGCGTATCGAACACGACCAGCACCCACAAATGCATATCAGTACGTAGCGAAAGAGGCCCCCTCTCATGACAGCCAGAGCCGAACATCCCGAACGCCCCAGGGCGGTATGCGTCATGAACCCCGGTACCGCCGAGCTCGTACTCCCCGAGGACCAGCGCGCCCGGCTGTCCGCGCTGGTCCGGCTCGCCCCCGACGCGTCCGGAGCCGATCTGGGAGCCGCACTCGCCGACGCGGAGATCCTGGTCAGCGGCTGGGGGTGCCCCCGTCTGACGGCCGACGTCCTGGCGGGGGCACCCCACCTGCGTGCCGTGATGCACGCCGCCGGTACCGTCAAGCCGATCGTCAGCGACGCGGTCTGGGAACGCGGGATCGTCGTGTCGTCGGCGGCCGACGCCAACGCGGGTCCCGTCGCCTCCTGCACCGTCGCCCTCATCACGCTCGCCGCGCGCCGGACGCTGACGATGGCGGCCGGTTACGCCGGTGGCTGGCCGGACTTCGCCGACCGATCGGGCGCCGACGGGCTCACGGTCGGGATCATCGGCGCCTCGCGCATCGGGCGCCGGGTCATCGCCCAACTGGCCCGCTCCGACGCGGGTTTCCGGGTGTTGCTGAGCGATCCGTACGTCACGGACGAGGAGGCGCGGCGGCTCGGCGCCGAGCGGGTCGAACTCGCCGATCTCTGCGCACAGTCGGCGGTGGTCAGCGTCCATGCCCCGCTCCTGCCTCAGACCACGGGCCTGCTCGACGCCGCGATGCTCGCGCTCATCCCCGACGGGGGCGCCCTCATCAACACCGCTCGGGGCGCCATCGTCGACACGGACGCGCTGACAGCCGAATGCGCCTCCGGGCGGCTGGAGGCGTACCTCGATGTGACGGCCCCCGAACCCCTGCCGCCCGGCCACCCGCTGCTCTCCCTGCCGAATGTGCTGGTCACCCCGCACATAGCAGGCGCACAGGGGAGCGAGGTACGAAGGCTCGGCCAGTACGCGGTCGCCGAGGTCGCCCGGTGGGTGGCGGGCGAGCAGCTGCTCGGCGAGGTCACCCGCGAAGCGCTCCCGCGCCTCGCCTGACGGACGGCGCGAGCACACACCCCGGAACAGACAAGGAGGCCGGACCGCCGCTCGAACTTCCGCATGACCTGCTGACCCCGGGAGTGGCCGAAGACGCCCTTCTCCCGGTGAAAGGGCTTCACATCATGACAACGCTTGACCAACCCGCCGCCCGCCCGGCCGAGAAGGCCGAGCCGGCGGACAAGGGCGGACTACGGCGGCTGCGTCCAGGCAGCCGCCGGGACATGGCCCTGTTCTGGTTCCTCATACCGGGCATCGTGGTGCTGCTCCTCTTCCACTACATCCCGCTGCTGGGCAACATCATCGCGTTCCAGGACTACCAGCCGTTCATCGGCATCATGCACAGCCCCTGGAGCGGACTGAGCAACTTCGATGTCATCTTCAACGGCGACGACCAGTTCCTCAAGGCACTGGTCAATACCCTGGAACTCACCCTGATCCAGGTCGTGTTCGTCTTCCCCGTGCCGATCGTGCTGGCGCTCGCGCTGAACAGCCTGGTCAGTGAGCGGATCAAGAAGTGGGTGCAGAACATCCTGTATCTGCCGCACTTCCTGTCGTGGGTGGTCATCGTGGCCCTCTTCCAGCAGATGCTGGGCGGCACCGGCATGCTCAACCTGTTCCTTCAGGCGCAGGACTTGGGTACCTGGAACATCATCGGCGACCCCGACCTCTTCAAGACACTCATCACCTCCCAGGTGATCTGGAAGGACGCCGGCTGGGGCACCATCCTCTTCCTGGCGGCCCTCTCCCGCGTCGACAGCAACCTCTACGAGGCCTCCGCCATGGACGGCGCCAGCCGCTTCCGGCAGACCTGGCACGTCACCCTGCCTGCCCTGCGCGGCCTGGTGATCCTGCTGCTCATCCTCCGCCTCGGCGACGCCCTGTCCGTCGGCTTCGAGCAGATCCTGCTGCAGCAGACCGCCGTCGGCCTGGACAGCAGCGAGGTGCTGGACACCTACGTCTTCAACAACGGTGTCGTCGGCGGGCAGTGGGGCGTAGCCGCCGCCGTCGGACTGGTCAAGGGCGTGATCGGGATCCTGCTCGTGCTGGGCGCCAACAAGGTCGCCCATCTCTTCGGCGAAGAAGGTGTCTACCGGTCATGACAACGCTGTCTCCCAGCCGCCCCGTACGCGGCGGCAAGCCGCGCAGGTCCTACAGCGCCGTCCCCGGTGAGAGCCCCGGCACCCCGCCCTGGCGCGCCCTGAAGTCGCTGCTTCTGCTGGTCTGCGTGCTCCTGGTCGTGCTGCCCTTCCTCGCGATCATCTCGACCTCGATCGCCGACCCCGCCCAGCTCACCAAGGCCGGTGGCTTCGTGCTCTGGCCCGACAGCCCGACCTTCGAGTCGTACTCGGCACTGCTCTCCGGCGGTCTGGTGTCACAGGCCATGATGGTGAGCGTCGGGGTCACCGTGGTGGGCACCGCCCTCAGCCTCGTCACCTCCATCATGCTGGCGTACGGGCTGAGCCGGCCCGGCTCCTTCGGGCACAAGCCGGTGCTGATGCTGCTGCTGATGTCCCTGCTGTTCGTGCCGGGTGTCATCCCGACCTATCTGATGGTCAAGCAGCTCGGCCTGATCAACAGCTACTGGTCGCTGATCCTGCCCACCATGGTCAACGCGTTCAACGTGATCGTGCTGCGCTCCTTCTTCATGGGCCTGCCCCGCGAGCTGATCGACGCCGCCCGCATCGACGGCGCGTCGGAGTGGTCGATCCTCACCAGGATCGTGATCCCGCTGTCCAAGGCGTCCATCGGCGTCATCGGCCTCTTCTACGCCGTGACGTACTGGAACGCCTTCTTCAACGCCCTGCTGTTCATGAACGACGCGGCCAAGTGGCCCATGCAGCTCGTGCTGCGCACCTACGTCGTCAACAACGCCTCGCTCAGCGGTGGCCAGCTGGACGTAGCCGCCGGGGTGCCGGTGCCGCCCGCCCAGTCGCTGCAGGCGGCGATCCTCGTACTGTCGATCGTGCCGATCGTGCTCGTCTACCCCTTCGTTCAGCGTCATATGAACAAGGGCGTCATGGTCGGAGCGGTGAAGGGATGAGCATGAAGCCACTACTCAATCGCCGCGGCTTCCTCGCCTCGGCTGTCGGCGTCGGGGCGGGGCTGGCCCTCACCGGCTGCGGCGACTTCAAGCCCAGGCCGGCCAATCTGGCCAACGCGAACGCGGAGCTGCCCACGTACATCCGGTACAAGGGCGTGCCCACCTCGATGCCCGCCACGCAGGACGGCGTCTCCGCCGGCTACCAGCACTTCCCGGCCGATCCCCCCAATGCCTTCCCGGACGGCCCGCCCGCCAAGGGCCCCGCCATCGACATCATGAACCTGATCTTCAACCCGGTGCCGCCGCCGGTGGAGAGCAATGTGATGTGGCAGGCCCTCAACAAGTACATCGGCTGCGACATCAACTTCGCGATCACCCCGGTCAACGACTATCCGCAGAAGTTCGCGGTGACCCTCGCGGGGGGCGACCTGCCGGACGCGATGCTGATGCTGCCCCCGGACCAGAACAGCGCCGCCACCCCGGACATGCTGTACACCCTCTTCGAGGACCTCACCCCGCACCTGTCCGGCGACAACATCCGGGACTATCCGTATCTCGCCAACATCCCCACCGACTCCTGGCGCCCCTGCGTGCGCAACGGCGGGATCTACGCCCTCCCGATGCCCCGCCCGGTCTCCGGCGGCCCCGTCTACACCCGGCTCGACCTGTTCAAGAAGAGGGACCTCGACCCGAACCCGAAGACCTGGCGCGAGTTCGTCCAGCTCTGCAAGGACATCACCGACCCCAAGGCCCACCAGTACGCCCTCGGCGACCCCGTCACCACGTGGAACCTCGTGATGCAGATGCTGGGCGCGCCCAACTGGTGGCGTGAGGAGCAGGGCAGGTTCACGCACCACTTCGAGATGGAAGAGTGCAAGCAGGCCATGGACGCGGTCAACCAGCTCAAGAAGGCCGGCGTCATGCACCCCGACGCCTTCGCCATCAAGGGCAAGTTCAAGGAGTGGTTCGGCAACGGCCAGATCGTCATGCACCCCGACGCGCCCGCGGCGTGGAACGACCTCTACACCACGTACGGACCCGTCTCCAAGGGCCTGGACATCGGTTACCTGCTGCCCCCCGACTGGGACGACAGCACCAAGGGTGGCCAGTGGCAGGGCCGCGCCAACTACGCCACGCTCATCATCAAGAAGGCCCCCAAGGCACGCATCCAGCAGATCCTGCGCGCCATGAACGCCCTCGCCGCCCCCTTCGGCACCGACGGATATCTGCTGCGCAAGTACGGCGTGCGGGGTCCGGATCACACCCTGAAGGGAACGGATCCGATCCCCACGCCGAAGGGCACGGCCGAGACCTATCTGCCGACGATCTTCGCCACCGATTCGCCGTTCACGCTCTACTACCCGCAGAAGCCGGAGATCGTGCCCGACCAGTACGCCTTCCAGAAGGAAGCCGTCACGCGGCTGATCCCCAACCCGGCCGAGGCGTTGTACTCGGCGACGGACGCCAAGATGTCCAAGCTGTTCTTCGCGACGCTCGACAGCCTCCGGATGGGCATCATGCAGGGCCGCAACTCCCCCGGGGAGTGGGACAGCGCGATCAAGAACTGGCGACAGAAGGCAGGCGACAAGATGCGCGCCGAGTACGAGCAGGCATGGGAGGCCCGAAACCGATGAACCGCACCCCCGGCGAGGCCCGCGCCCACTGGGAACAGATCGCGGACCGCATGCTGCTCGCCGTACGGCCCTACGCCGGCGCCGGGCACGATCTGATCCACCTGCCCGGCACGGCGAGCCACAACGGCGTGCACAGCGATGGCCTTGAGGGGTTCGCCCGCACGTTCCTGCTGGCCGGTTTCCGGCTGGCGGGGGCGTCGGGCGCGGACCCGCACGACCTCGCCGGGTGGTACGCGGCCGGCCTCGCCGCCGGTACCGACCCGAAGAACCCGGACCGCTGGCCGTCCTTCGCCGAGTGCAACCAGGCCAAGGTCGAGGCGGCGTCCATCGCGCTGGCACTGCACGAGACCCGGCCATGGATCTGGGACCGCCTCGACGAGGTGGTCAGGGAACGGATCCTGCACTGGCTGGCCCCGATGGTCGGCAACCTGATGCCCGGCAACAACTGGATCTGGTTCCAGGGCATCACCGAGGCCTTCGCCCGTACGGTCGGAGGTGAGTGGCGCCAGCAGGACCTCGACCGGACCATCGCGCTCACCGACGGCTGGTACGCGGGCGACGGCTGGTACTCCGACGGCCTCACCGGCGCCGGGCACCGCAACTTCGACCACTACAACGGCTGGGCGATGCACCTGTATCCGCTGTGGTTCTGCCGCATACTCGGCGACGCGGCGCCCAGCGGGCTGCTCGACCGCTACCGGGAGCGGTTGCGGCGTTTCCTGCTCGACCAGCGGCTGCTCGTCGGCGCCAATGGCTCACCGCTGATCCAGGGCCGCTCGCTCACCTACCGGCACGCGGCGCTGGCGCCGGTGTGGACCGGCGCGCTCTTCGACGCCACCCCGCTGGCGCCGGGAGAGACCCGGGCGATCGCGACCCGCATGCTCGACCACTTCACCGAGCACGGGGCCGTCAACGACGAAGGGCTGCTCACGCTCGGCTGGCACCGGCCCTTCCGCGGTGTGCTCCAGGGCTATTCGGGCCCCGCGTCCCCGTACTGGGCGAGCAAGGGCTTCATCGGCCTCGCCCTGCCGCCTGACCACCTCGTGTGGACCGAGGAGGCGACCTCGCTCGCCGTTGAACAGGGCGATTTCGAGGAGGCGTTGGCCACCCCCGGCTGGCTCGTCTCCGGCACCGCAGCGGACGGCGTCGTCCGTGTCGTCAACCACGGCGGGGACCACAGCGACCCGGCACGGCCGCACGCCGACGACCCCTCGTACGCCCGCTTCGCCTACTCCACCCACACCGCGCCCGAGACCCCCGGCGACCCCACCGTCCCGGGCGGCAGCGCGGAGGCGGATCCCCTCGACAACGCGGTCGTGCTGCTGGACGCGACCGGCCGCGCCTCCCACCGGCGCCCCGCCACCAGGATCTCCATCGACGGTGCCACGGCCGTCTCGCGCTCCCGCGCGCACTGGCTCGACGACGCGACGTGGGATGTGTTCGGCGGCCCCGACACCGACTACACACTGGGCCCTTGGATCACCGTCGGTTCCGCGTTGCGCGGCTCGGTGGAGGTACGGGCCGTACGCGTCGACGGCGATCCCGGCGCCGGCCATGTGCTGCGTATCGGCGGCTGGGCGCTCGCGGTCGATCCGCGGTCCGCACCCGCGGCCGGCCCGGCCGAGGGGGGAACCGCCCGGGTCGAGGGCGCCGACGGGCTGGTCTCCCTCGTCATCGGCGCGCGGGGCCTCCCGAACGCGTCCGTCGTGACCGGTACCGACACCAACGCCCTCGGCGCCGCGTCCGCCACCCCCGTCGTGGAGACCGCGGGACCCGTCGCCCACGGCACCGTCCACATCGCCCTCGTCCACCTCGGCGGCACCGACCCCACCGCCCTGCCCCAGGTCACCACCCGCGCCCAGGACACCACCCTGCTCACCGACGTGACCTGGCCGGACGGCACGCGGGACACCGTCCGGCTCCCCGCTCCCGCCCCCGAGTCCCCCGCCACGTACGGCCTTTGGAAGGACCAGCACCGTGCATGACGACCGCCGGATCATCGAGACCCGGATCCGCAAGCTCCTCGCCCGGGTGATCCGCCCCGCCCTCTACAGCGCCGCACGCCCCCTCACTCTGAGCACCTGGCAGGTCGACGGCGAACCCGTCCCCGTGGCCGACGCCCTGCACGCCGACTACGAGCCCTTCACACTCGGCGCCACCTGGGGCGGCCCCTGGGCGACGACCTGGATGCGGGCGAGCGCCGATATTCCCGAGGAGTGGTCGGGTCGCCGGGTCGAAGCGGTCTTCGACCTCGGATTCGATCTGACCAAGGGGCCGGGCGGCCAGGCGGAGGGCCTGGTCCACGACGCCCAGGGCGCTCCGCTCCAGGGCCTGCATCCGTACAGCCGCACCGTGCTCCTCGCCGACTCCGCCACCGGCGGCGACCGGGTCGACCTGCTGATCGAGCTGGCCGCCAACCCGCCCATCGTCGCCAGCGCCGGCCTGCACATCCACCATGGTTCGCTGGAGACCGCGGGCACGGCGCACATCTACCGGCTCGAACAGGCCGAGATCGCGGTGCGCGAGGACGACGTATGGCACCTCATCCACGACATCGAGGTGCTCGACGAGTTGATGCACGAGCTGCCTGTCGGCTCGACCCGGCGCCATGAGATCCTCTACGCCCTGCGCCGCGCCGCCGATGCCATCGTCCCTGGCGATGTGGCGAACACCGCGGCCGAGGCCCGGCGCCGGCTCGCCGATGTGCTGTCCCGGCCCGCGCACGCCTCCGCGCACACCCTCTCGGCGGTCGGCCACGCCCACATCGACTCGGCCTGGCTGTGGCCGGTCCGCGAGACCGTCCGCAAGTGCGCGCGTACGTTCACCAACATGACGACGCTGGCGAACGAGTACCCCGAGCTGGTCTTCGCCTGCTCCTCCGCGCAGCAGTACGCGTGGATGAAGGAACAGCGCCCGGAGATCTTCGCCCGTATGAAGAAGGCGGCGGCCGACGGGAACTGGGTACCTGTGGGCGGCATGTGGGTCGAGGCCGACGGCAACCTCCCCGGCGGCGAGGCACTGGCCCGCCAGCTCGTCTACGGACGGCGCTTCTTCGCGGAGGAGTTCGGTGTCGAGCAGCACGGTGTGTGGCTGCCCGACTCGTTCGGATACACCGCCGCCTACCCCCAGCTCGCCAAGCTGGCCGGCGCCCGGTGGTTCCTCACCCAGAAGCTCTCCTGGAACGAGACGAACAAGCTCCCCCACCACACCTTCGACTGGGAGGGCATCGACGGAACCCGGATCTTCACCCACTTCCCGCCCGTCGACAGCTACAACGCGTCCCTCACCGCGGGTGAACTCGCCCACGCCGAGGAGAACTTCGCCGACAAAGGGGTGGCCACCCGCTCGCTGGTCCCCTTCGGCTACGGCGACGGCGGTGGCGGGCCCACCCGCTCGATGCTGGAGAAGGCCCGCCGCCTGCGCGACCTCGAAGGCTCGCCCAAGGTCGTGGTGGAGGCGCCCGACACGTTCTTCGCGACGGCCCGTGCCGAACGTGACCAACTCCCCGTCTGGCGCGGCGAGTTGTACCTGGAGAACCATCGCGGCACCTACACCAGCCAGGCCCGCACCAAGCGCGGCAACCGACGTGGCGAGGCACTGCTGCGCGAGGCCGAGCTCTGGGCCGCCACGGCCGCCGTCCAGGCCGGCGCGCCCTACCCGTACGAGCGGCTGGAATCGCTGTGGCGGCGCGTCCTGCTCAACCAGTTCCACGACATCCTGCCCGGCTCGTCCATCGCCTGGGTGCACCGGCAGGCCGAGCGCGAGTACGCGGAGATCCACGCCGAACTCGAATCGCTGATCGGCGACGCGGTCGGCCGGCTGCCCGGAGGTCCCGCGCTCCTCAACGCCGGACCGTACGCACGCCGCGAGGTCGCCGTCGTCGCGGACGGCGCGTTCACCGGTGGGCAGCGCCTCGCGGACGGGCGCACGGCGGTCCTCGCCGAGGTCGCTCCCCTCGCGTCAGGCGGCACCGCGGACGCCCCCAGGGCCGCCGTCACGGCCACGGCCCAGGACGGTGGATTCGTCCTCGACAACGGGGTGCTGACCGTCGTCGTGGACCGGCGTGGCCTGCTCACCTCGGTCTATGACCACTCGGCACAGCGGGAGGCGATCGCTCCCGGCGCCGCGGGCAACCTCCTCCAGCTCCACCCCGACGATCCCAATCTGTGGTCGGCGTGGAACATCGACTCGTACTACCGCGACACCGTGCGCGACCTGGACGAGGCCGAGTCGGTGACTCTCGTGGACGAAGGACCGCTGCTGGCGTCGGTACGGGTCGAGCGCGCGCACGGATCCTCACGGTTCGTCCAGCACATCGAGATCGCCGCCGAGAGCCGGCAGGTGACCGTCCGCAATGACATCGACTGGCAGGAGCGCGACACCGTACTGAAGGCGGCCTGGCCGCTCGACGTCCACGCGGAACGGGAGAGCGCCGAGATCCAGTTCGGCCATGTGCAGCGGCCCACCCACGAGAACACGAGCTGGGACGCGGCACGCTTCGAACTGTGGGCGCACCGCTGGGTGCACGTCGGCGAGCGGCACTGGGGCGCCGCGCTGCTCAACGACTCCACCTACGGACACGACGTCCGCCGCGACACTCGGGACGGCGGCGGCACCACCACGACAGTGCGGCTCTCGCTGCTCCGCTCACCGCACAGCCCCGACCCGGAGGCCGACCGCGGCCGGCACAGTTTCAGTTACGCGCTGCTGGCCGGGGCGGGGATCGAGGAGGCGATCGCCGGCGGCTACGCGCTGAACCTGCCCTTGCGCCCCGCCCCGGCCGAAGCCCGGTCCCTGGTCGAAGTCGACACCCATGACGTCGTGGTGGAGTCGGTGAAGCTCGCGGACGACCGCAGTGGCGACATCGTGGTCCGACTGTACGAAGCGTGCGGCGGGGCGGTCTCGGCGCGCCTGTCCGCCGGCTTCCCCTTCACCGCCGCCTTCGACTGCGACCTGTTGGAGCAGCCGGATCAGGAGCTCGCCCGCGCGTCCGGCGAAGGGTCCGTGAACCTCGCGTTCCGGCCCTTCCAGATCCGTACCCTGCGGCTGCGTCCTGCCGGGGAACAGGCCACGCCACTCGATCCATCGGGCGGCTGACCACGCCGCGTCCCGCGTACGGCCCCGCGTCGTACGATTCCATCGATCTGTTGCCTCCGGAGCGGCGGCTGCGCGGCACAGCCGCCGCTCCGGAGGCCGGGAGAGACACGTTGACCACCAAAGCGGCGAGACCCGAGAAGCGCACGATCCGGCGCGGCACCAATCTGCCGCGCATGGGGGACTTCAACGAGTCCGTGATTCTGGACGCGATCCGCAGGCACCCGGCGGGCTTGAGCCGGGTCGAACTCGCGCAGGCCACCGGCCTGTCCGCGCAGACCGTCTCGAATATCACCCGCCGGCTGCTCGACCAGGGCGTGGCCCGTGAATCGGGCAAGCAGAACACCGGCAGTGGGAAACCCCGCACCCTCCTCGAAATCGTCCCGACATCGCGCTACGCGGTAGGAGTCCACCTCGACCCCGCCGTCATCACCTGCGTCCTGGTGGATCTTCTCGGCACGGTCGTCGGCCATCGCAGCCGGCGGACCCCGAGCGGCGGTGACACGGACGGGACGGTCGCGGACATGGCCGCCTCGGTGCGCTCGCTCGTGGCGGAGTCGGGGATCGACGAGGCGCGGGTGCTGGGCCTGGGCATCGCCGCGCCGGGGCCCATAGACGCGTCCGCCGGCTGGGTGGTCGATCCTCCGGAGCTGCCCGGCTGGGGCCGCTACCCGCTCCGTGACCGCCTCAGCGAGGCGACCGGATTCCCGGCGCTCCTCGACAAGGACGTCACGGCCTCGGTCGTCGCGGAGCGCTGGGCCGGGGCGGCCACCGAGAGCCGCAACCTTCTCTTCTTCTACCTCGGCACGGGCTCCGGGATGGGGCTGGTGGTGGACGACACCGTGCTGCGCGGTGTCTCCGGAAACGCGGGCGAGGTCGGCGGACTCGGCGCGGCCTGCTCGACGCGGACGCTCGTCGACGAGGCCATCGCGCTGGGTGTCCTCGGTGCCGAGTACACGGTGCTGGATCCGGCCGACGCCCAGCGCGGTCTGGAGCGGTTGGCGCGGCTCGCCGCCGAGGGGGACGCCCAGGCGGACGGCATCATCGAGCGCCTTGCCATCCGCATCGGCCGGGGAGTCTGTGCGGCGGCGACGCTCCTGGACGTCGACGCCATCGTCTTCGGCGGACCGACATGGCTCGTGCTCGCCCACCGTCTTCTCGCGACCATCGAACCGATGGTCGCACGCTCCCCGTTCGTCAAGGCGACCCATCCGACAGCGGTCGTCTCCACCACGCTGGGCGAGAACGTGGCCGCGGTGGGAGCGGCGTCCCTGGTTCTCGACCAGGCCCTGTCCGCCCAGCCCAGGTCCTTGCTGCTGGGGTGAACCCACGCCGCTCCCAAGGAGGGAGATCAGACGCCGCGCTGGACCGGACCGATGAGAGTGCCCTTGGCCACCTTGAGCCTGCCCTCGGCGAAGGACGTGCCGGGGATCTGCCCGCCCGGAGCCCGGAGCGTGAACGACGCCTCGTCCGCGGGGGTACCGCGACCAGCGCTCGGAACCTGGATGTCGAAGTGCACCGGGTGGCCAGGTCCGAAAGTCACCACGGTCTCCTGGTCGCCGTAGCGGCCGGCGGTGACCCCGCTGTCCGAGCCGTGGTTCGAGAACCGCACACCGGTGGGCGAACCGGCCAGCTCACAGGGCTCGTACCCGCTCGGCGCGGTCAGGGTGACGCGGTAGTGACGGTGCCCCGCGCTGTTGGTCGCCTCGGTGATCTTCGCGGTGTGATTGGCCGGACGGCAGGCGGACGGGGCAACGCTCCCGCCCGTCGCCGGTGAAGCCTGCGCGAATCCCGCACCAGTGGCGCCCACCAGCACAGTGGCGGCGAGGGTGACGGCGATCTTCCGGTTGGTACGCATCATGGCGCTCCTTGCCTTGCTCAACTGGCCCCGCGGGTGTTCACCGTCAGAACCATGGTCAGCACCATTCCTGCCCGCCGGCCCTCGCGGAAAATGTCTCAGGACGGCCACAGCCGAGTCGCCGGCACGTACCGGCGGGCGTTTTCCAAGGACGTCCTTTTTGTGATTGTCGGGACATTCCGTATCTATACCTTCGCGACGGAGCAAAGGAATCCAATAAAGACCCCCTCACGCGAACACCCGGGGATCATCCGGAGTGAAATCAGATAAACCACTGGCATTAATCTGTCACTCCTTTCGCATATTCACGCCGCGCTATCGACTATCGCGGATTGCGCCGTTAGTTTGGTTGGAGTGCTCAACCCGAGCCCCTCGCGAATTCCTCATGGAGGTAAACCATGCAGCGGAGACGAATTGCCGCCCTGGCGGCTGCCCCAACCACCCTGCTCATCGGGTTGGCGATCTTCTCGACGTCGGCGGCGGACGCGTCCACCGCAAAGGCGCCGACAGCCGTGAGTGCCACCTGCAACGCGCCGACCAGTAACGAGGTTCTCACCGTCCAAGAAGGAATCGCGCTCGTCAAGCGGTGCTCCGCCACAAAGGCGGCGTCCGCCGTGCCGGGGTGGCACTGGATGGGTAATTACGGCTCGGTGTACGACGTGGTCAACGTAGCGAACGGCGGAGGAATTGGAGCCGGGGAACTCATCGCTCAGCCGGGCCCCACGGGACTCGTTCCCGCCTTTATGTACTACTAAGCCAGCACACCCTTGGTCGACCGCGCTGGTCGGCCAAGGGCTTTGCGCAAGGGAATGCCGGGTGCGGCGCCGTTGGTGGCGCGGCACCCGGCCATTTGCGCGTAACACATCGCTCGCTGTTCTCAGTGGGAGCGTCCGCTCAGCAACTCAACGCCTCAGCGCCCCAGTGGCTCAATGGCAGCGACTCAGCCGCAGTGGCGGAAGGCGTCCGTGGTGCCGCCGGTGGTGACCAGGCCGGAGCTCTGGTCGAGGACCACGATGGTGGCCGGCTGCGTCTGTCCTCCTCGGCACCTGAGGTCCGCGACGTACTGCCACCCGGGCAGGGTGCCGGAGGCGCTGACGCTCAGCGAGCCCAGCGAGTACGGCGCGCTCGTGTTGATCCCGACCGCGTAGAACCGCACGACGCCGTTCGGACTGAGTCCGCTGCCGGTGGCGTACAGATAGCCCCCCAGTTGGTGGAACGTGGTGGAGACAGACACCCCGCCACGCGGCGTCGCACCCGGGTCCGCCAGTCGCCACGGCGCGTTGGCGTTGTCAGTGCGGGCCTGGTCGCGGCTGGCCGGCGGCACGCAGACATGGTCCGACGGCCGCGTTTCGCGCCAGACGAAACCGGGCTTGCAGGTGTCCGGCCCGTAGACGCCGCCATTCGGTTCCCGGCGGGACGGGCCCAGCGCGTTCTCCGTCGTGATCTGCGAGCGGATCTGCGGCGTCACACAGACCAGGTCGGCCGGGACCGCCTCCCGCCACACGAAGCCCGCCGCGCAGGTGTACGGACCGTACGGCAGGTCCGCCGCCATGGCCGACGGACCCGTCGCCACCAGACCCGTCGACAGCGCCACCGCCGCGATCAGCCCGGCCAGTACGCGCCGCAGGAAGCCGGAGCCGGCTTCCCTGACGACACCGCGGGCCGTGATTCTTCTGCCATCTCTTCCGCCAAGCATGTGTTCTCCTCGGTCGATCCGATCGGTCGAATTCGGTCGCATTCACTGGGGAGCACCGCTGGACGTCTCAATCCGGCAGCCACGCCCAGGTGTCATTCCGTACGTCGTACGAGGGCGGTGGGAAACCTACCTTTGAGGCGGTGTCATGTCGTGAGTAATGCGCTACTCAGTCCGACGACGCCGGGCCGCGGGCACCGCGGGCGGGGGCCGGCTCTTGCCGCCGTCCGCGGGCCCGGGGGATCTACGGCATCTGGCAGCGCGTGCTCACCGCGCTGCCGCCGAGTGCGGTCAGCGTCGCCTGGTAGGCCGCCTTCTTGTTGCCGTCACGATCGAACAGCAGCGGGTTCTCCCCGCTGCGCCAGGAGTCGCTGTCGCGAATGCCCCATACGGTGATCCCGGTGCACCGTGAGACGCTCACACACGCCCGGACGGTGTTCGCGTACGCGGTCGACGGCGCCTGGGCGATGTCGAGTTCGGTGATCTGTACGTCCACACCCAGGGCGGCGAAGTTCGGCAGTGTGGTCTGGAAGGCGGCCGGCGGGCCACCGGTGCCGAAGTGCGCCTGGAAGCCGACACAGTCGATGGGCACGCCGCGTGCCTTGAAGTCCCGCACCATGCGGTACACGCCCTGCGTCTTGGCGTCGCTCCAGTTCTCGATGTTGTAGTCGTTGTAGCAGAGCTTGGCTGCCGGATCGGCCGTCCGAGCGGCACGGAAGGCTTCCTCGATGAAGCCGTCGCCGAGCAGGTTCTGGAACACGGAGGGGCGATGCTGACCACTGCCTCCGTCGGCGAACGCCTCGTTGACCACGTCCCAGGCCTGGACCTTGCCCCTGTAGTGGTTCATCACCGTGCTGATGTGGTTGTTCATCACGCCGCGCAGCGTGTTCGCGTCCGTGACGGAGCTGACCCAGGACGGCAGTTGGGAGTGCCAGACCAGCGTGTGACCGCGCACGCGCTGGCCGCGCGCCAAGGCGCGGTCGACGATCTGGTCGGCGGGAACGAAGTTGAATGAGCCGCGGGACCGCTCGATGGTGTCCCACTTCATCTCGTTCTCGGGGGTGACCGAACTGAACTCGCGGTCCAGGATCGTCGCGTACGTTCCGTCGCCCAGTTTGCCGGCCGCCACGGCGGTACCGAAGTACCGTCCGGACTGGGCCGCTTGGGCGCCCAGGGTGCTCGCCTGGACCATTTCGGCCTCCGCGGCGGGCGCGGGTGCGGCGGCGACCCCGGTCGCCAGCAGC
Organism: Streptomyces sp. NPDC051662; assembly: GCF_040681655.1. Taxonomy (NCBI): domain Bacteria; kingdom Bacillati; phylum Actinomycetota; class Actinomycetes; order Kitasatosporales; family Streptomycetaceae; genus Streptomyces; species Streptomyces sp. NPDC051662. Next base: position 32,650 of record NZ_JBFAZD010000020.1, read on the forward strand.
GCGGAGGCGGTCAGCAGTCCTAACGCCGAGGCGCGGGATCGGCTGCGTCGCATGGGGGGTTTCATGGTTCTCCTCGTACGGTCGGAGGCGGATACGGAAGCGGATGCGGTGTGCGTTGCGCGGTGTGCGGTGTGCGGTGTGCGTTGTGAAGGGGCGCGGTACGAGCCATGACATGTCGGGCGTTCCTCCTCGCGTGCCGAATCGAATCGTTTCGACAACGTCGCGCGAACTGCCGCCGGTCCTGGAGAACGACATGGGGGACTGCCCGTCCCGCGCGGCGCCGTGATGTGTGCGGACCGCGTCGGGTCGATCGTGGTTCGAGAAGTGCGCGTTCGAAGTACCGGACATGCACCGGGGCTTCGGACAATCCGGATGATAGAAGTCCCAGCGAAGGCGTCAATACCCCTCGCCTCATCTCGCCGGACGGGCCGGCTCCTCAGGCGTCCATCACCTTCAGCTGACGTAGAGCCTTGCCGGCATCATGCTCCACCTGCCAATAGCCCCGCAGCCGGTGCCCGGTAGCGGCGGCCGGCTGTTTCATTGGCCGAATTCGTAGTTGTCACCCGGCACCGGCGTCAGTCCCAGATCCGCGGGCCTGATGAGCGTCGACCCGGAAGTGGCGATGCCGGACGGCCCGCCGCGCAGGACCCGCACCATGCCGTCGGCCCCGCTCGCGGACCAGGTGCCGCCCGCCAGATCGGCCGCGCCGTCGCCGTTCAGGTCCTGGATCGCCAGGGGCCCCATCGGGAAGCCCGTGCTCTTCGCGTTCTTGCCGGTCAGGCCCTCCGGTCCGCCGCGCAGCACCAGGGTCACCGCCTCGTTGCCCCGGCTGACCTTGACCGGAGCGTTGAACGCGACATCGGCGTAACCGTCGCCGTTCACATCACCTGTCGCCGGCGCGTACCCGAAGCCGCAGTGGGAGGAGACCGGCCTGCCGGGCAGCCCCGGTGTCTTCTCGTTGATCGTCGTCGGCTTCAGGCTGGTGCTCTGCCCGCTCTTTCCGCCGTAGGCGACCATCAGCCGGCTGCCGCCCTCGGGTACGGCTATGTCGCCGACGGTCTCGCAGGTGAGGCTGACGATCACATCGGCGAAGCCGTCCTTGTTCACATCGGACGTGAGGGTGACCGAGCCGTACATGTCCTTGCCGCGCGCGTCCTTGAGGCGCGGGCCCTTCTTCAGTACGCCGTTGGCCGCTCCGTGGTACACGACGGTGGCGCGGGGAATCGGCATCTCGTCCGCGAACACGTGCGACCAGGTGACCACCAGATCGTCCTTACCATCGCCGTTCACGTCGCCGACGCCGGTGGGCCGGGGCGTGTAGTACGACGACGTGTCGGGCGTGAGGTCGAGCGGCTTCGTACGGGTGGGCTTGCCCGCCCGGGTGAACGGGCCGAACCGTACCGTCGCCTTGGAGCCCGTACTTCCGCTCGTGACGAGGTCTGCGTGGCCGTCACCGTCGAAGTCGCCGGCGACCGGCGTGGTACCGGTCAGCTTGGCCGCTCCGGAGAGCTTCTTCTTTCCGCCCCAGACCACGAAGACCGTGTTGCTGCCGGCGTGAGTGATGAGGTCGCTGCGGCCGTCGCCGTCGAGGTCGGCCGAGATGACGGCGCTGCCGAAGCGGCCACCGGTGCCCGCCTCGCCGAGGCCGAGACTGTCCTGGGTGATCACCTGGCTGCGCCGGATGTCGGGGCCGGCCGTCGAGCCGTGCACCACGGCCACATTGCCGGCGGCGTACTTTCCGTTGACCGTGGCCGAGGGCTCGGTGATGACGAGATCCTCTTTCCCGTCGCCGTCGAAGTCGGCGTGGGACCCGGCGGTATCGGGGTCGGCCGCGGGCCGCTTCGTGGCCGTGGCGTTCCGCGTCATGCCCGGTGAGACGGTCGAGTCGGGTACGACGTCGGGTGCCCCGCAGGCGGCTACCGCGGTCAGGGCCAGGGGGGCGAGAAGTCGTTTTCTCATGCGGAGTTGGACCGGGACCGCCCCCGAATGGTTGTGCGGGCGGCCGGACGAACCGTACGGCGCCGACCATTACCTCCCCCGCGCGCGTACGCACGCGGGGTTTCCGGCACCCCAGCCGGAGAGGGCCGGGCACAAGCCGAAATGCCCCTTTGCGTTCCGATACCCATTCGACCGCGAGAAGCCCCAGCACAGTTTCAGAGGGCGAACTTCTCCGCCGACGTCCTGCGCAACGCCACCCCCTGGACGCTGTCGTCATCTCATTCGGCCTCAACCCCCTCCGCGCACCCCTCAGCCTCGCCGTCCAGCCCGTCTCCGGAAAACGCAGAGAGTCGTCACTGGGTACCGTGGCGACGTGCTTCTTCCGCTTTGCTCTGCAGATCGTGGACGATCCGCCACCACCGCTGGGAACCGTGGGTGTACCAGCTCTCCTTACCGATGGGATGCCAGTCCGCCAGTTCACTCAGCCGGGAGCTGAGCACCTCGACATCAACGCGGTCATAGCCGCCCCGCCCGCTGTCCAGCTGCTGAGCGATGTCGTGGAGCCGATGTGCCGCACGGTAATAGGAGAGCTGGGTATCGGTCAGCCTGCGCACCGCGTAACCGCCGCACTTGCTGCACCAGTCGAAGTCGTCCCGCACGACCAGATCCGAGACGGCCAACAAATCGTCCCCGTCAACGACACCGCGCTCCCGGGAGTGCCGGCACAGTGGCGAGTGGCCTTTGCCCTCGTACCGCGGATCAGCGTTCACGGCATACACCTGGACATCGGCCAGGACACCCAGCGGAATCCCACTACCGCCGCTCCACCGGTCCTCGGTGGGCTGTTCGAACGGTTCAAGGTCCAGCTGCCGATCGGTGAGCAGCCCTCGCCACACCGCGTGGGGCAGAGCGCGGACATGTCCGTCACGGTCGTGGCCGCCATCGAGTGCCCGCAGGTCGGGGACGCCGCGGGCCATGGCGAGGAGGCGCAGGTTGCGTTCCCTGTCGCGGTCGTCATAGGGCAGCCAGGCGGCCCGCTGCGCCCCTGCGACGAGACCCAGTTCCTCACCGAACCGGGCATCCTGCACATCATGAACGTGCTGGGGCCAGATACCCCCTTCCGATTGGGGCCTCGGTCCGACCTCCGCCACCCATGGCTCGATCACACCGGTGGGAAGGTCCGAGACACCAGCGACGATGGCCCCCTGCCAGCCCTGGGCCAGCCGTGCTTCCACGACTGCCAGGGGCAGAGTCTCGACCCCGCCGCTGGGTGAGAAGACGATGTAGAACCGGTCGGCGTGGGGCAAGGCCGTGTGCAGTGCACGCAGGTGGTCACTCTTGACGGGCCGCCGGTCGAAGACGGGCGTGTCGTCGAAAACTCCGGGCTGGACATAGCTCGGTCGCCTGCTCGTCCCGGGAGCCGCCAACCAGTCCTCCCCCTCGGCGTGAGTTTCAGTGTCGACCAGGCCTCCATCAGCGGTCAGCCGGTCGGCGATGAGGGCGGAGACTCGGAGTGTGACGGTACGGCGTCCCCAGTCGGCATCAGTGAGGCAGGTGACCAGGACGCCGATGGTCCATGGGTCCAGTGCGTCGAGGAAGCCGCCATCGCCCCGGAGGGTGCTCTTGTCCCGGATCTCCGGCAGGCGGACGGTCATCAGCCGTGCGGGGGCGGAGTTCGCCGCAGCAGCAGCACGGGCCTGTTCTTCCCAGGACTCGATGAGGGCCCGAGCGCCGGCAAGGGCTTGGTCGTATCCCTTCCGGTTGCTCCGGATCCGGTGTACGAGGCTGTAGGCGATGTACGCGCGTTCGCTGGGATCGCCCCAGCCGTACTCGGCTTTGCTGCGCCACTTGCGCCACAGGCCCCTCAGCTCGCCGGCGATCTCCTGGCTCTTGCCGAGCACCGTGAACGCGTCATCATTCACCGGAAGTTCCGGATCGTTCATGCCGGCCACCGCGGCTGCGGCCAGAAGCCCGTCCGGGTCGACGAACTGCGCCGCTTGCGTCTTCAGGGTCTCCAGGTACTGCTCCTTCAAGGCCAGCTTCGGCTTCGCCCACTCCTCCAGCCAGGGGAACTCCGCCGCGGTGGCCTGTGCCTGGTGCAGGCTTGTCGCCGCCCTGCGCCACGTGGAGAGCACCAGGTCCCGGAGCCGTTCGGCATCCTCACGGGCCTCCCGCTCATCGAGAACCTCCTCCCCGTCTTCATCCGTACCCTCGGGGCGCGAACGCAGAAGATCAGCCGCGGCATTCACCTCCTCTCCATCCCAGCGCTCGTCCTCGTCGGGTGCCGTGTACGACTGCAGCTGATAAAGAAGTCCAAGTCCACCGAGCGACTCCAGGAAGACACCGAGTCCGGTCGTCGGCCGCGCCCAAACACCCCATTCCGCACAGCGAGTGCACATGCGATTGACCATCGCCGCGTCCAACGGAACCCGCGCCGTCACCACGTCGCTCGTGCGCAACTGGGTACAGCTCGTCGAGGCGTGCAGCTTGGCGTTCTTCCCTTTGGCCGAGTAGGCCGTGACCACTGTTCCCTCGAACGGACCGAGCGGGACATCAGCGGTCAGCGTGTGATCACGCACGGAACTCCCCTGTCCTCGTGGGTTTGCGAGCTTAGACCCCGGCACTGACAGCGCCGCCCGTTCCGGGGCCTTCTCGCTCCGCCTCTCTCTCGGGAGGGCAGCCGGAGTACGCCGAAAAGCAGGCAACAGTGCTCTCCGCCCCCGAAGCCAACGGCGAAGTGGCAAGCAACGGTTCGTACTGGTCTGGTGAGGGATGGCGTCCGTGTGGTGCTTGGGGCGGGGGCCTTCGCCCCTTCGGGTGAATTCGGGCCCGTTTCTCGGTCCGGATATCTGGGGGGGAGCGGATGATCCGTCCTTGGGCCGTGGCCTGCGGCCGGGGAAGGATGGTGTGTACACCGATGAGTGCGACACGACGATCGGTTCTGGGCGCCGCTTTGGCCGGGCCCATGCTGGCTCAGTTCATGGGTACGACGTCCGCGGCCGCGGAGGAGAAGTGGGGCACGGTCTCCGACGGCTGGGTCGAGGTCCGCTGGACCGATCAGGCCCAGGCGGAGATGGACCGGTTGGGGGCCGTGGTCGAGGCGGTGGCTCCGGCCCAGCTGGTAAAAGACTCCCGCGGTGCGGCGATTCGGTTCCCCGTGCGCTCCGGCAAGGGCGATCCCTCACTCAAGCGCTTGTCGAACGCCAAGGGCGACGGTGCTCTGGAAGGTGGGATCGCGGTTCGTACGCCGACAAGCGACTTCCGGATCACCGACCTGCAAAGCGTCCTGCGGAACGAGTGGGCGTCCGGAAAGGCAACCGTCAACGGCTTCGAGGTCGGGCACTCCAAGATGTTCCGGTGGGGTGTGGACAAGAGCAAGCTGTCCACTGAAAGTGTGCCGGCGGGCCGGCCGCTGAAGGTCCGGCTCAGCGAGGTGCCGCTGCACCCCACCCCCGAATTGCTGGAGACGTACAGCGCTTCCTTCGGCACGCCCGCGTTCACCCCCGACACGGTCGTGGCGTATCTGACCGCGGAGGGCGTGTATACCCCGCCGAAGCCCTGAGGTGAGGGTCGGGCCCGGGTCTCAGGAGGTCCGGGCCGGATCCACCGGCCGGGCGGGGCCGGGAAGACCGCCGCCGAAGCGGCGCCGGCGGCCGGCGTACACCGTGACAGCCTCCCGCAACTGCGTCAGGCCGAAGTCGGGCCAGGGGGTCGGATCGAAAACCAGCTCGGCATAGGCGAGGTGCCAGGGCAGAAAGTTGCTGATCCGCTGTTCCCCGGAGGTGCGGATCAGCAGATCGACGTCCGGCAGGTCGGGCACGTACATGCTCCGGGCCAGATCAGCGGAGCTGATGTCCTCCGGCCTGATCGTCCCCGCCACCGCCTCGGCAGCCAGCGCGCGGACGGCTTCGGTCAGCTCCTCACGTCCGCCATAGTCGACACAGACGGTCAGCGACAGCACATCGTTGTTCGACATCATGCTCTCCATCAGCGCCAACTCGGAGGCGAGCGACGGCTCGACGCGGTCACGCCGCCCGCACCAGCGCACTCGTACACCCAACTCGTGCAGCCACTCGGTGCCCCGGGCGATCCCTTCGGCCATGGCATCGAACAAGGAGGCCACCTCCTCCTGAGAGCGGTCCCAGTTCTCGGTGGAGAACGCGTAAATACTCACGTGCCGTACCCCCAGCCGCAGAGCGGCGTTGACCAGACGCAGCGCGGCCCGCTCCCCCGCGTGGTGGCCCTGGGAGGCCGGCAGCCCCCGCAACGCGGCCCACCGCCGACTGCCGTCCATGATCACCCCAACATGGCCCGGCACCACCCCCGCGTCCGGCCAGGCCGGGCGACCGCACACCGCACCGGGCGACGTCAGCGGCTCGATGTCGCCGGCGAAGACCCGCCCCTGCCGGAGCGTGACCTCGTCGAACTGCAACTGCGCCCCCAGCAGCAGGACATGTAGAAACGGTTGGTATTCGGGACTCACCATCCAGGTCACCGGCACCGCCTGCTCCAGCAGGCCATTCCAGCGGCCGAGCTGAATGCCCACCAACTCATCCAGCGCCTCCTGCGGTTCACCACGCTGGAGGTCGGCCACCTCCAGCCCCAGTTGCCGCAGGTCGGCACGTGGCAGGTAGCACCGGCCGGCGGCCAGGTCGACCCGCAGGTCCTCGAAGATGTCCACCAACTGGCCCGCCTCGCCCAGCACCGAGGCCAGGGACAGCACCTCCGCTCCCCGCACGCCCAACAGCGGCATCATCATCTCGGCGGCCGTCCCTCCGATCCCCCGCAGATAGCGCCGCTGATCCGCGAACGTCTCGAAGACGGGTGGGCAAGCGCAGTCGGCCGCAATGGCGTCGAGGAACTCCTCGATCACCGCACAATCGAGATCCCACCGCCGCACCGTATCCACGAACGCTCGCCGCAGCGGATGCTCGCTGCGCCGCGCGCACAGCTCCTCCAGAGTCTCGGAGCGCCACCGGGCAAACCTCTCGACACGGTCCGCCTGCGATCCGCCCTCGTCGGCGATGCGGTCGGTCCGCAGCAAGAAGCCGGACACGGCGAAGACGTGGGGACGGATCGCAGCGGGCAGAGCCTCGCTCGCTCTCCACATCGGTGCCAGGTACTGCTCGGTCTCAGCCGCACAGTACTCATAGGACTCATCCAGCTCGGACGAACCGAACGCGGCCTCATCCCGCGACATGTGCCCTCCCCTTCAACCACGCCGCCGGTACAAGACCCGCGGCCCCGGCAACGCGGCAGGCAGCGGCACCTCGCCGAGCCGGACCTTCAGCTGCTGGTCATCGGTGTACGCGCCATCCTTCCCCCGCCGCAGGACACCGCCCGAGGACGGATCATTCGCTCCCCCGGATACCCGGACAGCGAAACGGGCCGGAATTCACCCGAAAGGGCGAAGACCCCCGCCCTGGGAGTGCCTTCAAAGTCCCGTCTGCCCGGCACTGTGTGGTGCGCACGCGTTCGAAGCGGCGCAGCGGGGTGCGGATCGGTGCACTTTGCGACGGTCTCAGCCCCAGCCCCAGCCCCCGCGGACAGCGGACAGCGGACAGCGGGCAGCGGGCAGGCAGTGAGTCACGCAGCTGCGACTCGGGGTACGTGGCTAAGTGTGCTGGGCAGACGAAAGACTGATGTGCCGACATGTTTAGTGTGAACCCATGGCCTTACTGTCTCGTCTTCACCGTTTCAACCATCGGCACCCCTGGAGCAATAACGACCACTACGGCCCGTGGGTCGCCAGTCAGATTGCCGCGTCGGGGGCCCACGACGTCCTTGATGTCGGATGCGGTACGGGGAACCTCGCCGCGTTTCTGCGGCGCCGGGTCGCCACCGTCACGGGGCTCGAACCCGACCCCCGGACGGCCCGTGTCGCAGCAGAACGCTTCGCCGACGACCCAGCGGTCACCATTGTGGAAGCCGGCTTCGCGGGACGGAACCCCGAGAGGCGCTTCGACGCCGTCACCCTGGTGGCTGTCTTGCACCACTTGCCGCTGGCCCCCACTTTGCGGGAGCTGCGCGAGTGTCTCCGTCCGGGTGGGCGCCTCGTCATTGTCGGCTGCTATCGGGAGGTCGGGCCTTTCGACATGCTCGCCGCACTGCCTGCCATGCTGGCGAATCCGGTGATGGGAATGGTCAGGCATCCGACCCGCGCCGATGCGCTGCCCTCACACATGAGCGCGCCCACCGCGGCTCCTCAGGAGACTGTCAGCGACATCCGGGCCGCGGCCTCGGTGGAGTTGCCCAACGCCCGTTTTCGACGTCGCCTGTTCTGGCGGTACAGCTTGGTCTACGACGCCCCCGCAGAGGACAAGACCGGTCACTGAATGGGCGTGATGTTCTCACCGGAGCAGCCCTGCCCCGGTCGGCCGCCACCAACGCCGGCATCACCAGGACAGGCCGCAGGGGTGCGTACGGCGCCGGGAATGGGAACGGCCGACGTGGTCAACAGATCGCCGAGCTCGTCCACCAAGTAGCCCTCGGTCCAGTGGATGCGGTACCGGTTGTCGGGGCGGTGGGAGTACCAGCACACCTCCGGAAGCCCCTGGTGGGACGCCCTCCACCCGGGCTATTCCGGCGGATATGCTGAACTGGGCCATCCCCAACGGCGCACCGCCCAACCGGAGAGCATGACCGTGACCTACTTCATGTACGACACCATGGGCGAAGAATTCAATGAGCCCGACGAGGCCCGGATCCGCGAAATCCTCGCCGAACTCAGCAACGCGGACGAGGAACACCCGGATGTCTCACTGCAGCACGAGTCCGGATGGTCGCTGAGCGTCTTCCCGGACAGGTTCGTTCGGTGGGAGAACGTCGAATCAGCTCAGCCGGAACCGGTGGACGCGACTCTCTCCTCCTGGGACGACATCGTCGGACTGCTTCTCAAGACCGCCCGAGGCGAAACCGAGGCAGTCACCTCCGCCCTGACAGGACCGTCAAGAGGGTGACACTGCGGCCTGCCGAGCTGGACACGGGCAGCTACAACCTGAGAACTACGCTCGCAACTGCCGAGTTCCATGCTCTGCCGATCACACCCCATGCCTTCCACAGCGACTGGAACTACACCCTGGCACCGCTCCCTCCCCGGCCTGCCGAGGCACTCAAGAGCAGACGACGCGATCCCGCCCCCGACCACCATGCCCACCGACCCGGCCCCGACCGGCATGCCGCGGCCCGCCTTCAACCGCGTGGTGGCAATCTCGGAACCGTGTTGGGACGCCCTGGCCAGGCGGCCTTCCAACGACGCTTCACCGTCCACGCAGCTGAATTCACCCTCAAACCAGTGACCCGGACCACCACCACCTCCTGACAGCTCTATTGCTCCGCCCCGGAGCGATCGCCAGCAGGCTCCTGGCCCAACTGCTGGACGTCAGCCGCACCAACCTGTCCAATCAGCTCCAAGACGGTCATCGCCTTCTGGACCTGCACCGTGTCGTCGTCCCACCGCTCCCCGGACCACCCGCCCGTACCTCGGAACAGCTCAAGGCTCGCCTGCCACGCCACAAAGACCGCCCCGCAGATCCACTCGACAGTCATTCAGCTGCAAGTCCCCGCACTGCCGTAGTACTGCCGCTGGACGCCGGCCGAGGTGGTGCCCTTCTTGAGGAAGCCCGTGTCATCGACGATCAGGACTCCGTCCGGCCGACCCAACGTCTGGGCTACGTAGTCCTACAGGTCATCGCGGACCTTGTCCGGGTCCCAGCGGCGTGCCCCAGGCAGCCGCTGCGGCCCGTCCGGAGTGTCGTGACCGACATACTCGGCCCGCTGCCAGCTGTCCCCTCAGCGGCCATCCCTCGTCCGTGCGAGGGTGCACAACCACACTGACAACCATTGGTGGCCAAGCCGCAGTTCAGAGCATCGATCGCCGCTGATACCCCAGGTCGCGGAGCCCGGGTGTCACCTCTGACCGGTCAAGGCCCAGCGGCGCAGCCGGCGCCCGGTGACCGACTCACCTTCAACGGCGCCATCATCGAGACCGGCACCGAGTCGTACAGTCTCGCCCAGACCAAGGCCAAGCAATTGCGCGGCTGAAGACCGTCGGCACAAGATCACCAGCTTCCCTGGCAGGCTGGGAGCATGGTGTTTTCCGACGGTCAAGAAGTGAGAACGGCGATCAAGGACGCCGACTCTCCGGTCTGGTCGGTTCGCGCCGCAGCCGGGCGACGGCTCGCGATGTCCGACAGGCTCGAGGAGGTGGCGGACGTCATTCACCGTCTCCTCCTGGATGACCAGGACACGGCGGTGACGTCGGAGACAGCCGAGGCGTTGCTGGCACGAAAAGACACCATTGGACTGCGCTACGTGCTGCTGGCCAGAAGCTATGCCGCAGAGTCCTGCACCGCGGACGAGTTCCGAGCCGCTCTGGACTGCGACCCCGACTGGCTGACGACCGAGGGCACAGATCGGCTGATCAAGCAGCTGCACGAGTTGGCAGCCGATGGCGATGACGGTGTCCGCGACGAGGTTCAAAGGATCCTCGCGCGCCTGCGACCGCGCGAGGAATGGGCAGGAGGCTCGGACGACGACCCACTCTGATCCGACGCGACAGCACAGCAGCGACGGAGCCACTTCGAGCCGGAAGGCGGGGCCAACTCAACCCGGAAGCCGCACGGAGAGAACCACGACATGGGGCCGGTTCGGGCCGGAAAGCTGGAGCCGGTTCAGACCGTTGACGCCACCCGGACAACCCGACCAACGGCGTGCGCATGCGGCTGATCGGCCTCAAGTACACGGCGGAATTCCCCACCGCGTGAACGGTGGAGTGACGGGCAGTTCAGGCTCGGTCCGCAGCACGACGTGCTGCGAGAGGCGATCGGCAGCGAACTGGACCAGTCGCGCTCGGTCACCTGACCGTTGCGGGGCCCGAATCCGCCTGGTAGGGCCGTTCGAGCACCGCGCCGACGGGCTGTACGAGGCGACAGGCAGATCAACGAGCGGTTCGCCGGGTGCAGGCCGCGCTCAGTGCGGCAGAGCTCACGCTTCAGCGTCTGGCCCGGGTCCGTGCGCCGGTGGCCGAAGTGCTGGCCGCGCCGTCTGCACCTTCCACTCACCGCAGTTGACCTTCCGCCACATCGCGAGCCCGTCCTTGTTCAGCTTCCTGGACGCGTTGATCGTGCTGACGATCCGCCGCGGCCCGTACACGGACGCGACGGACTTCGTCACGGCCAACCACTACGACGACATCTATCAACTCACCTCCGTCGTCGACGCGGAGGGGGACAAGCTCAGCTACGAGTACGACAACGTCGGCAACACCACCAAGGTGATCACCTCGCGCCCCGTCGAAGCGGGGACGACCACGGCGTTCACCGCCCGCACCGAGTACGACGCGCTGAACCGGCCGAAGCGCCAGTACCAGCCGTACGACCCGGCGGACACCCGCCACAACGACCCCGACGTCTACACCGAGACCGTGTACGACGCCGTGGGCCGGGTCGCGAAGACCTCGACGCCACCCTCGGAGGGCCAGACGCTACGCAACACCTCGGAGTTCGACTACTTCGACAACGGCTGGACGAAGGCATCCACGGACCCCTGGGGCATCGCGACCACCTACGACTACAACACCGTGGGCCAGCAGACGGCCAGGACACTGACATCGGCGGGCGGCTCCTCCCACCGCACGATGGCGTGGTCGTTCTACCCCGACGGAAAGGTCAGGCGACGGACAGCACCCCAAAGGTCACGTCGTACACGTACACCGACCGTGGCCAGAAGCTGAAGGAGACCAAAGCCAACGACAACACCTACCACCTCGACGGCGCGCTGAAGTCGACAACGGAGAAGAAGGCGGACGGCACCACGCTGGTCGCCTCCCACACCTACACCTACGACCCCTTCGGCCGCCAGCAGTCGGTCATCTCGGGCGGCAAGGTCATTGAGCGGAGTGTGTACGACGGCTTCGACCACGTCGTGGAGTCCCAGAAGACGGACGCGGGCGCGATGAAGTCGACGAAGTACACCTTCGACCCGCTGGACCGCACCGCGTCGAAGACGGCGGACGGCAAGGCCACCTACGGCTACACCGCCTACGGCAACAACGATGCCACCGAGTTCACCGGGATCGACAGGCCCGAGGCCGGCCGGCCGGACAAAGAGACGTACAACCCCTACCGCTTCAACGCGAAGCGCTGGGACGCCCAGTCAGGCACGTACGACATGGGCTTCCGCGACTACAGTCCGGGCCTCAACCGCTTCACCACCCGGGACATGTACAACGGCGCCCTCTCCGACATGAACCTGGGCGCGGACCCGTACACCAGCAACCGCTACGCCTTCACCGGTGGCAACCCGGTGAGCAACGTCGAGATCGACGGCCACTGGTTCGCGCTTCCCGCGCTTGTCTACTGGGCGGCGGGGGCCCTTGGACTCGGGCTCGCGGCCTCGACTCCGCAGGGCCAGCAGAGCCTGCAGGACGCCGGGCAGGCCATCGGCGACATGCTGAGGCCGTCCGCGGACGAGGCCGGTTCCAGCGATTCGTCCAGCGAACCGCGTCCGGGTCCCACCCCCCAACCGTCGCCGGGCTCCGCGCCCAGGCCCGCGCCGCGCGGTACCGACAACAACACCGTCACCTGCAACCCGATGCCTCTGATCGACGGCGGACGGATCTACGGAGGGCTTGAGGAGTACACGAATCACCAGGGGAACAAAGGCTGCAGGGCGACCGGCGCCTTCGCATACCTCACCAAGAGCGACCGCAGGTCGCGCACCGGGGCGAACGGCCTGCCGAAGTGCCCCGAATGCGAACCGTCTGTTTCGCCGGACGGAATGGGAGAAATAGAGGCAGGAGGCGGGAAGCCTCAAGCCGGTCACCTGATAGGTTATTGGGGCAAGAGCACCGGCCAGGATGTCCGAAACCTGGTGGCTCTGCACGGCAGTGCAAATAGAAGGATGGCCAGCAAGGTGGAACGCTTCGGCTGGAAGCACCTGACCGGGGGCAATAAATTGTCCATTTCGGTCGTTCCCATCTAAGGAGATCCACGGTCGGCTGTTCCCACACTCGTTCAGGTGGGAATGACCGCATACGGGCCCCAGGGAGATATCGCGGACACTTTCTCGTGCACCGCGATAAACTCCCCCACCGGCATCGGCTCGAAGTGTTAGAAGGGGAATAGAGGGTGGCAGCGCTTTCGGAAATCAAAGCCCTGTTGGGTGAATCCCGGTTCAACTGGTCGGATCCGGTGCCGTGGATCGAACTGGAACGGGAATTCGGTATCGAATTCCCTGCGGACTTCCGTGAGATCGTGAACGCCTACGGTTCGATCGAGATCAACGGGCAGCTGCATCTGGATCACCCCGCCGATCACCTTCTGCACAATCTGGGAAGATCCATCAAGGAGAATCTCGAATTGTGGCGCGACGAGGACATGGTGGAGTTCCTGCCCAGTCCGGCAGGAAGTGGCCCCGGGGAACTGATGCCGGTGGCAACGGCCACGACGGGCGAGGCGGTTTTCCTTCGCGTTCCCGATGACCCCTCGTCGCCCTGGCGCGTTGTGGTCCAGGAGTTCGACAGTCCGGCCTGGACTCTCTACGAGATGACGTTCAGCGAGTGGTTGCTGGCTTATCTCAAAGGCAGGGACGTGACGTTGTGTTCTCGCAACCTCGCACCTGACGGCCCGTTCTGGGAGTTCCTGCCCTGATGGCGAACGCGGTGGTGTCTCCCGTCCTGGTACGGGAGACACCACCGTGTGAAGGTTCAGCCTCGATCTTCGTGACGGTCCGTCGGTTCTCGGGCCGGTGGAACGGCCGCCCCCTCGTCGCCGAACGCATCCTCGCCGCCCGTACCCCCATCAGCCTCGCCGTCCAGCCGGCCCCCGGACGCCGCCGCCAGACCGTGTGGTCCCCACGTGGTCCCCAGAGCGACAGAAAAGGCGGTACCGGATTTCTCCGATACCGCCTGCGACCTGCGTAAACGCTGGTCGGGACGACAGGATTTGAACCTGCGACCCACCCGGGGCCACCAGCACGAGCGCCCGACAACGCCGCCGCGCAGTCGTTCAACGCCGGCCTGAACAGGGAGATACGGGGAGTGCCTCGCATGCGGCCCGCCACGAGGCGGGGATGCCCGCCGTGCCGACCCGCGAGGCCACGATCCCGCCGACGATCGCGCAGGTGGTGTCCACGTCCCCGCCGACCGACGCGCACGCCCACAGTGCCGCCTCGAAGTCGTCGAGGTGTTGGGCGGCGCACCACAGGGCGAACGGCACGGTGTCCACCGCGCTCACTTGCCGTCCGTTGCCCAGCCGGTACGCCGCGTACTCGGCATGCGGTTGTCCCAGCAGCTGACGTGCCTCGGCCACACCCGAGCGAACCCTTCCCCGCGGGGTCAGTTCCTCCACCGTGGCGAGCAACTGGGCTCCGCTCACCGGCCGTACGGTCCCACGAGCCGCGTACGCGGCTGCCACCGCGACCGCGACGGCCCCGGCGACCGCCTCCGGATGGGTGTGTGTCACCCGCGCCGACCGCCCGGCCTGGGCCGCCGCCTCCTCGGGATCCACGGCGAACCAGGCCCCCAAGGGCGCCACGCGCATCGCGGCCCCGTTGCCCCACGACCCCTGGCCGTCGAACAGTCCCGTGGCCAGCTCAGCCCATCGTCCGCCCTCGCGGACCAGGCGCAGCAGCCTGTTCATCGCCGGACCGTAGCCGCGGTCGAAGTCGTGCCTGCGGGCGAAGCCCTGTGCCAGGTCGTACTGGTCCACGCTGCCGCGGCTGCGCAGTACGTCGAAGACCGAGCAGGCCATCTCGGTGTCGTCCGTCCACGGCCACTCGGCGGGCGGCAGCCGGCGCTCCCGGAGACATGGGAGATTGTCGGGCACGAAGAACTGGGCACCGAAGGCGTCACCCACCGCCAGCCCGCGGAGTGCGTCGCGCGCGGCCGAACGGTGGTCGAAGAAGCGGAAGTCGGAAAGGTCGAGGGAGGGGAGGTGAGTGGGCATCGCCTCCATCGTGCCAACCGGACCCCCACATCGCCACGGCATTGCCCGCCGGGATGTGTCACACGTCGCAACTCCCTCAGGGCTTCCTGCGGCCGGCCGACATGGTCGAGAACGTAGTTGCCGGCGACGGCATCGAACTCGTCGTCGACGAACGGCAAACAGGGCAGAGCGGCAAGCTGCACGGCAGCTTGCGGAGCCGCCGGCGCGGCCCATCTCGCGTGAGCGAAGCCGCCTCACCCCGGCGGGTGATGACCGCTGTGCACTTCACCAGGGCACGACGCCGGCGTCCTCGAAGAACTGGCCGGTGGGGCCGTGGTTGGGCAGGGTCGCGAGTTTGATGGCGATCGCCGCGCCCTGTTCGGGGGTGCGCACGCCGCGGAAGCCATTGAGGTCGGTCGCGACGTAGCCGGGGCAGCCGGCGTTGATCAGGATGTTCGTGCCGCTCAGCTCCCGGGCGTACTGGAGGGTGACGGCGTTCAGGAAGCTCTTCGACGGCGCGTACGCCACGGCCACCGGGCCCGTCGTCTGCTCAGGGGCGGTTCCCGACTGCCGGGTGAGGGAGCCGACGCTGCTGGACATGTTCACGATCCGTGGCGAGGCGGAGCGGCGCAGCAGCGGCATCATCGCGTTGGTGACGCGGATGACGCCGATCACGTTCGTCTCCACGACCGCCCGAATGGTGGCGGGATCGACCCGGGTGGGCTCCTGTGGCATGCCGCCGGTGATGGCGGCGTTGTTGACGAGCACGTCGAGACGCCCGGCTCGTTCCTCGATCAGCCGCGCGGCGGCGGTGGCGCTCGCGTCGTCGGTCACGTCCAGTGGCACGCCGAACGCGTCGATGCCGGCCGCGCGCAGTCTCTCCACCGCGGCCTCACGGCGCCCATCGTCGCGAGCGCCGACGCCGACGCTCCAGCCGAGGGCGCCCAGGCCCGTGGCGATCTCGTAGCCGATTCCCTTGTTCGCGCCGGTGACCAGCGCAATCGTTCGTTCGCTCATGGGAACCATGCTGCTCTCGGACCCCGGCGGCGGTCCAAGACCGATCGGGTGGCAGCGATACCGTCAGGGTATTGATCCGGAGTACGGTGGCGGCATGGAGACCCGGGAACTGCGATATTTCGTCGCTGTCGCTGAGGAGCTGCACTTCGGGCGCGCCGCGCAGCGGCTCGGGATCGCGCAGCCGCCTCTGTCACGGACGATCCAGCAGCTCGAACGCCGGCTCGGGGCAGCACTGCTGGATCGGACCAGCCGCACCGTCACGCTGACCGAGGCCGGCTCGGTGCTGTTGGCCGAGGGCCGGGCGGCCCTCGACGCGGTCGACGCCGCCGAGCGCCGGACCCGCCGCGCAGCCCCTTCCGTGACCGGCCGGCCCGGCCTGGCCCTGGTCGCGAAAGCCAGCGCCTCCCGCGAACTGCTGGCCAGACTGCTCGACGCGTACGCCGCCGAACCCGACGCAGTCCCCGTCGAGGTCATCCTGTGCGGCCCGGCCGAGCAGCAACAACTCCTGCGCGAAGGCCGGGCCGACGTGGCGCTGCTGCACCGGCCGTTCGACTCGACAGCCGGGTTCCACACCGAAGAGCTCAGCACGGAGGGCCAGGTTGTGGTCCTGCCGGCCTGGCATCCGCTCACCGCCCGGGCCCATGTGCACATGGCCGACATCTCCGCCCTGCCGGGCCTGCCCCTGCCGCGCTGGCCCGGCCCCGACGGCACCTACCCGCCCGGCCCCGGCCCACAAGTCCGCGGCCACGCACAGTTGCTGCAGCTCGTCGCGCTCGGCCGCGCGTGCGCGGTCTCACCGGAGTCGTGCCGAGCCCAGCTGCACGGTGACCTCGCCGCCGTGCCCGTGCTGGACGCGCCGGCAGTCACCACCGTCATCGCCTGGCCCCCGCACAGCCGGTCCAGAACCGTCGCCGACCTTGTCCGGACTGCGACACGTCTCTAAGGCCTGTCTCTTCGATCAAGAGAAGACCGCGTACACGGACAGTCCGGTTTGACCTCATTACCGGCTGGGCTACTTTCGATACGCAACCGTAGCGTAGCGAAAGTAGGAGGTCTCTTAGGTGAGCGCGTCGAGTGGCTCGCGAGCCGGCGGACTGGACAAGCAGTCCGCCATGGGCCGGCCTCGCGACACGAGCCGTGACGTGGCGATCCTCGACACGACGCTGTCCCTGCTGACCGAATTGGGTTATGAGCAGCTGTCCATGGAAGCGGTCGCAGGCCGCTCCGGAGCGGCGAAGACGACGATCTACCGCCGCTACCGCGACAAGGCTGCCCTCGTCGCCGCCGCGGTCGAGCACCGCTCGCACGCGACGCCGCCCGAGCCCGCCGCGGACGACCTTCGCGCGAACCTGCTTGCGCTCGTCGCCTGGCTGGCGCAACAGATCGCCGAGCAGGAGATCGGGCTGCTCGGGGCGCTGTTCGCCGGTATGCGCAGCGACTCAAGGCTCGCCGAGGAGATGCGCCGCATTCTGCGCCGCGACGAGGCCGCGATGACCGACCAGCCGCTGCGCGATGCGATCGGGCAGGGCGAAGAGCTGGCGCCCCGGGCCGCCGAGATCTTCGCCGAGGTCGCCCCGGCCGTGATCGTGCACCGCGTCGTCGTCGCCGGCGAGCGGTGCGACGAACGCTTCGTCGAGCACCTCGTCGACGACATCCTCCTGCCGCTCCTGCGCGGCCACTGAGACAAGCCGGCACGCGCCGAACGCGTAGCGGGCGCGAAACGAACACCATCATGATCGTTGTCACTGGTGCGACTGGCGCCCTGAACGGCGCCACCGTCGAACACCTCCTCCAGCGCGTCCCCGCCGAGCAGATCGGGGTCAGCGTCCGTGACGTCGCCAAGGCACAGCACTTCGCCAACCGCGGGGTACGGGTACGCCAGGGCTCCTACGAGGACCCGGCCGCGCTGCGCCACTCCTTCGAGGGCGCCGAGCAGGTCCTGCTCGTCTCCTCCAACGATCCGCACGCCGACGCGGTCGCCCTGCACCGCGTCGGCATCGAGGCCGCCGTCGCAGCGGGAGCCCCGCGCATCCTCGACAGCGGCACCATCGCGCGTTCGACACCCGTACCCGCGGATCACGACAAAGAAAGCAACCACCTGTGGATCGGCCCGGACAACCGAACCCTGTTGCTGATCCGCTCCGGATGGGGGGACACCAACAACACAAAAGCTCTGTTCGCCTACAACCCGGCAACCGGCGCAACACGTACCGTCGTGGCCGCGGTGGCCGACGTGGCTCAGATCTCGATCTCCGGTGACCGGACGGCAGCCGTGGTGTGCCGCCGGTCGGAATCCGGCGAGACAGCCGTGAGCCTCATCCGGATCTCCGACGGTACCCAGCAAGGAGAGCCGTACAACGAACAGAACAAGGACTTCAAGCCGGACCAGTGCTACGTCGATGCAGTCAGCACGACGGGCAGCCAAGTAGGGATCCGGCACCTCAACACCCTGAGTGTGGTGGACCTAGTCCACAACAAGGTACTCTCCCGCACCCCGTCGCCGCCGGCCTCCACATCGGGTCAGTTGGTGTCCGCCGCCGGGAAGCTCTCTCACGTCACCTGGGAGGACTCGCTGATCACCTACACCGAACTCCCGCCCGGCGGTGACAGACTCTCCGTCGGCCAGCAGCGGCTCACCGACGACGGAACCCGCACGATCAGTGTTCTCACCGACGGGTCCGCCATACAGCTGCGGCCCGCCACCGGAGACAACAGCGTCCTCCTCGCCGAGGCGCAGCGCCGCGAGCCCTACTGGATACCAGGAGACGCAGACCAGCTTCGGCTGAACAGCGACGGGAGCCTGCTCGCCAGCCAGGAGGGACGGAACGTGATCTCCGTCCGTGAGGTCTCCACCCTGCGGCAAGTAGCCGTCATCACCGCCGCCGAACCTCCTCCACTGGCCACGATCACGCCGTCGATCCTGGGGCCTGCAGTACCGGCCGGGGACGCCGGGAAGTGGGACTTCCACTACTACTTCGACGCCAGCGGAAACGTACTCACCGTGTCAGGGACCGTGGTCCAGCAATGGGATTCGCACACGGGCCGAGAACTCGCACACTTCGACGCGAAGGCCCTGCAGCCCAAAGACGCGCCCGAGGGGCGTCCACACATCTCAATAGGCACCTATCCGGCCCCGAACAAGGTGAACGTGATCACCTGGGGCGACCCTAGTGTCCGCATCGTCGACATCACCACAGGTGCTGTCACAGAAACAGTGAGGACCACCGAAGACATCCTCGCCGTGCAGTTCGACCCCAGCGGCCGATACTTCGGGTTGATGCGCCGCGGAGCAATCGTCGAGCTGTGGCGGCGTGACCCGCTCCGTAAGGAACTCGGCCCGCTGCGCAGCACCGCCGAGGATCTGGTCACCCCGACTGTCACGCAGTTCATCGACCGGAACGGCCGTTTCCTGATCGCCGCCAACAACGCCGTACGGACCTACCGCGTCGGGGACCGCGCCCCGCAGGACTCCTTCGAATTCGGTGAACCGCCCGGCAGGACTTCGAACCGTTCGTACTCGTTCATGGATATCTCGAAGGACGGCAGCACAGTGATCTACGCTGACCCCTCCGGAGCGGGCGGCGTCCTCCGGCTCGACCCGCAGATGTGGCAGCGCGACCTGTGCAAGATCATCGGCTACCGGCAGTTCACTGATGACGAGCGGGCCAGCCTTCCGGCGCGCGTCCCAGCGCAGCCCCTTTGCGCCGAGCGTTAGGCATGTTCAGCAAGATCGGCATGCCCGAGGGAACGCGTCGCCGCTCGAACAACTCGGCCGGCTCCGTGTGCCCCAGACAGCAACCTCGCCGGTGGGGCGGGAAGAACCTGAGTCAGGTGACATCGGGTGAAGGCTGCCTGAACACGATCGCCCAGCGCGGCGCGGACGGTGTGTGGAGGCTTATGCCCGACCCACGCTCCCACGTGCCGACCTGGACCGAGCCGTGTGGACGTTCCAGCATGTCGAACAACCAGAACACTCAGTCCATGAGCCTGTTCCCGACCTGGCGTAAGAACAACCGATTTCTCGAAGGAGACAACTACTGGCTCGACGCCAATCGCTCCTGAGCGAGCAAGTTGACGTCGTATCAATTCCATTCCCCCAGCGTAGCGGAGGGAATGGAACAGGGGCCCGGTCCCCATGACTGGGCCCCTGCGCCGTGGCCACACCAAGTTCGGTGCGAGATCGAGCCCCCTGGCTCGCTGTCCGACCCGTTTACTAGGGTTTCGGTCATGAACGACGGAATTGATTGGCTGGACGCCGAATTGGGCGCGGATGGCTATTCCCTCACCATGGTGAAGGGCATCGCCCCCGAGGTCCTCGCGGCGAATCTGGGCGCGCAATCAGGCACATTCATAGATCCGGACACCACCCCCGGGGCACTGGAATTCTTCCACGGACCCGGGTCGTCGAAGCTGCCGGACTGGGCGATGGTGGGTGAGACGGGCGACGGCTGGGCGTTCGCCCTGGAGGCGCCCGAGGTCGGTCACCGGGACGACCGGCTGGCTCCCGGAAGAGACCTCAGGGCCCATCACACGGTGGTGGACATCCTGAACACCACCATGGACCCGCCGGCCGTCACGGCGAGCGTGGATGGGCGGACCGACTGGATGCTTCGGGAGTACGGCACCAGGGACATCGACCATCCGATCAGCCGACGATTGGTCGCGGAGGCCGGTTTCTCCGCATACCCCCACGGCGTCTACCGGGATGACGCGTCCGAAGACACCGGGATGGCGACCGTTTACCGGATCATGGGTCAGCACTACGGGCTGTCTCTGCCCCGAGCCTCCGTGACCGGAAGACGCCTGCCGCACGTGTTCACTGAGCCCAGGGTGCTTCTTCACCCGGAGGCGCGGTGCCCAGCCTGTGGTGAGGAGCGGATGCTGCCCCACGGGGATGGCTTCCGAGGGCCCGAGGACTATCGACTGGTCTGTATCTACTACCAGGTTCGCGATGTGCCGCGTTACCCCTCGCAGGGATGTCCGGGTGAGATCTCCGGGCCCGCGCTGTCCAGGGTCGTACGCGCGGAGCCCAACCCAAAGTATGAGAATCTTCGCCTCCCCGGCATTTCCTGAGGCTTCCTCGCATCTTCAGGCCGCGCAGGCGGGTATCGCACCACATACGGCCACCATGTCGCCGGCCGAATACGGCACCACCACCATGGACCTCGCTCTGCACGGCCCGGAACTCAAAACCCTCGATCCCTACCTCGCCGACTGGCACCGACGCGTGGTCCCCACCCTCGGGCATTTCCCCGTCCGGACGATCACCAACGGTGCCATCGACCGCACCGTCCACGGCTGGATCGCCGACGAACAGAGCCGGTCCACCGTCAAGAACAGCCCCGCCATCCTCGTCCGCGTCATGGAACAGGCCATCCGCGACGGGCTGATCACCATCAACCCCGCCCGGATCACCGGCCGGCAGCGCGAGTACAAACAGGCAGAAGACGAACTCGACAACCCCCGCGCACTCGCCCGGCCCGACTGGCCCACCCTGCTCCGCCTCGCCCAAGCACTCATCGACCGCTCCCACGACCACTACCAGGGAAGGGAGCGAAGTCGTCGTCTTCGCCGGCGCGACCGCCGCCCGCATCAACGAAGTCTCCGGGGTACGCGTCGCCGACATCGACAACCACACCTGGATCTGGACCCTCCGCCGCCAGACCACCCCCGCACCCCGGCGGACTCACCGACAAGAACACCAAAGGCAAACCAAAGCCGACCATGCCCTCACCACCCACCTCAACCCCGCCCGCACCCCCATCAGCCTCGCCGTCCAGCCCGCCCCCGGACCCCGCCGCTGGACCGAGTGGTCCCCACGTGGTCCCCAGGCGTGCCTGTCTCGTCGGGCTCCCACACCGCCAGCGCGGTCGGCGGCCACGAGAGGGCGGACGAGTTCGGCCATCGCCGCGGCAGCGGTCTTCACAAGCGGCTGGAGCACATCGCGCATGGCGCGGATCGGGCCGGTCGCTTCGGTAAGAACGGCGTGCGACTGGTGCAGCTTCACGAGTTTCCGCCACATGGTCAGGGGGCCGGTTCGGAAGGCCCTCACTCGCGCAAGATCCCCCAGCCCTGATCACCGTCACCCCTCCGTGGACACCCCGTCACGAGTGGTAGAGCACCCGCACGACCATCGTGTCGCCGGGCAGGCCGTCCAGGCAGGCGTTGAACATCCGCTTGTAGTCGGGGCCGCCGCCCTCCACCCACCGCCCGTCGAGGGTGAGCAGGGCGGGGGTGGGCAGCACGGCGGCCACATGACGGGTCACGTAGGTTTCCAGGTCCTCTTCCATGTGGAAAGCGGGGTCGGAGGTGAACCGTTCCTCCAGAGCGGGGTCGGCCCCGATCGCCTGGATCAGGGGCTGTTCACGAAAGGCCGCGACGGCCGCCTCCCTGGCGTGCTCCGGCTCCAGGGTCCTGGCCCGCTCCTCAAAGTGGTGGAAAGGCAGCACGGGCGGGTAGCGGTCAGCGAAGGCACGGTACGCCGTCCAGGTGCCGGCCGCCCGGCGGGCCTCGGCGGCGCGGGGCGTGTCGAGGTCGAGGATGCCGCGCGGGCCGCCGTGGCAGCTGGGCGGCGGCAGGACCTCGGGAGGGGTGGTCCAGTCGTCGTATCGCACGAGCCGGGGGTCGTCCTCGTGGCCGGGCAGTACGTCGAAGAGACAGCCCGCCCCGGAGACGAACCAGTAGCTCCACTCGCCCACCCAGTCCGGGTGAGGGCGGTCCTCACGGTCGTACCAGAAGGGGGCCATGGCCTGCCCGATCGCCTGCTTCAGCCCGTCGGGGCCGACGGGCGGCAGGCAGACGGTGATGCGCTCTTTGCCCATGTTGTCCCGTCGTATGGTGCGGTCCGTGCTCACATCGCGGTAGCGCGGTGCGCGGCCACATTGACAGGCGCGCCGGTCAGGCGGTCGGCGGGGGCGACGACGCAGCCGCGTTCCAATGTCTTCCAGCCTTCCCAGATGAAGGCGAGGTCGCCGAGGGCGCCGTGCCGTTCATCAGCTTACCGCCGCAGGTTCCGTTTCCCGCTCAGCTTCCGCGAGGTAGAGGTCTGATGCTGGAGCGCGGTGTGACCATCTCCTACGAAACGGTCCGCCGCTGGTGCCCGAAGTTCGGTCAGCAGTACGCCAACGCGCTGCACTGCCAGCATCCCCGGCCTGGGGACCAGTGGCATCTGGATGAGGTCTTCAACAAGATCAACGGGAAGCAGAAGTACCTGTGTTGCTGGGTGGCTCGGAACGCCGTGCGCGAACAGTGCTCGCCATCGAAATCCGTGAGGACACCGCCTCGGGCTACCCCGAGAGTCCGAAGAACAAGCTGCACGGTGCGAGCGAGACCCCTGCTACGGTCGCTCTCGCCTACGCCACCGAAGCCATCGGCGGGCCGGAGCTGCGGAATCCCCGAAACGCTATCCTGTCCCGCGAACAGCGCTTCCTGGTTCCGCTCATCGCGCGGGGCTTGACTGCCGCGCAGATGGTGACCGAGCTGACGCCGAAGCCGAAGGTCGACACAGTCCGCGGGGACTGCCACGAACTCATGGTGAACCTTCAGGCTCTCCACCAGCGCACCTGGTCACCCGCGCCTGAGAGTACGAGCCCTGACTGCGGTGCAGATGATCACATGGTTGCGTTGAGCCATGCGTTAGGCCGCCATTTCCTGTCGCATGCGGTCGAGCGCTTGGCCGGCCGTGCTGCGTACTGCGGGAAGCCGGTCACCGTCGGTCCACACTATCCTTTGCAGTTGGTGCGGCAGACGCTGAACTACAGCCTCAGCCATCGCGGTGTTCAGGGCTTCGGCAGCCCCACCCGGGTCGTCCGCGAGGAGCCGAACGTGGGCGACCGTAACCAGTTCGATCACCCGCCA
The DNA here is from genome assembly GCF_040681655.1 of Streptomyces sp. NPDC051662. Classification (NCBI taxonomy): domain Bacteria; kingdom Bacillati; phylum Actinomycetota; class Actinomycetes; order Kitasatosporales; family Streptomycetaceae; genus Streptomyces; species Streptomyces sp. NPDC051662. Next base: position 56,388 of record NZ_JBFAZD010000020.1, read on the forward strand.
TTGCGGTGCGACCGTCGTTGTCAAGTCAGGCCCGTCCTCGACAAGCCGTATGGCGAGATCTGCGCCGCCTCGTGCTGACGAGGCCGCGCAGGCGGATCTCGTGCAGGGCGTAGGGATTGAACAGCGATGTGTGGGCTGCCCTTTGGATCAGGTCGTCTGCTTCCCGCATCACGCTGTCGAAGAGACCAGCGTCGCCAAGTTCACCCGCGGCTCGCGCAAAAAGGGGCAGCACCGCCGCACGGGCTTCTGGGTTCGGTGCCAGGGCTGCGGCGTGGCGCAACCGGTCCACCGCGGCTCCCGTGATGCGTGCCTTGCGCAGTTCGTTTCCGCGCATCCGCAGGACGTAGCTACTGAAGGCGGGATCGTCGAAGTTGGCGGTGATGCTGAGGCTCATGGCGGTCCAGTGGGCGGCGGTGGCCAGCCGCTCCTCGGGAAGGACGTTGCCGAGCGCGACACCGAGTCCGACCCGGGCGTGAGCGAGCAGACGCAGGACGTCGCTCTCGGCGTGTCCGTCTTCCAGTCGGGCTTCGAGCCGGGCTTCGAGCCGGGCGACCAGCGGCCACAGTTCGGCGACGGCTTCGACAGCGTGTCCGCTCTGGCGGGCGATCTCGGCGAGGCGGACCGTGGACTGTCCGAACTGGATCATCGCCCGGTGATCGGTGTCGGCCGGATCGGTGACGCCCAGGACGTGGGGCGGCAGGCGTAGTTGTTCGGCGACGCGGCGCAGTGAGCCGATGTCGGCCAGGGTCTTCTTCCGGAGTTCGAGGGCCGAGATGTAGGTCTTGTCGTAGCCGAGCAGGGTGCCCAGTTCGGTCTGGTTGAGTCCGTGGACGGCGCGGTGGAAGCGCAGGATCGCGCCGAGGTCGCCGCTGTCCAGGACGGTTCGGGCCTGCGGAGTAGCCCAGTGCCACACCGCGTGTTGGGCCGAAGGACGGGATACCGGCTGGACCATGACCGCTACATCCGCCCGTACCAGGTGGCGATGGACTGCTTGTAGCCGTCGGGCATGGTGAGCCCGGGGACCTCCTCGGCGGTGAACAGGCCGCTCTGCTGGTGCTCGTGGCTTACCACCGGGTCCGCTTCGGGCGTGAGGACCGTGCAACCGTAGGTGATGATTCAGCAGCCCGCTGTCTGTGAGACGCACTGCCACAGGACACGGGAAAATGCCCTCGTCCAGCGGCCGGTGTCACGGTCACGGAATGTCGAGCAGGACCTTCCCGACGACACCCTGTTCGAGCGCGGCGTGGGCGTCGGCAATGTGCTCCAGCGCGTAGCGGTGCAGCGGCAGTCCGGCTTCCTCGCCCACACGCAGTGCCCCCGCGCTTACGGCCGCCGCGACGTCGGTGAGCGCCTGCTGCTTCGCCGCAGGCGGCACGGTGTAGACGAAGACGCTCTGCCAGCGCAGGTTCGCCGCCAGTGAGGTGAGCACCGGGACGGACAGCCGCTCGCTCTCGCCGCCCGAGTAGTAGGCCACCACGGCCCCTTGGGCGGCCACCGCGATGTCGAGAGCGGCGTTGGCGCCCGGTGCTACCTCCACTACGATGTCGACGCCCTTGGGGGCGAAGGCCAGGATCTCCGCGACCGCGTCCTGCGTGCGGTAGTCGACGGTCCGGTGGGCGCCGGCCGCGCGGGCCAGCGCGGCCTTGGCGGGGCTGCTGACCGTGGTGATCACACGCGCTCCGGCCCAACGGGCCAGTTGGACGGCCGCGTTGCCGACGGCGCCGGCGCCGCCCGCCACCAGCACGGTGGTGCCGCGCAGGGTGCCGGGCGCGATACGACCCGGTCCGCCGTCATGCACCGTCAGTGCGCGATGGGCGGTCAGGGCCGGGACGCCCAGGGCCGCGCCGAGTTCGAACGGAGCGTGGTCGGGCAGGGCAACAGCGTGCCGGTCGGGGACGAGCGTGTACTGCTGTGCCGTCCCCCAGGGCCGCTCCCACGCGGCCTCCCAGATCCACACCCGCTGTCCGATCCGTGACGGGTCGACCTGCGAACCGACGGCATCGATCACCCCGGCGCCGTCCTGGTGGGGCACCTGCTCGTCCATGCCCCGCGGCAGTGCACGTCTGCGGCTGCGCCAGTCGGTCGGGTTGACGCCCGAGATGTGCACACGGACCCGTACCTCGCCCGGGCCGGGCTCGGGCACCGGACGCTCGACGAGCTGGAGAACCTCGGGTCCGCCGGCAGCCGTCCGGACGACGCACTTCATCTCTCACCCTTTATTCGCTCGCCCCTGGGAACAGTCGGCCGGCATCCGGGAGGATGCCACTCTGTATGGGACACCCTCCAAACCCCCTTATGGAGCGAGATATTCCGGGAGTCTCGCGAACACTGAGCGTTTTCAGCGTTGCCTCTCCAGGATGAGGACAGCTTTGGCAATGACGATACGGTTGGGGCGGATGCGGGATCTGCGGAAGATCTGCCAGGATTTCAGCCGTGCCATACCGCGTTCGACCGGTGCCCTCGCCGCGGCCAGGGCCCGGTTGACGGTGCGCTGGGTGAGTGGCAGTTCACCGCCCCGTGGGCGTTTGAGTCCGGTGGTCACCCAGGGGCGGCCGCCCTGGTAGGCGCGGTCGGCGAGGATCGGGACGCCCAGGCGTTCGCAGATCCGGATGATGCAGTGGGTACGGGCCGCTGTCAGATCGTGAGTGCGGCCCGGCAGCACGGGCGAGATCCACAGCACCTCGCCAGCGGGATCCGTGACGACCTGCACGTTCACGCCGTGACGGCGATGCTCGGCCGAGTAGTCCGCCCGGCTGTCGCTGACGCGGTCGCACTCGGCGAGAGTGCCGTCCAGCAGGACGAACTCCGGATCACGCTCGCGCAGAGTCTTGAGCAGGCCCGGGGCCCGTTCGGCGAACAGATCGGCCACGGCGGTGATATACGCGTGGACGGTGCCGACGGATACCCCGAAGCCGGACGCGATCCGGGTGAGGGTGTCGTGGCGGTGAAGGTACACCAGGGCAACGAGCGCGCGCTGGTGCGGCGGGGGTTTGCACCGCCGGTCACCCTCGCGGGTGACGATGAGCATCGTGACCCACTCGACCAGGGCATGCGGAAGGTCGAGTGCGGCAGGATAGGGGACCAACAAGGCTCCTCTGCCGCTGGGTTGGGACTTCGAACACGTCCTCCAACGGCACGGGAGCCCTGTCCGTTGCGGCCTTCCGGTCGATGCTGTCAGTCTCGTCCAATCAGTGGCCTCGTTGAGAACGCTCAGTGATCACCTAACCGAATACGGGCCCGGGGCCCACCCGCGGAGAGCAACCGTCGGGAGACCCGAATCGAAAGGCCACGCGATGTTCGCGCGTACCCATTCACCTTCCTAAAGTGACGTGACGAGCCCAACATGGAAGGCTCCGATGGCCGCGTTCCCGACGGGTAACCAGGCGAGGATGTCCTTGGTCGTCCTGCTCTTGGGTGGTCACAACCGACCGGTGCGCACGATCACCTGTCTGGCGAAGTCAAGCATCTGGTCAAGGTCGGGGAACGGTGCGAAGGCGTCCACGAACGCCTCGTCCGCACCGGATTCCGCGAAGCGCTTGAGCTTGTCGGCCAGCGAATCAACGGACGTGCCCGGCTCGAGGTTGATACGTATGGCCTTCTTCAGTGCGTCGGGATCGCGGCCAGCCTCCTGCGCCGCCTGGCGCGCGAGCGACCACAATCGGTCGGCGACCTCGTCCGGCAGGAAATCGATCCCGAGCCAGCCGGTGGCGCTGCGGCCGACCCGGCGCATCGCGGCCTCGCTGGTGCCGCCGATCCAGATGGGCGGTCCCCCTGCTTGCACCGGTCGCAGGTCGGCGTGGACCGGCGGCAGCGAGAAAAACTCGCTGTCCCAGGAAACCGGGTTGGTCGTCCACCACTCGTGCAGGAACGCCAGCAAGTCATCGAGCATCCGCCCGCGCCGGTGCCAGTCCGCGCTGCGGGAGATGTCGTGCTCGTCCTTCATCCACCCGAGTCCCACGCCGACTTCGAGACGGCCGTCGCTGAGCACGTCGAGTGTGGTCAGCACCCGGGCCAGGTGCGGTGGCTCCCAGTAGAAGGTGCTGAGCGTGCTGGCATTCAGCCGCACCCGGCTGGTCGCCGTCGCGGCGACGGTCCACAGCAGCACCGGGTCGAGGTAACGCTTCATCTGCGGCGGGTATGGCTGCTCTTTGCCCGGATAGATGCTGTGCATATCGACCGGCTGGACCAGGCGATCGCCGACCCACAGCGTGTCGTAGCCAAGGTCCTCGATCCCGCGGCAGAACGTGCTCAGGCCAGCTGCGCTACTGATAGCGGGCCCGATTATGGGAAGTGTGAAACCAAGCTTCATCGCGAGCCCCTTCGGTGTTCCGTCAACCGTCTGGTCAGACGGGAAACTCGGCGATGCCGAGGGCGAAGTCCAGGTTCCCCACCCCATGGTTGGCGAGGCCCACCGTGACCACGCCCGCTCCCTCCAGCCAGTGCGCCATCTTCAGGCCGCCGACGTCCAGCGGGCGCATCCCGAGGCTCTCGATGAACGCCTCCACACTCGCCTTGGCCTGCGCATCATCGCCGGCGAGGAAGACGTCGGGTCGGCCCTTCTCCAGGACGTGGCGGAAGACAGTGTTGAACGCCTTCACCACGCTGGCGCTAGCAGGGACCGCTTTGGCGACTTCCTGCGCGATCGAGGTCTCCTCGCGGTGGGCCAGCCCGTCGAAGGTGGAGTTGAAGGGGTTGCTGATGTCGACGATGACCTTGCCTGCGAGAGCGTCGCCGTACTGGGCGATGGTCGGCACGACGCCGTCATACAGCAGGGCCACGATGACGATGTCCCCGGCCGGGGCGGTGCCCCACTCGCCTGTCGTGGTGCCGCCGCCAAGATCCCGGGCCAGGTCGGTGGCCTTGGGCTGATCGCGGCCCATGACCTCGACGGTGTTGCCGCCCGTTATCGCCCGTGCGCCGATGGTGCGGGCCATGTTGCCGGTGCCGATGATGCTGATGCTGCTCATGAGATGTCCTGCCCTGGTTGCGTGTGGTTCGGTTCAGATGGCGGTGGTGCCACCGTCGGCGACGAGTTCCATGCCGTTGACGTAGCTGGAGTCGTCGGAGGCGAGGAAGAGGGCGGCGGTGGCGATTTCGTCGGGGCGGCCCATCTGGCCGCGGGGGATGAGGGACTCGAACTGGCGCTTGGTGGCCTCGTCGAAGAGTTCTTCCTGCTTGGCGGTGGCGACCTGGCCGGGGGTCAGGACGTTGACGCGGATGCGGCGGTCCTTGAGCTCGTTGAGCCAGATACGGGCCCATGCCTGCTGGACGGCCTTGCTGCCGGCGTAGACGCTCCAGCCGGGGAAGGCGCCGAGGGAGGCGTTGGAGCCGGTCATGAGGATGGAGCCGCCGTCGTTGAAGAGCGGGAGGGCCTTCTGGACGGTGAACAGGGTGCCGCGGGCGTTGAGCCCGAACCAGGTGTCGAACTGGGCCTCGGTGATCTCGCCGAGCGGGGCGGGCTCGCCTCCTCCGGCGCTGGCCCACAGCACGTCGAGGCTTCCCTTCTCCCGCTTGACGGTGTCGTACAGGCGGTCCAGGTCGTCCAGGTCGGCGGCGTCGCCCTGGACGCCGGTGACGTTGCGGCCGATTTGCTTCACGGCCTCGTCCAGGGCGTCCTGGCGGCGGCCGGTGATGAAGACGTGAGCTCCCTCGTCGACGAACAGCTTCGCGCCGGCCAGCGCCATGCCGGTGGTGCCGCCGGTGATGACCGCGACCTTGCCGTCGAGCTTTCCCATAGTCATTCCCTTGAGTCGGTGGTGCCGTATGTACCTGGGGCGACAGCATTAAGTACACCGCCCTGTGTACTTACGGTACGGGGCGAGCGGCTCGTACGCAACTATGTACACCGGCCGTTACCTAGCTGCGGTACGATGGGCCCATGACGGAGTTGGAGAAGGGCCCCACGGGCCGCCGCCTCGGCCGGGGCGCCCGCGAACGCATCCTCAGCGCGGCCCAGCAGCTGTTCCGCGAGCAGGGCATCAACCGCACCGGCATGAACGAGCTCTGCGCGGCCGCCGAGGTGTCCAAGCGCACGGCCTACCAGCACTTCACCGGCAAGGACGAACTCGTCGCGGAGTACCTACGCCGGTTCGACCCCTCCGTTCTGTCGGGCGTGTTCGACCGCACCGACCTCACACCCCGCGAACGGCTCCTCGCCGCCTTCGACATCCCCCCCACCACCCCCCTGTGCCCCTACATCGGCGCCGCCGTCGAACTCCACGACCCCCAGCACCCCGCATCCCGGTACGCGAGCGACTACAAGAAGGCCGTCGCCGCGCGGCTCGCCGACACCGCCCGCGAAGCCGGCGCGGCCGACCCCGAGCAGCTCGGCGAGCAGCTCGCGCTGCTCATCGATGGCGCCGCGGCCCGCACCCGGGTCCTCAATGCCGATGCCTTCCCCACCGCCGCCGCCATCGCCGCCGTCCTCATCGACAACGCTCTCCCCGCCACTGCGGGCCACGACCGCCGACGGGAGGAAGTGTCGAGTTGACCTGGCACTCCGGCAGGGCTGAACTCGTTGCCGGCCGGATAGATGCTGGCCCAGCACGCTGCCGTAGTGGCTGAACAGCCTCCGCGTTCTGCCGGACAGCTCAATGGCGCTGGGGGCTTGTCCGTTGCGGACTCACCCTCACGATGGCGGTGACCCGGTTGGTGCTACAGCGGAGTTTCCGCGGGAGGCGCCGGCCCTTCAGGGCGGCCTTGGCTTGCTCGCCGAGGCGCCGGATCCTGGCGTGGGTGCTGTTGTGCCGACGTTGCCGCAGCTTGAGACGCCGGCTGCGGAAGGGCACCCGTATGGTGCCGCCGGCGCCTTGATACGCCTTGTCCGCCCAGCACTTCACCTCCGCGTCGCGGGGGCGTAGTCACCGGCAGCACCCATGTCGTGGCGAGCGCCCGGAACGGTGAGTGAGGCCGACAGCAGCCGACCTGCCGCATCGGCGATGACCTACCACGCCGAGCCCGGCTCGTCGGACATGGCGACGCCGACCCGGCTGAGAGCTACCGCGGAGCCACACACCGACCGGTGACCGGTCGATGCGTCGCCGCCACGAGTTCCGGTGCCCGCCACCGCACGTCGGCGTAGGCGTCGGCCACGGTCTGCTTGTGAAGGGCGATGTTCTTGCGGTCGTGGGGCGCTAGCTGTGCGGCCCGGAAGGTGAAGATCGCGAGCAGAGCGGTCCGCGAGGGGTGGACGACCAGCATCCGGTTCGGCACGGTCAGCATCGTCATCTCACTCGGGTCCTCGATGGCGTCGGGTTCCAGCGGGACGGTCGCACCGTACAGGCCCAGGTCGCTCACGAACTGCCGCTCGGGCCCGAATACCAGGCGCCGTACGGTGGAGTGCATCCCGTCGGCACCGACTACCAAGTCGAAGCGCCGCGGCGCGGACCGCCGGAAGGTGACGTCGACCCCACCTCCGTCCTGGTCGAGAGCGGTGACCGTGTCGTCGAACAAGAACTCGGCCTCGGTCCGCGCCGACCGGTGGAGCGCCTCGGACAGGTCGGCTCGGGTCACTTCGACCGTCGGCGCCTCGTCGGAGGTGAGCGGGAGTTGCAGGATTCGCCTGCCGTCGGGGTCGAGCAGGGTCAGTGACCGGTTGCGGGTGGCGAGCCCGCGGAGCTGCGGGAGGATGCCCATGCGCTGGGCGACCGGGATGGCGGGCCCCTTCACCGTTCGTCCTGCCCCGATTCGGCCGTACCCAGTGCCCTTGGTAGAAGCCGTGCGGGAGGCCGGGGAAGCCGTCCTGTCTTCCGGCGCCGAAGGCATCAGCTGTACCCGCGAGGCCGAGGTGCCTACGGGCGAGCCGGACCTGCGGCATCGGCTACACAGAGGACGAGGAGGACGGCGGGGCCGAGAAGCTTTACCTGGCCGCGCACGCCTCCCTGCCCCGGTCCATCCATCCAGCCGTCGGCCGACGATCTGGGCGCCTACATGGGCGCGTACCCGACGACACCTGTCCCGGAAGGGGCATCGAGCACACCTTCACTCCCGTTGAAGGACTCGGCGAGGGGCGTTGTCCGCGCTGGAGCCGATCGCTTTCATGGACTGCCGGACGCCGGCTCGTCGGCAGGCATCGGCGAACGCCCGGCTCGTGTACTGGTGCCGCAGGCGGGAGCGTCCTTGTCTTCGCGCCCATGAACGAGGATTCCCCGTGCCAAGTCCCGCCGAAGGGCGCCGTTCGGCCCTCGCGTCAGACTGGCCAGTTTCCGGGTTGCGATGACGGCCGTAGCGGAACGGGCTCGGGAAGAGGAGTCGCCGCCGCCGGTGACAGGCCGTCGAGGATGAGGGAGAGGTAGCGGCGCCAGCCCTCGCTGGCCGGGTCCATGGTCCACAGCAGACTGAAGAGCATGGCCATGATTCTGGGCAGGTCGTCCGGTACGAGGTCGGCGCGGATGCGTCCGGCCTCCTGGGCGCGCCGGGTGAGAAGGGTCATCGACGCGTAGTACGGGTCGATGACGTCCGAGATGACGGCGCCGGCCCTTCTCGCGGCGGCCACGGTGTTGTGCTCGCGGGCGGCCAGCGACATGGAGGCGTCGATGACGGAGTCGAGTGCGCGTAGCGGGTCGTCATCGAGGAGTGCCTGTTCGATGGCGGGAGCGATGCACTCGGCGATGCCCTGCTCCAAGGCGGCCTTCACGAGGACAGCCTTGTTGGGAAAGCGCCGGAAGAGCGTTCTGATGCCGACTCCGGCGTGCTGGGCGATCTCGTCCAGTTGTGCGTCGGGGCCGCTCTCGGCGAAGACCTCGCGGGCGGAGCGCAGGATCCGCTCGGCGTTGCGGGCTGCGTCGGTCCGCAGGAGTCGCTCGGAATCGGTGGCCACGAGGACAGAGTAACAAATGGACAGTTGACTGCCACTTGCATGAGGGGCATCATGGAAGTGGCAGGCACCTGCCAGTTAGTGCCCCACGTCGGCTCGCGGATGATCCGGTGAGTGGCGAACACGGAGCACTGTGCGCGGTCCATGACGCGCGTAGTGCCTCTGCGTTCTTCGAGTGGTCACGACGGCTCGCTCACCAGTACCTCGGCGCCTTCCCCCACGACGCTCCAGGAGGTTCCATGTCCACCACGACCGACACCGATGACGCCATCGGTCTTCCCGAGTTCCCCGCTGACCGCGACGCACGCTGCCCTCTGGCCCCCGCCCCCGAGTACCGGGAGTGGCGTGAGACGGATGGTCTGCGCCGGGTGAACTTCAGGGGCCACGCCGCCTGGGCCGTGAGCCGGTACGAGGACGTCACGGCCGCGATGACGGATCCGCGGATCAGCGCAGAGGTCCCGATACAGCAGATCAGCATGGGCCCCGGCGCCCAGATGTTTCCCCGGATGGACGACCCCGAACACGCCCGGCTGCGCCGCATGCTGACCAAGGACTTCACGGTCAAGCGGGTCCAGGCCATGCGCCCGCGGATCGAGGAGATGGCGAACGAGTTCATCGACACCATGGTGGCCTCCGGCAGCCCCGCCGATCTGGTCCAGGCGTACGCGCTGCCCATTCCCTCCCTGGTGATCTCGATGCTGTTGGGGGTGCCCTACGACGACCACGCCTTCTTCCAGGACATCACCTCCGTCCTGATGAGCCGCACCGCCACGGAGGAGGAAAGGCAGAAGGCCAGAGGGTCCCTCTTCGTCTATCTGCTCGACCTCATCGGGAAGAAGGAACGCGAACCGGACGACGCCCTGATCAGCCGCGTCGCGCGCGAGCACCTCCAGGAAGGGCAGCTGAGCCGCGAGACCTTGGCGGTGAACGGCTTCGTCCTCCTCAACGCGGGGCACGAGACCACCGCGAACATGATCGCGCTGGGCACCCTCACACTGCTGCAGAACCCGGACGCGCTCGCGCGGATCCGCGACACGGACGACCCGAAGGTGGTCTCGGCCGCGGTGGAGGAGCTCCTGCGCCACCTCACGATCGTGCACAGCCTGGTCACCCGAGTGGCCAAGGAGGACATCGAGATCGGTGGCCAACTCGTCCGCGCCGGTGACCTCCTGGTCATGAACCTCTCGGCAGCCAACTGGGATCCCGGCTTCGTCAGCGACCCCGACCGCCTCGACATCGACCGCGACGCCCGCGGACACGTGGCCTTCGGACACGGCGTGCACCAGTGCCTCGGACAGGTCCTGGCCCGTGCCGAACTTGAGATCGCCCTGCCCGTGCTCCTGCGCCGGCTGCCCGGCCTGCGTCTCGCGGTGCCGCCGGAGGAGATCAGGTTCCGCAACGACATGAACGTCTACGGCGTCCACGCGCTGCCGATCGCCTGGTGACGGACACGCCCCGGGCGCCCCGCCGCACCGCCGTCGCCCCGGTCGCCGCCACCCGCATGCTCGCGGGATCCCCGGCGTACGCGCGGATCGGCGGCGCGGACGGCAGCCCCGCCGATCCGGCGGCCCTGGAGATGATGAACACCCTCACCCGCAGCCTCGATCCGGCGCTGGTCTCGCCCACGGTCGCCTTCCCGGCCCACGAGGACTGGCCGGTGTCCGGTGAGGTCTACAGCGCGGGTGGCGGCCAGGCCGCGCGGTTCTTCGTCGGCCGGACGCGGGCCTGCCACAACCAGGTGCCTTGCACGCCCTGCTCCGGCGGATCACTGCTCGTCCACCCCTCCCTCCCCACAGGAGTAACCATGAGTACGGCGACCGGCCAAACCCAGCCGAACGACGGCACCGATCTTCCCGACTACCCTGGCACCCGTTCTCCCGGCTGCCCCTTCGACCCGCCCCCCGTACAGGCAGGTTGGCGGCGCGCCGACGGGCTGACGCAGGTGCGGCTGGGCAATGGCCGCATCGCCTGGGCGGTCACCCGGTACGACGATGTCAAGCGGCTGCTGGGCGATCCGCGGCTCAGTGCCGACGGACATCGCTACCCGCAGCTGATGGAAACCCAGCGGCACGGCCAGCCGCAGGCGTTCCCGCGGATGGACGACCCTGAGCACTCCCGTATCCGGCGCACCCTCACCGGCGAGTTCACGGTCAAGCGGGTCGAGGCGATGCGGCCGGACGTCCGGTCGCTGGTCAGCCGGTTCCTGGAGGAGATGATCGCCGCAGGATCGCCGGCGGACTTGGTGCGCGCGTACGCGCTGCCGATTCCGTCCCTGGTGATCTCGTTGCTGCTCGGGGTGCCCTACGACGACCACACCTTCTTCCAGACACGCAGCGCCACGCTGATGCGCAAGGGAACCCCGCAGGAGGAGAGGAAAGCGGCGAGCGGTGAACTGTTCGGCTACCTCCTGGACCTGGTGAAGCGCAAGGAGCGCGAGCCGGGGGACGACCTCATCAGCCGGCTGATCACCGAGCGGGTGGTCACCGGAGAGCTCACTCATCACGACGTGGCCATGAACAGCATGGTCATCCTGCACGCAGGGCATGAGACCACGGCCAACATGATCGCGCTGGGGACGCTGGCCCTGCTGGAGAACCCCGGGCAGGCCGCCCGCATCCGGGACACCGATGATCCGAAGGTGGTCGCCGGCGCCGTCGAGGAGCTGCTGCGGTACCTGACGATCGCCCAGGACATGCTCGTGCGCGTGGCGACCGAGGACATCGTCGTCGGCGGTCACCTCGTGCGAGAGGGCGAGATGCTGGTCTCCGGTCTGCCCTCCGCCAACCGGGACGTTGTCTTCGAGACCGCCGACGCCCTGGACCTCGACCGCGACGCCCGCGGACACGTGGCCTTCGGGCACGGCGTCCATCAGTGTCTCGGCCAGTCCCTCGCCCGCGTGGAACTGCAGGAGGCCCTGCCCGCGCTGCTGCGCAGGCTGCCGGACCTGCGTCTGGCCGTACCCGTGGAAAAAGTGCGTTTCCGGCACGACATGGTGGTCTACGGCGTGCACGAGCTGCCCGTCGCCTGGTAGCCGCAAGGCCGCCACCCCTGAAGAACCACTTCCTGAAGCCCCACCCCCTGAGGAACCGAGGACAAGAACCATGCGTGTGGAGCTGGACGAACCGAAATGCGTCGCGGCCGGACAGTGTGTAGTGGTCGCCCCTGAGGTGTTCGACCAACGAGACGAGGACGGCGTCGCCGTGGTGCTGGAAGAGCATCCCGCCGCCGAACTCCTGGACAGCGTGCGGGAGGCCGTAGCCGTCTGCCCGGCCGCGGCGATCCGCCTGGCCGAGCTGTGAAACGGATCGTGGTCGTTGGTGCCTCCGCCGCCGGTCTGGCGGCGGCCGAGACACTGCGCAGGGAAGGCTACGACGGCACGCTCACCCTGGTCGGCGACGAACCCCGCCCGCCCTACGACCGGCCGCCGCTGTCCAAACAGGTCCTGTCCGGTCAGTGGGACGCCGACAGGACGGCCCTGCGGACTCCGGAGGACCTCGCCGCCCTCGGCCTCGACCTGCGGCTCGGCGTCGCCGCGGCCGGCCTCGACCCCGCCGGACGTCTGGTGCGGCTGGCGGACGACTCGACGGTGCCGTACGACCGGCTGCTCATCGCGACCGGCGTACGGCCACGGCGCCTTCCCGGGGACCGTGAGGCCCACGTCCTGCGCACCCTCGACGACGCGCTCGCCCTGCGCGACCGGATAGGACCGGGACGGCGGCTGGTAGTGGTCGGGGCCGGATTCCTGGGGGCGGAGGCAGCGGCGGTGGCGTCGAAGCTGGGCGCTCAAGCGATCCTGCTGGAGCCGGCGCCGGTACCGCTGGCGCATGCGGTGGGCCGTGAGGTGGGGCAGGCGCTGGCACAGGCTCACCGGGAGCGGGGTGTGGAGCTGCGGTGCGGGGTCACCGTCACGGCCGTGACCGAGGACGGGGTGCGGCTGGCGGACGGCGAAGTCGTCGAGGGCGACGAGATCCTGGTCGCGATCGGCTCACTGCCGAACACCGACTGGCTGGCCGGCAGCGGTCTTACCGTCGACGACGGCGTGGTCTGCGACGAGTACTGCCAGGCCGCGCCGGACGTGTACGCGGCCGGGGACGTCGCCCGCTGGTACAACCCTCTGTTCGGCACCTCGATGCGGATCGAGCACCGCACCAACGCGGCCGAGCAGGGCATGGCCGCCGCCCGCAACCTGCTCGCCGCTCCCGGGGCACGCAAACCGTTCACGCCGGTGCCGTACTTCTGGTCCGACCAGTACGACATGAAGATCCAGGCGTACGGCTACTTGCGCGGCCATGACGAAGTCGCCGTCGCCGAAGGGAACTTGGCCGAGGACCGCTTCCTGGCCGCGTACCGCTCCGGCGACCGGATCACCGGAGCCCTCGCGGTCGGCATGCCGGCCAAGGTCGTCCGGCAATGGCGGCAGGTCATCGCCGTCCGCGCCGCCTGGCACGACGCCGTTCCGAACCGGCCGTAGGCGACACGCGTGTACGCGACGCAGGGCTGTGGAGCCCCGTAAGGCGCGCCCAGCCCTGTGACCGTGCCACAAGGTCCCCTTTCCGTAGCGCCGTCCCCACCGGCTCCCCCACACGGAGGCCCACTTCCATGTCTCCGCCCTTTCCCCCCACAATCGAGGCAGGGAATTCCGTACCCCCACGAGTAACCACCCTGCTGTGCGCCGCCCCCGCCAACACCGATGATGGAACGGCCCAGTGACATGTACGGCACACGCCGCATGCCGCCGGCCTGGGGCGCCTTCAGGGTGGCGGGCGTCAGCATCGTGCGGGACGTTCTGCCCGCGGACAGGCTCGCCACGTCCACCGCCGTGATGTACGGCTCCTTCGGCGTCGATGGTTCCCTGGGCCTTCCCATCGCCGCGCTCGTCGCCGAGAACCACCACGGGCACGTGCTGGGCCGCCGCTGCCCTCGGCACCGCCGTGGCCGTCCTCGTCTGATCCTCGCCCACCGCACCATCGACTTCGACGGCGTTACGCTGCCGCCGCCCCGGAACGGCCCGCGCACCTTCCTGGCGATCGGTGGATGCCGCAGTCGTCTCCCTGGCCTGCGCGTCCTTCATCCCCCGCCGACGGTCGGACGCCGACTCCGCGGAAGCACACGCGCCGACAAGCACGGCCGCGCAAAAGCCCGCCACCGACGCCGGGTAGGGGTCACGGAGCAGCGGCTCTCGTTCCAGCACTCTCACACACCCCTGCTTCCACCACACTCCCCGTCTCCCAGCGCATATCCCTGTCGAAATCTCCCGGAGGAAACACATGACGCTGTACCTCGCCCAGACCACCGGCGAACCGACAGGGGGCGTTGCCGGCTGGGCCTTCGATGTGATCGACGCACTCGGCGGGCTGGGGGTCGGGGTGCTCACCGCCCTGGACAGCTTGGTTTTCGGGGCCCTCCCCGTCGACGTGCTGCTGCCGCTGATCGGGTACACCGCCAGCCAGGGCGCCATCAACATCGTCGTCGCCATCGTCTGCGCCGCCGCGGGAGTGGTCGCGGGCAGTCTCGTCCAGTACACGCTCGGCGCGCGGCTCGGCCGCGACCGCGCGCGAGCGCTGCTGGTGAAGATCCCGGGCATCAAGCCGCAAACCGTCGACCGCGCCGAGGCATGGTTCGCCCGGCACGGCGCCAAGGCGGTGTTGTTCGGCCGGATGCTTCCCGTCGTCCGTCCCATCATCTCCATACCGGCCGGGGTCGAGCGGATGCCGCTGCCGAAGTTCGTGGTGCTCACCGCGATCGGCAGCCTGATGTGGAACGCCATGCTGCTGGGCTCCGGATACCTGCTCGGCGAGAACTGGCACCGAGTGGTCGACATCATGGGCTATGTCCCGTACGTCCTCATCGGTGCCCTTGCCGTGGGTGTCCCCCTGTTCCTCAGGCGCCGCAACCGACGCCGGAAGGAAGCAGCGACCGCGAACGTCGAGACGAACACCTCGGGGTGAGGTGGCCGCGGGTTCGACCCGGTGCCCTGGTTCTGGTCCGACCAGTACGACATGAGAATCCAGGCGTACGGATACCTGCGCGGCCACGAGCAAGTGGCCGTCTTGGAAAGTGACTTGGCCGAGCGCCGGTACGTGGACGCGTAGCCCGTCGCAGCCGCTCTCAGCCCCGCACCACACACGGAGGCCCACCCATGTCCAGAACACACCCGCCGGACGCCCAGGCACAGAATTCCCCGCCACTGCGGCTGGACGCCATGGTGGCGGCCCTCACCCTCACCGGAATCATTGGCGCGTTGACGCAGACCCTGGTGATCCCGATCGTTCCCCTCCTGCCCCAACTGCTGGACGCCAAGGCTTCGGACACCGCCTGGGCCGTCACGGCCACGCTGCTGTGCGGCGCTGTCGCCACTCCCGTGGCGGGCCGGCTCGGCGACATGTACGGCAAGCGGCGCATGCTCCTGCTCGGCATCTGCCTGATGCTGGTGGGCTTGGTGATCTGCGCGCTGAGCGACTCCCTCGCTCCGATGATCGTCGGCCGGGCGTTGCAGGGTCTGGCGGCGGGCGTGGTGCCGCTGGGCGTGAGCATCATGCGTGAGGTACTGCCCGCCGAGAGACTGCCCGCGGCGATGTCGGCGATGGTCGGCTCCCTCGGCGTCGGTGCCGCCTTGGGCCTGCCCGTCTCCGCGGTCATAGTCGACAACTTCGACTGGCACGTACTGTTCTGGGTCTCCGCGGTCCTCAGCGCCTTCTCCGCCGGACTCGTCGTCCTGCTGGTGCCCGAGTCGAGGACGCGTACGGGCGGGCGCTTCGATCTGACGGGGGCGGCCGGCCTGGCACTGGGCCTGGTCTGCCTGCTGCTCGCGGTCTCCAAGGGCCAGGACTGGGGATGGGGAAGCGGCACGGTCCTCTCCCTGTTCGCCGTGGCCGTGATCGTGCTGCCGCTGTGGGGCTGGTTCCAACTGCGCACCCCGCAGCCCCTGGTGGACCTGCGCACCACCGCACGACCGCAGATACTGCTCACCAACCTCGCCGCGCTGGCACTGGGCCTCGTCCTGTTCTCGATGAACATGGCGCTGCCGCAACTGCTCCAGATGCCTGAGGCCACCGGCTACGGTCTGGGCAAGTCCCTGATCGTCACCGGCCTGGTCATGGCTCCGCAGGGCCTGGTGATGATGGCGGTCTCTCCGTACGGAGCGCGCATCACCAAGAGCATGGGACCGAAGGTGACCCTCATGATCGGGTCCGCGGTCGTGGCAGTGGGCTACCTCATCACCATGGTGATGATGTCCGGGGTCTGGCAGGTCATCGTGGCCTCCTGCATCGTCGCGACCGGAGTGGGCTTCGCCTACGGCGCGCTGCCCGCGCTGATCATGGAAGCCGTGCCGGTGTCCGAGACCGCCGCTGCCAACGGCCTCAACGCGCTCATGCGTTCCATCGGCACGACCGTTTCCAGCGCCGTCGCCGGTCTGATCCTGGCCCACATGACCACCGATTTCCACGGCGTGCACATCCCGACGGAGAACGGCCTGCGGGCTGTCCTGGCCCTGGGTGTGGGCGCCGGTGTCCTCACCTTCACCTTCGCGAGTCTCATCCCTGGCAGAGCGCCGGCGGAGGTCCCTGCCCCGGCGAAGTCGGCCGCCGCGAAGGCCGCGGGGGCGGAGTAGGGCATCGCTTCAAGGCTGTCGAACCTCGCCTTTCCTGTTTCCTGTCTACCGCTCGTCAGGTGGTGAGGCCGGCGTCGCGGGCCAGGAGGGCGGCCTGGACGCGGTTGGTGACTTCAAGCGCGGTCAGGATGCGGCTGACGTGGGCTTTGACGGTGCTCTCGCGCATGGCGAGGCGGGTGGCGATGTCGGCGTTGGTGTCGCCTTGGGCGAGCAGGGTGAGTACGTCGCGTTCGCGGGGGGTGAGCCGGTCCAGCCGGGCGTGGGCCGCGGTTGCTTCGGGCTGGTTGGTGGCGTGGTAGCGGTCGATGAGACGGCGGGCCGCGGTGGGGTGGAGCATGGCCGAGCCGGCGGCGACCAAGTGGACGGCGCGCAGGATTTCGGCTGGGTCGGTGTCCTTGAGGAGGAATCCGTCGGCTCCGGCGGCGAGGGCGTTGTAGACGTATTCGTCGAGGTCGAAGGTGGTCAGGGTGATCACCTTCGGCGGGTGGGGGAGGGCTCGCAGGCGGGTGGTGGCGGTGATGCCGTCCATGCGGGGCATGCGTACGTCCACGAGGGCGACGTCGATGCGGTGGGCGGTGGCCTGTTCGATGGCCTTCAGGCCGTCGGGGGCCTGGGCGACGACCTCGATGCCGGGGTCGCCGTCCAGGAGGTCGGTCAGGCCGAGGCGGACCAGCGCGTCGTCGTCGACGATCATGGTGCGGATCATGTGCGGGGGCCGTTCTGTTCGATGGCGGCGGGGTGGGGGATGCGTGCGGCCAGCCGCCAGGCACCCGCGCCGGCCGGCCCGGCGTTCAGGTGGCCGCCGAGCGTGGTGACGCGTTCGCGCAGGCCGACGAGCCCGTAGCCGGAGCCGACGGTGTCCGTGCGGGGTGTACCGGAGGGGTTGGTGACCTCGACGAGTGTGGCCGGCGGCCCGTAGTCGATGCGTACGGTCACTGGAGCACCGTCGGCGTGCTTGCGGGCATTGGTCAGTGCTTCCTGGACGATGCGGTACAGGGCCAGACGGTGGGTGGTGGGAGCCTGCTCCGGAAGGCCGTCGGTGGTCAGCTCGATGTGCTGGCCGGCGGCGCGGGCCTCGTCGGCCAGTTCCTCTACCTCCCTCATCATCGGCGTGAGGGCGGCGCTGGTCGGCGTGGCGTCGGGGTCGCGCAGCACGCCGAGAACGTCGCGCAGGTCGGCGAGGGCTTCGACGGACGTCGTGCGCAGCAGACCGAGTCGTTCGGCGACGGGTGCGGGCAGTGTGTCGCTCTTGGTGGCCAGTACACCGGTGTGCAGTGCGATCAAGCTGAGGCGGTGGGCCAGGACGTCGTGCATCTCGGCGGCGATACGGGACCGTTCCGCGACCCGTGCGGCCTCTTCGCGCAGCTGTGACTCGATGCGCAGATGCTTCATTTCAGCGGCCAGCGCCTGGAGCAGACGCCGGCGGTTACCGAGCCACAGTCCGACGACGACGGCGAAGAGCAGCACGACCAGCGCGGACACATACCGCTGTTCGGCCCACAGCCGGGTTGCCGGGTAGCCGAGCAGATTGGCGCCCAGCGCCACGACGGCGCAGCCCACTGCCACCCGCATCCGGCGGGCCACGGACAGGTCGAACATGACGATTCCCAGCAGCGGCACCGTGAGCCATCCCCACCACACTGTGACCGCGGTGACCAGAAACGGGGCGAAAGGCCATGGCAGCCGCGGCACGAGCAGGGCCACCGCGCACACCACCACGGAGGCGATGACCGGGGCCAGGAGCTGACCGCCGCTGATCGATGCTCCGTTCACCGCAGCGGCCAGTGCGAGAAACGCCACGAGTCCTACGCGCCCGAAGGCCGCTGCCCACTTCGGGGTCCTGCTTCTGCTCACCTGGGCGATCCTAGGCAAACTCCCGCTCCCTTCCGTCTGACGATCGGCGATGTCCACCCCCTACTTTCGCAGGGGGACACCGTCGCAGAACGGCGGATCTTATGCCGGACGCGACTTTCTAGCGTCAATTCCATGAACGACCGGACCACCTCCCACGACCATGTCCTGGCGCAGCGCAATGCCGAAGGCTGGATGTTCCTGATCGAAGCGGCCCGTGATCTGCGCACCACGGGTGCCATAGCCCCCAGCGGCAAGGCCCTGGCCCGCGCGCTCACCGACCCCGTACGGGCTCAGGCGCCCCACCCGCTGGCAGTCCTGGAAGCCGGTGCCGGCACCGGCCCGGTCACCCGGGCCCTGATACCGCGGCTGTCCCGGGGCAGCCGCCTGGACATCGTCGAGGCCAACCCGCGCTTCGCCTCGCGACTGCGCCACCTCGTCACCTCACACCCGCACCTGACAGCCACGTCCGCGCAGGTGAACGTGCATCAGACCTATGTCGAGCAGCTCGACACCGACCAGCGGTACGACGTGATCGTCTCCGGGCTGCCCCTGACCAACTTCACGCCCGTGCAGGTCGAGCGCATCATGGCCCGCTACATGGGACTCCTCCACCCCGGCGGCACGCTGACCTACTTCGCCTACCTCGGCACCCGCAAGGCCCGCGCTCTGACGGCATCGCGGGCCGAAGCCCGCCGCCACGCCGCCGTGGACGAGATCATGGCCGCCTACCAGCACACCTACGCCACGGGCCGCTGGACGGTATGGGCCAACGTTCCCCCCGCCTACGTCTGGCATCTGCAACGACCCCTCGTCTCCGCGCACCAGCCCACGCCGCAGTTCGACGGGACGAGGCGGTGAACGTGCTCTCCGACATCCTCGGCCACCTCCCGCCGGCCTCGGCGTACACCGTGGTGGCCGCTGCGGTCCTGGCCGAGTCGATCCTTCTCGTCGGCGCCTTCGTCCCGACGCTGTCCCTGCTCCTGACCGCGGGCGCGCTGGCCCGTACCGGTCACGTCGACATTCTCCTCGTCATCGCAGTCGCAGCCGGCGCCGTGGTGGCGGGTGACTTCCTCGCCCACCGCACCGGCAGGTATCTCGGTGACCGGCTGCGCGGCGGCCACCTGGGCCGTCGCGTTCCGGATGCCGCGTGGGCCAGGGCCGAGACGCTGATGACGCGCCACGGCGGCCGAGCGGTCTTCGCGGCCCGCTTCCTGCCGGTGGTGCGCACCCTCGTCCCGCACACCGCGGGCGCCACCCGTCTGCCCTACCGGCGGATCGCTCCGTACAGCGTCGTCGCAGCTTGTGTGTGGGCCACGGCGGAAGCGGGTGTCGGATACGCCGCCGCGACCTCTCTCCAGCGCGTCCTCACGCTGGGCGGCCCTGCCCTCGCCCTGGTCGCTCTGATGGCGATCGGGGGCTCGCTGCTGTGGCGAAGAAGGCGCCGATCGCCTGAAGCCGAGGGACAGGCGCCCGAGCCCGGTACAGAGTCTTCCGGTCATGTTCACGCAGGTCTGACGAGGCCGGTGTCGTAGGCGAAGATCACGGCCTGGACCCGGTCCCGGACCCCGATCTTGGTGAGGATGCTGCTCACGTGTGACTTGACAGTGGACTCGGCGAGGGAGAAGCGTTCGGCGATCTCGGTGTTGCTCCAGCCGGTGGCGATGGCGGTGAGTACTTCGCGTTCGCGGTTGGTGAGGCGGGCCAGCTGCCGCTGCTGTTCAGGCGTGTGGCCCGGCAGACGGCTGCCGAAGGCGTCGATGAGCTTGCGGGTCAGACCAGGCGAGATGACGGCGTCTCCGGCGGCCACCGCGCGGATGCCGGCGACGAGTTCATCGGGCATGGCGTCTTTCAGCAGGAACCCGGACGCTCCGGCGCGCAGGGCGTCATAGGCGTATTCGTCGAGGTCGAAAGTGGTCAGGACCAGGATGCGCGAGCGTCCGCCGGACTGGATGATGCGTCGGGTGGCCTCGATGCCGTCCATGCCGGGCATGCGAACGTCCATCAGGACGACATCGGGCTTCAGCTCGGCGGCCATGCGGACGGCTTCGGCGCCGTGGGTGGCTTCACCGATGAGGGTGAGGTCGGCGTGCTGTTCCAGAAGCATGCTGAAGCCGAGGCGTTGCAGGGCCTGGTCGTCGACGATGAGCACGGTGGTCATGCGCGGGGATTCTCCGTTTTGGTCATGGTGACGGGCGGGGTGGTGAGGAGCCGGGCGTGGACGCTCCAGCCGCCCTCACGGTTGGGTCCGGCGGTGACCTGGCCCTGGTAGATGGCCGCGCGTTCGCGCATGCCGATCAGGCCGCGGCCGTTTGCGGTGCTCCGCCTTCGGGAGCGGGGTGCGCGGAGGGGGCCGGTGTCCTCGACGTCGATGTGGACCGTGCCGGGCCCGACGATTACCCGGACGCTGACGGAGGTGTCGGCGGCGGCGTACTTGAGGGAGTTGGTGAGGGCTTCCTGGACGATGCGGTAGACGGTGAGCTGGAGGCCGGGGGCCAGCACGGTGAGGTCGCCGTCGGTGTCGAGGGCGACGCTCGGGCCGGCGGCGCGGACGCGCTCGATCAGCGGATCGAGGTCGGCCAGGCCGGGCTGCGGGGCGAGCGGGGCATCGTGCGGCCGGTCGTTGCCGTCGCCGATGACGGCGAGGAGCCGGCGCAGTTCGGTGAGGGCGCCGCGGCCGCTGTCAGCGATGATCCGTAGGGTCTCGGCACCCCGCTGGGGCTTGGTCTCGGTCAGGCCGGCGGCGCCGTCGGCGAGGCCGACGATGACGGCGAGGGTGTGGCCGAGGATGTCGTGCATCTCCGTCGAGACGCGGGCGCGTTCCTGGGCGACGGCGAGGCGGGCCTGCTGGTCCTTCTCCTTCTGCAGGGCGGCGATGACGACATTGACCAGGCGGGTGGCCAGGCCGAGGCCGGCGATGGCCATCACCGTCACCATCCCCAGCAGAATGACGGGTTCCGAGCGTGCGGCGTACTCCGGTTGACCCTCGCCCCACAGCCCGGCGGCCCAGGCCACGAGCTGCGTCAGGGAGATGGCCAGGGCGATGAGCAGCCGGCCGGGGGTGGCGAAGCGGCCCACGTTGAACAGGGCTACGAGGCGTGCGACGTCGGCGCTGGCGTTGGCACCGTGGAGGGACCCTGTGTAGGCCGTCAGCGCGGCGGTGGCACTGGTGAGTACGAAGACCAACATGGGCCTGCGCTCCCGCCAGAGCAGGGGGGCGGCCAGGACGGCGGTGAGGATCAGCTCTTCGGCGACTCCGGTTTCGCCCGCGGGGTTGAGTACGGATGGAAGGCCCAGGGCGAAGCAGAACAGCGGTACGCCCCACCGCCGGACCCGGGGATGGGCCCGGTCCGCCCACCGCCAGGAAGACAGCCGAGCGATGATCGACACAATCACACGCTGCTCAGCGTCGCTCGTCAGTGCCTCGGGCAGCTCGGGTCGGTCGGGAACGTGTCGCCCGGGCCGGGAATCCTGTGGGGGCGTGGGGGGCAAGGTCTGGGCCCTTCGCGGTGCAGGCGAGCCGCTCGCCGGTCCCCGGGTGATGGACGGACGGGCGGCGACTGGGGGAGAACGCCGACCGGGGTCGACCGCTCTTCCGTAATCGTACGGCTGCCAACGGTTTGGGGTCGGCGGCCGTCCTGGCCTGGTCACCGCACCCGCCCCTGCCCGCGCCATCTGAGCCGGGAGCCGAATCTCGGGAGAAGGCGGCCGTGGGGCGGGCGGCCTGCCGGGCTTCGAGCGCGTGGCGCGGTTTCCGGCCCTCGAACACGTCGGAGGCGAGGCGGAGCCGGATGTCACGGCGAGTCTCAGGCCGCCCACCCCGGCCGGCCGGGGCGTCGGCGCCGATCCCACGAACGTGGACGCCAGGAGGAAGATCCGCAAGTGGACGACCAGTGGAGGTGGAGGAAACGCCGACCGGCCCGAGTCGGTGCAGAACGATGGACGCAAAGTTGCTCCCGCCGGGAAAGAACGTCATTGCCTGGACGGGCCTGACCAGTCCCGGACTTCAACCTAGAAGCGGAATCGACCGATGCCACGGCACCGCGGGAGGGAATGCCGCGACGCCGACTAGTACCGGGGTACCAGAGCCCGTCCTCCTCACGGCCGCGACGAGCGGTCCAGGGTATGGAGGCGGGTGACCGTCGGCGGACGGGGTCGATGAGCCGACGGGTGAGGTTCGGCGGGATGACGGCGCCTCCGGCTGCGACCGCGCTGATGGCGGCGGTCGGCTCGTGCCGAGCGGTGCCGGGTGGTCTCGATTTCGCCCATGCCGGGCACGCGGACGTCTGTCAGGACAGTGTCGGGGCGGCGTTCGGGGTGTGCGGACTGATGCGCCGACGTCCGCGGCCTCGCAACGGCGGTGAGGCCGGGCCCTGGCGGCATGCCGAAACGCCAAGCCGCGCCAAGGCTCGGCGTTCGACCATGAAGGCAGTGTCAAACGGGGCGCTTCTCCGAGGAGTTGGCAGGCGCGTTGGGGATGAGGAGGGCGTGGACGGTCCAGCCGCCGTGAGGGTTGCGGCCGGCGGTGACCTCGCCCCGGTACAGGGTGGCGCGCTCGCGCATACCGACCAGTCCCCTGCCGCTGCCCGTCCGGCCACGTCGTGCGTGGGTGCGGGGCGGGCCGTTGTCCTCGACTGTGATGCGTACGGTGTCGGGGTCGGCGGTGATGGAGACGTGGACCGAGGTGTCGCGGGCGGCGTACTTGACGGTGTTGGTCAGGGCCTCCTGGATGATGCGGTAGGCGGAGAGCTGGAGCCCAGGGGCCAGGCTGCTGAGGTCACCGTGCGCGTGCAGGGCGATGGTGGGGCCGGCGGCGCGTACCCGGTCGAGCAGCGCGTCGAGGTCGGCGAGGCCGGGCTGCGGGGCGAGCGGGGCATCGTGCGGCCGGTCGTTGTCGTTGCCGATGACGGCGAGCAGGCGGCGCAGTTCGGCCAGGGCGTCGCGGCCGCTGGCGCCGATGATGCGGAGAGTCTGGGCGCCGCGTTCGGGCTTGGTCTCGGCGAGCCCGGCGGCGCCGTCGGCGAGGCCGACGATGACGGCGAGGGTGTGGCCGAGGATGTCATGCATCTCGCGGGAGACACGGGCGCGTTCCTGCGCCGTGGCGAGACGGGCCTGCTGGTCGCGTTGCTTCTTCAGGGCGTCGATGTAGGCGTAGGCCAGCCGCAGGAGCAGGCCGAGTGCCGCGAACGCCACCACGGCGATCATCGCCAGCAACGTCACGGGCTCCGGACGCGTGACGTACTCCAACTGGTGTCCGCGCCAGAAGAAGTAGGCCCATGCCACGAGTTGGACGAGGGTGACGCCGGTGGCGGCGGCCAGCAGGCGCGGAGGGCAGTGACGGCCGACATTGAACAGGGCGACCATCCGGGCGAATTCGGCGCCGGTCAGCACACCCAGGGGAAGCGACACGATGGAAACGGCCGTGGTGAGGGCGAAGACCAGCATGGGGCGTCGTTCCCGCCACAGCAGCGGGACGCAGAAGGCGAGGATGATCGGCAGCTGGGGGTCGCTGACGTTGTAAGGGTTGAGGTAGGCGTCGCTGCCGCCCGCGAAGCACAAGACCGGGACACCCCAGCGCCGGACCCGGGGACGGGCCCGGTCGGCCCGCCGCCACGAGGCGAGCCGGGACATGACCGAGGCGATCACGCGCTGCTCGGGATCGTTCGTCAGAGCCTGAAGGAACTGGCGCTCGTCCGGGCGTGGGGCGGGAGCGGGCGCGCTCGATGCGGTCACGGGTGGGCCCTTCGCGGTGTCGAGACCGCCCGCCGGCCCGAGGGGGATCGGGCCGGCGGGCGGGGCAGGAGAGACGGCCGGTGAGAGACGGCCGTCATGTCAGGAGCCGTGTGGAAGCCGGTGCTGCGGCTCGCTCTCGTCAACGCCTGCGGATCGGGTTCTTCAGCAGCTTCCTGCGTGCCGGTGCCTTCGGCTCCGTCGAGTCGGCGGGGGCGGTGGCGTCGCCGCCCCGTGCGAGGCGCTGCTTGAGCCCGGACAGTCCTCGTGACTTCCTGGGGGCCCGCTGGGCAGGTGCCGGCGTGTCCGTGTCGAAGGAAGCGTGGACGCCGGTGAAGGTGCGGGGGGCGCCGTGGTCGTCCGAGCCCGCGTGGACCCCCGCGGCGACACCGGCGAGTACGGGTTCAGGCGCGGAGACCGTCTGCTCGGCTTCGAGCGCGTGGCGCAGTTTCTCGCCCTCGACATCCACGTCGGGCAGGATTCGGTCCAGCCACTTCGGCAGAGCCCAGGCCCGTCGGCCGAGCAGGGCCATCACCGCGGGGACGATGGTCATCCGGACGACGAAGGCGTCGATGAACACGGCGGCGGCGAGTCCCAGGCCGATGGACTTGATCAGCACCTCGTTGTCGAGGAGGAATCCGGAGAAGACGGAGACCATGATGACCGCGGCCGCGGTGACCACCCGGCCGCTGTGCCGGAAGCCCTCCACGATGGCCTGCGTGGGGTCGGCGCCGTGGACGTACTCCTCCCGCATGCGGGAGACGAGGAAGACCTCGTAGTCCATGGCGAGTCCGAACACGACGCCGATCAGCACGATGGGCAGCAGGCTGACGATGGGGCCGGTCTGGTCGACGCCGAAGAGGTCCTTCAGCCAGCCCCACTGGAAGACAGCGACCACGACTCCGAGAGTGGAGGCCACGCTGAGCAGGAAGCCGAGGGCGGCCTTGAGCGGGATCACGATCGACCGGAAGACCAGCAGGAGCAGGACCAGGGCCAGGCCCACGACGATGGCCAGGTAGGGCACAAGGGCCTGGGAGAGCTTGCTGCTGACGTCGATGTTGACGGCGGTCAGGCCGGTGACCATCAGGTCGGCGCCGGTGTCCTGGTGCAGGGCGGCGCTGTGGTCGCGGATCTCGCCCACGAGGTCCTTGGTGGCTTCACTGGTGGGGGCGCTCTTGGGGACGACACCGAGCAGGGCCACATCGCCCGCCTGGTTGAAGGAAGGGGGACGAACGGCGGCGGCGTCATCCAGCTTGCCCAGCATGGCGTACGCGTCCTGGGCAGCGGCCTTGGGACTGTCGCTGCCCCGGGCGTCGACGACCACGGTGAGCGGGCCGTTGAAGCCCGGCCCGAACCCCTCGCTGAGGGTGTCGTAGGCGATGCGCTGGGTGCTGCCGGGAGGCTTTCCGGAGTCGTCGTTCAGGGCCATCTGCAGGGACATCGCGGGGATGGCCAGCAGGGCCAGGCCGGCCACCGAGACCGCGAGTACCTTGACCGGGTTGCGGGTGACGAACCTTGCCCAGCGCACGCCCATCGACTCGCCCTCGCCGCGCTCCAGCGCCTTCATACGGCGGGTCAGCATCTTGCTCTTCATGATCCGCATCCCGGCGAAGCCGAGCATGGCGGGCAGCAGGGTCAGTGCGATGATCACGGCGACGGCGACGGCGAAGGCCGAGGCCAGCCCCATCGAGGTGAGCATGCCGATGCCTATGACGCTCAGGCCGCTCAGCGCGACGATCACGGTCAGACCGGCGAAAACGACCGCCGAGCCGGCGGTGCCCAGGGCCCGTCCACAGGCTTCCTCGGGTTCCTGGCCGTCGCGGATCTCGTTGCGGTAGCGGGAGACGATGAACAGGGCGTAGTCGATGGCGACGGCCAGGCCCAGCATCAGCGCCAGGGTCGTGGAGGCCGAGGCCAGGTCGAAGAAATGCGTGGCGAGCGTGACCGACAGGACGGCCGCGGCCACCCCGAGGATCGCGGTGAGCAGGGGCAGTCCGGCCGCGATCAGCGAACCGAAGGTGATCACCAGGACGACGGCGGCGACCCCGACCCCGATCAGCTCGGCCGCCTTGCTCGCAGACTCGCCCTTGACGGCATTGCCGCCCAGGCTCACCTTCAGGCCGGCCTTCTCGCCCTGCGCGACGACGTCGGTCTGGACGGCGTGGGCCGCGCCGCTGACGTCGGCCTGGGCAACCCTGTAGGACACCTGGGCGTAAGCGATGGTGCCGGACTTGCTGACCAGGCCGCTGGTGAAGGGGTCGGTGACGCCCGACACCTGCGGCGACTTCTCCAGCTTCGCCACCAGGGACTCGACCTCGGCCTTGTTGACGCCGGAGGTGAGCTTCTGCCCGCCGGGCGCCTCGAACACCACACGCGCGGTGGCGCCGTCGGCGGACGCCTGCGGGAACTCCTTCCGCAGCAGGTCGATCGCCCGCTGAGACTGCGTGCCCGGAACGCTCAGGGCCCCGGAGGATGTGCCGGGCGCACTCATGGCGCCGATGCCGATGGCGGCCAGGACGGCGATCCACAGCATCACGACGATGCGTCGTCGCCGGAACGACAGCCGGCCGAGCCGATAGAGGAAGGTGGCCACGGATTACTCCCACCAGGAGAAGAGATCATTGGGTGAGCTGGGCCTGACTGACCCGCGATCTCAACCTAGGAGCGGTACCGGGCGACCATCCCGTACCGCGGAACCGAATCCGGCGGAGCCCATTAGTACCGCAGTACTACGCCCGGTCCTCCTCGAAGCCCGCCGGTCGGCGATGCACTGATCGAGAGAAGCGGCGGCCGGGCCACGGCCGCCGCGTGTCCTCAAGTACTTCCCGGATCACACCGACAGGAGATGATCCAGCGGCTACGTCCCTGCGCCCACCTGTCGCAGTACGAGCAATTGCCTCAAGGAGTACGCCAGCAGGCGTGCCGTAGGACTTACGGGGTTGCCGGATGACGCCGAGTGGCATGGAGCCACCAATGCTGACCGTTGGCTGCGCGGCTTTGCCCAGTGACGGCCTGGACATCAATGTGGGCCGCGATGCCGAACAGATCGCCGCCGCCCACTTCGGCATCGCCACCCGCGGCGACCTGCTGCGCTGGGCACGCCGGGACGCCGAGCCGTTCCTCGCCGAGCACCCACTCCCCGCCGAGCCGTTCCCGGTGCCGGATCCGGCACCGTACCTCGCCGCCCTCGCCGCGGCCGAGACATTTGCCGAGGTCAGTGCCGTCACCCAGCGTCTCCTGGACGCCGCCCAACCCGCTCTGAGCACGATGAGCGACCTCCTCGTGGCCATCGCCCGGTGGGGCGACCGCCACCGGGCCGCCGAGCAGGGGTCTGCGGCCAAGCTGCTGATGGAAGCGGCCAGCGGCAGCCTCTCCGTCCTCGCCCTCGCCGACGAAGCCGACCTTGCCGTCCTGCGCGTCATGTACGACCCCACGCCCGCACAGCCGCCCCCGGCTCCGAAGACCGCGCCGGGTCTTCCCCCGGCTCCGCCCGGCCCGCCGCCCGCCGGCCCGACTGCCGGCCGGTAGCACAACCCCCTGGAGACTTCTCCTGCGACCCGTTCCTTCATCACCCACCCCACCGCGACCGGCTACGACGGCATATACAGCAGCTGTACGGCCCCGCTGCCGGACCCCCGCCTCGATGACAGGCACGGCATCACACTCCTGGTCAGCCGGTGGCTGCCCTTCCGGAAGCTGCGCCGCGCTGTACCTCGGCACGCCCTCGGGGCCTGACATACGAGCCGCGATGAGCGCCGGACTGATCAGCTGCATGACCACGCCGGCGCAAGGCGCCGTGATTCCGCCCGCCGCCGAATACGCCTGCGACAACGGCAAGTTCGGCCAGGGCTGGCCCGGTCACGATGCGTGGTACGCGTGGCTGGACCGCACCGTCCAGCGATACGGCTCCGACCGCTGTCTGTGGGCGGTCGCTCCCGATGTCCCGTTCGACGCGGCAGGCGCGCTCTCCGAGTCCCTTCCCTGGCTGGCCCGTATCCGTGCCCTGGGTATTCCGGCCGCGTTCGCCGCGCAGGACGGATGCGACCAAGAACCTCCCCCGTCTCCTTCGCTGGGTCGACGAACTCGACCGCCATCCCTCTCTATTCGGGGCCGTGCACACCAATGCCCGCGCCCCCGAAGACACAGTCACAGAGCCAACGCCCGGTCGGCTCGCCCATCCCGAACCCCACCCTGGAGCCTTCCTGTCCACCGACGAGAACACCGGCACGCCGCCCGGTCCGGATGGCCGATACGTCCACGGCCACGCGGTTCTCCATCTCACCGACCAGCTCAACGCCTCCGCGTCGTACGAGCACGCCGCCGCACTGACCGACGAGGTCCCGCATCCCACTGACGGCCTGCTGGAACGCCTCCGGACTTCTTCGAGGCCGCAGCCGAAAAAGCTAAAGAATCCGAACTCGACGACGGCTTCGACCTGTACGACGGCTTCGAGGACGCGGCAGCCACCGTCCGCGGCCTCGGCGAAGACCTGCACCTGGCCGTCGACCGGATACGCGCTCTCGGTTCCCCGCCCCGCTTCAGCCGGCAGCCACACGCCACCAACCACAGCGCCGCCGTGACGGCACTGCCCCCGCAACCCGCGTCACCCGCCACCCAGCCCCGGCCGCTCACGCTGACCCCTCACCCACCACGCAATCCATGCCCCGGCCCCGCACCGACCTCGCCGCCTTCACCACCGCCGTAGCCGAACACCTGCCCGACACCTGGACCCCCGCGCCCACCACCGGCATCCCGCATACCGGCACCAGTCCCTGCGCCCCGTCGATCCCCGTCCATCTGACCGATCCCGACGACGGCCAAGTGCCGCCAACCATCACCGTCGGCACCGATCCGGAGCGCACTGCCCCTGCGGACGGCGCCGGCTGTTTCCCCGCTACGAGGAGCCAGCGCGGCAGGCGCGCATCCGGGCTCTTACCGCCCCTGCCGACAGCATCGTCCAGGCATCCGGCACCCGGGACACCGTGTCCGACAGCCTCCGCGGCGAGGGCGGCCGGGCTGAACAGCGGGCCTGCTTCACTCCTGAACGGAAAGCAGCCCTTGGCCACCGATGTCGACAACCCCGACCACCTGCTCCGCCTCGGCACACGCATCTCCCGATACGCCCGGCGGCTACCCGACCCGCGAGCGCACGACGACGAGATCCTCACCCAGCGCATCGAGGGCCGGATCGCGTCGATCGGGGACGATCACGCTCTCCTTCAGCCGCGATACCGGCATCGTCGCTATCGCCCATGGTGAGCAGTACCCCTGGGCGCAGACCGCCCTCGAAACCGCTGGCTTCCAGTTCGGTGACTACGGCACATATGTCCTCTCGGCGGACGATCCCGATACCGCCCGCGCCACGGTCACCGCCCTTGTACGGGCCGCGCAACGCCACCGGATCATCGTGACCACGAGCAGCCGGCGCTTCCTCGGCGATATCGCACAGGACCTTGCCGCGCAGCTGCCCGGCCGGTGGGCCGCCGCGCTGGAGGTCTACAACCACCCCGTGTGGCAGGAGGACCTGGTGCCCTGGCTGTGGGACTCGGGGGAACTCTCCCAAGCCGTACAGACGGGCCGCGTTCCCTACGCCGCGCGGCTAGGTGACGGGGCGGACATCAGCCTGCTGCTGATCGAGCGCCCCGGACACGACCAGGGATAGACGGCGTCCCTCTCGACCCGAGGCTGCTGCCCGAGCTGGAGGGAACCTTCGCCGAGCGCGCCTGGCTCGAATTCCATGACGTCCTCACCCACGCCCCCACCCTGCTGGAGAAGTGCCGTCCCGCCGGCGGCCGGCCAAAGGACGCCGCCGCGCTGCCGCGCCTGTGCGATGCCCTGGCCAGCAGCAAGCCGGCCTGCGACGAATGGAACGAGCGGCTGACCGACCCGACGTCTTTCCCTCCGGCGCTGATGGCCGAGTCCCCGGGCGAAGCCCGGATGCGGCTCGGGACACAGGTGATGCCGGCCATCGAGACGTGGCTGAGCGACAGCGAGTCATTCATCCGGCTCGCCCACGCCGCCCTCACCGGCGGGCCGGCGGCACTTCCCGCCGCCGACCCGCGTGGACCAGCCACCCTGACCTCCCTCACCCAGGCCGGCGCGCATCCGCCCGCGATCAGCGCGCCAGCGCGCCCAACACACTGACCGCCCCGAATACGGAACCCCCTCCATGACACACAACCACGACAAGGCCGCGGCTGACGGCACCGTCCACATCAGCCCCCGCTATCTGGCGGCGAGCCGGCCCACCCAGCACCAGGCACACATAGCGACGTTCGGCACGGCACGTGACTGGCTATGCCGGACGGGCGCGTTCACGCTCACGGCCACCAGTGTCTGCGGGCGCGTCACCGTGCACCACGACCAGCGGGCCGAAGGGCTCGGCCCGCACCTGGTCATCACCGCGCGCACCGGTCCCAGAGCCCCCGAACGGTGGAGAGCCGACATCGCCGGCAACACACCCGTCGAGGTCCTCGCCACTCTGACCACCACCATCGCCGACCGCCTCGAAGCCGACCCCGACCACCTCATCTACGGGATCGGCCCCGACCCGGACCTGATCGCTCCGAAGGTCGATGCACACCGGTGGGATCACATCGAGGACCACGGTCTCGCCGGGTTCCAGTCCCGTGACGGCCACGCCTTCATGATCGGCCGCCCCGACGACTCCCCCGCGCCACCCCTGCTGGGCGACGAGTCCCTCGTCTGGCACATCGGCGCTTCAACTGCCGAACACGGCGGGCTGTGGGCGATCTCCTTCACCTACCAGACCCCGCCGGTCGTCGTGAACTCCGTGCTCAGCCACACACTCTCCCCCGAGCCAGTCACCCGGCCCGCCACCGAGACCGTCCCCGCCGCTCTGGCTCCGCTCGTCACCGTCCGCGCCACCCAGCCCCACCCCGGCCACCGCCATTCGCCCCCGCTCGACGGACCACCGCACCACCCCGGCGCCCCCCGGCGCCACTAACCCCCACCGCCCACCGGCCCCTCACGCCCCCGATCACAACAGGAAGAGCCGCCTTCGCCTGTGGACCCATCCACTCACTTCATCTTCGGCATCCACCACGACTACGGCTTCGTCGCCCGCACCGCCCGAACATGCCCGTACAAATAGGCAGTTGGTTCCTGGCCCGCGAACAGTTCGAACAAGTCCCCGGCACTCCCGGCCTGTACCGGCTCCCCCCCGGAGACAGCCGGCCCACGGCGTTCCCGCCAAGCCGTCCACGACCTGCGCCAACTCGGCTACACCGTGAAGGCCGACCTCGCCTTCGACCCCGCCGCCACACCCGCACCGCCGCGGTCGGCCGTACGCAACGGGCTGCTGGAGCGCCGTACCCGGATTGCGCAGGCCGCCGGCATCCGCCCGCCCCAGCACGGTGCCGCCCTCACCACCACACCGCCCGCCGCCCGGCCGGTCCCGCCCAAGCCCCCCCTACGCCCCCAGCATCGGCGCCGCCCCGCCCGGCGGGCGGGGACAGGGCAAACGGGCGTGAGCAGTGACCCGATCCGCATCCTCCGGGGGCAAGGGGGCCAAGTCGAGGTCGAAGGGGCCGTCGATGCCTTCGCCGCCACCGCCCACAGACAGGCGGAGTTCATGACCTTCCCCACCCTGTACGGGCAATGGGTACGCCTGCCCTTCGACATGGGCGAAGCCTGGGAGACCGAGCACGCTTCCTGGGCCGCCGACATGCTCACCGCAGCCCGCTACCCAGTCGAGCTCGACCCCAGCCTGCGCATCGCGCCGCCGGACGACACCACGCCACCCGCGCCGGTGCCGCGCCGCCGTACCACGGCCGCGATGAACACCCGCTGTTCCGTTCCGGCGGCACCACGGGCTCGCGGCCGACGGCCTTCTTCATCGGCAAGGTGCCGCCGCCCACGAACCGACTCACATGCCGAACCCGTCGGCAAACTCCCAGCCGCGCCTGCGATATCGGCATCTTGAGTGCCGCCCAACAATGGGCCCCGCATCCGCGCCGTTGACAGCAAGGAACCTCTGCCCTCCGACTCCCATCACTCCCAGATCACCGTCGTCCACAGCCCCGGTCCCGGCATCATCGCCATCCCCTCCGGCGAGCAGCACCACCGCGCTCGCACAGCACCGCGGTCAACCGGCTTCGCACAGCGTGACGACGGCACCTATGCCTTCCCGCTGGCCGATCCCGTGCGCCAGAGCGCCGCCGTCGCGGAGCTGGTCGGCTTCGCCCGCGACCACAACGTCGCCGTCACCCTCACCACCGCCGCTACCTCGGCGACATGCCGAACACGTCGCCCGCCAGATACCCGGCCGCCGGAGCGCCAGGGTGGAGGTCTACGCCCTGGCCGCCGACCAGGACAACCTGGCGGACAGGCTGTGGGACGCCGGCGAACTCGCCGAAGCTGTCACGACGGCCCGCGTCCTGTACACGGCTGTCCTGAGCGACGGCCGGGGAACTGACCCCGGGGAACGCCCCGCGCCGCGTCGTCGTCACGGGCGAGCCCGCCCACACCGCCCAGGCCATCAAGGAGCGTCTGCTGCCCGTCTGCCACCAGGCACTTCACGCCCGCCGCATCAGCGAGGTCGCCCGCGCCCTCACCCGCGGTCGCGCAACGGAGCGGCCGTGGGACGCGACCGTCCGTACCCGCCGCACCAGTGACGGCACTCCACTGGACGACGAGCGCCTCGCCGGGCTGGAGGTCTGGTTCCGCTACCGGATGTGGGACGCCTTCCAGACGGTCCTCGACCACGGCCCGGCCCTGATCGACACCCATCACACATTCCCCCGGACAACGGCCGCGTCCGGCGCCGACGCTGAAGCGCTCGACCGGCTGCGAGCAACGTTCGACGCCGGCGCCCCGGGACCGGCACCGCCGCCTCTTCCCGTTCTGATCACCTCATCGACAAAGAAACCCTGCCTATGCCTGTTGCTGGTACAGCGTGATGTTCCAAGGGGGGATACCCTGCCCAAAGTCTCCCTGTGAGCTTTCGGGCTCGGAATGCCAGACGAGCGTCCCGGCCCGACTGAGCGACCCGGACGTGACCGACTGAGGCAAGGGGCACGACAGCGATCAGGGCTGAGTACTTGCTCCTGATCCCAAGTAGCGGGACTGATCGCTGGGGCTGCTCAGGCGGGTTGGAGTGTTTCGGCCAGGTGGTCGATGAGGGTGTTGCAGAAGGCGGGCAGATCGTGGGGTCCGCGGCTGCTGATGAGCTGGCGGTCGACGACGACCTCTTCGTCGACGACGTCGGCGCCGGCGTTGCGAAGGTCGGTGCGGATACTGGGCCAGGAGGTGAGGCGCCGGCCGCGTACGACGTCGGCCTCCGCCAGCGTCCAGGGTCCGTGGCAGATGGTGGCGACAGGTTTGCCGGTGCCCATGAACTCGCGTACGAAGGTGACGGCGTCGGGGTCGGTGCGCAGCTGGTCGGGGTTCATGGTGCCGCCCGGGAGCAGCAGCGCGTCGTAGTCGGTGACGGAGGCGTCAGCGACCTTCTTGTCGACGGTGAAAGTGCCGGCGGGGTTGATGTCGCTCTGGCGGGCGTTGATCTCGCCGGTGTGCAGCGAGAGTAGTTCGGTCTGTGCCCCCGCGCCGTGCAGTGCGCCGCGCGGTTCTTCAAGTTCCACACGTTCGACGCCGTCGGTCGCGAGGATGGCGACCTTTTTCCCCTTCAGTTCGTCGGTCATGGTGCGAGCTCCTTACTGAAGTCGCTTCCGAGGTTATGGGCTCTGGGCGGCGCGTCAGCCGGCGGCGGGGTGGAGAAGGACCTTGGTCCAGCCGTCGTCGCGCTGGTCGAAGTGCTGGTAGCCCTCGCGGGCCTCGTCGAGCGGCAGTTCGTGGGAGACGATCCAGGACGGCTTGGCCTTGCCCTGCTCGATCAGCTTGCACAGCTGCCGGTTGTAAGCCTTGACGTTGGCCTGCCCGGTTCCCATGGACTGGCCCTTGAACCAGAAGGGGCCGTAGTCGAAGGCGACTTCGCCGTCCTTGTACAACTTGTCGGGGCTTGCGGGGTCCTGCGGGACGAAGACGCCAACCACACCGATGGTGCCGGTGAACTTCACCGACTGCACCAGGTTGTTCAGCGTCTGGTTGGGGTGCTCGTGCCCCGAGGCGTCGTGGGCCTGGTAACCGACGCACTCACAACCGCGGTCCGCGCCGGCACCGTTCGTGTGCTCGTTGACCTGATCGATCGGCGAGCCCTTGGAGTCGTCGACAGGGATGGCGCCGATCTGTTCGGCCAAGGCCAGCCGGTCCGGCAGACGGTCGACGACCATGACCTGGGAGGCGCTCTTGAGGTTCGCCGAGAGTGCGGCCATCAGGCCGACCGGGCCGGCGCCATAGATCACGACGGAGTCCCCGGGCTGCACACCCGCCAGCTGGGTGCAGTGCCAGCCGGTGGGGAAAATGTCGGAGAGCATCGTGTAGTCGGCCTGCCGCTCGCGAGCATCCTCGGGCAGAACCAGGCAGTTGTGGTCACCGTAAGGGACGCGCAGGTACTCGGCCTGACCGCCGTTGTAGGGGCCCATGCCGGCGAAGCCGTAGGCCGCGCCCGCCATCGTCGGGTCGTCCGGTGTGGTCAGGCAGAAGGCGGTCAGCCCGTGCTCGCAGTTGCGGCAGAAGCCGCAGGAGATGTTGAACGGCAGACTGACCATGTCACCGACCCGCACCTTGTCCACTCCGGCCCCGACCTCGACGACCTCGCCCATGTTCTCGTGACCGAGGACGCGGCCGGTCTCCATCTCGGTACGGCCTTCATACATATGCAGGTCCGACCCGCAGATGTTCGTCGTGGTGATCTTCACCAGGACGTCCGTCGGACGCTCGATACGCGCATCAGGCACGTCCTTCACCCGCACGTCGTGCGGCCCGTCGTATACGAGAGCCTTCATCGGTCTCCCTCACTCTCGGCAGATGCTGAGCATGCTTCGGAAGTGGGCGCTGCTACAGCGCGGTACGACCATCGGAAGCCACCCACACATATAGCCTCCCACGCCCGCGAAAGGTGTCAAAATGGGCGAAAACGAGGCATCGGCGCGGCCGTACAGGAGACCCGTTCGACACCAACCGGTCACGGCGGTGCCCGGCCACTCCCGGGCGGCCGAGCACCGGAAAGGAGTCCCCTCATGGTCGACATCAACGTCGCGCTGCACGTACGGGTCGAGGCCCAGCCCGGCAAGGAGGAAGAGGTCGCCGCCTTATCTCCGCTAGGGCCTTGCCCTCGTGCAGGAGGAG
This sequence comes from Streptomyces sp. NPDC051662, assembly GCF_040681655.1. Lineage (NCBI taxonomy): Bacteria > Bacillati > Actinomycetota > Actinomycetes > Kitasatosporales > Streptomycetaceae > Streptomyces > Streptomyces sp. NPDC051662. The sequence goes on from NZ_JBFAZD010000020.1 coordinate 91,604, forward strand.
CCCGGCACCGTCGCCTGGTTCGCCGTGCGCCTGAGCCCGTCCACCTTCGCCATCTTCGACGCCTTCCCCGACGACGACGCATGCCAGGCCCACCTCGACGGCCGCCTGGGCAGCGCCCTGACGGAGCGAGCCGGCGAACTGTTCACCCAACCGCCTTCCGTCGAGCAACTCGACGTCCTCGCCCACAAACTCCCCTGAAGACCAGACGTGGCTGGTCGGCCCGGCGCGTCGGACTGATCCCGACCCAGCCCAAACGTGTCTACCTGGAAGCGGAATCGCAGGGCAGACCGGCGACACGGCCGTAAGTGCCTGACGCTGTCGGGGATCTTGAAATCCGAAGGTGCCGATCATGAAGGACATGGCGAGCAGACGGTCCGTTCTCCCTGCTCAGAGGGTCGGTGTACTGGCGGGTGTTTGGCGGAGAACGCGTCGTTGTCCCGGTGACGGTTGGGCGAACGCATCGTTCGTGCTTCACCGTCCTGGTCGCTTGGGAACTGATCGGCACCCTCCCCCTACCCCTCGGCGTCGCCGGCCACGAGGGCTCCACCGACATCGTCGGCCTCAACGGCCTGCGCCTCCTGCGCGAGACCGCCTGGCCCGACTCACCAAGGCCACCGCGTGAGCAAACGCCGCGCCGCACCCGCCCCGGGGGCCGCACGGCCCGCCATCACCGTTTGCCGCGGCTGCTGCTGTGGCACACCCAAGGTCCCCGGCCTCGACCAGACCGCCCAGCTCCGCGACCTGCGCCAGGCCCTCGACGGCACGGCGACCGTGCGCGGCACCGACTGCCTCGACGCCTGCGAGCGCGCCAACGTCATCGTCGTCCAGCCCTCCGCCGAAGGTCGCAAGAACGGCGGCCAGCCCGTCTGGCTCGGCCTCGTCAACAACCCCGAGGCCGCCACCGACATAACCGTCTGGATCAAGGACGGTGGTCCCGGCCTCACCGGCCCACCCAACATTCTCGATCCCTACACCTTCCGCCCCTCCCGCCGCGTCCGATCGGATCTCCACGACGACGCATAATCCCTGCGCATAGTCCACTTGTTGGCAAGGTTCCGTGCTGCTGCCGAATTGGCCTTCGGCGGGGCGCCCGAATCACGGCTCGCGGGGCGCTTGCGCAACACGATCGCCTCGGTCCAGCGATCGGGCGCCGGTCTTGCCGCGGATTCGGTGGGCGGCGTAGCGGGCATCGTCGCCGCCGCTCTCCGACATCCAGTTCGCGGCGGTCTGCTCACTGAAGCCGAGCAGCGGGCTGAAGACGAACGCGGGGGGCTCGGCGGCGAGGTCCATGAGGGAAGCGTTTCTGGTGGGCTGGGGTCGGATGCCGAGCGCCTTGAGCCGGCGGGACAGGCTGACCGGCTCCATCGGTCGGCCGGCCCGGGCGCCGGGGAACAACCAGCGGCTCGGGCCGGGCTCCAGGCGATGGGCCTTGCCGGCCGGATGGCGCAGCAGCTCGCGGAGCATGCCGTCAAGCGGCGGCGGGATCTCCACCGGGTGGGTGCCCAGGCGCAGTCGCAGCGTGGTGCCGTCGCCGAGGACGTCGTCACGACTGAGCGCACAGATCCGGGACGGGGGTTGCGCTAACAGCAGCAGGAGCAGTCCGGCCGGACGGTCGCGGATGAAGATGTCGGGCTCGTGGATGAGCCGGTGCACCAGGCGCCAGCGTGTTTCGGCGGCAATGATGTCGGCGGCGAGCAAGCTGGTGTAGAAGGGAGCCGTCAGGGCTCGGGTGTGGTTGTGGCGGCTGGTCCAGTGCAGGAAGGACCGGATCCGCAGCCGCTCGGCCGGGCCGGTGACAAGGTAGGCGTCGATGTGGTCCTGCGTGCACGAAGCGAGGCTGCTGCTCTGTGCGGGCAGCCACTCCAGCAGACGGACGACAGCGCGGATCTCCTGCCGGATCCCGCAAGCTTGCCCGGGGCCGGTCGGCCGGTGCTCGGGCTGTCGGTGCAGGCGACGCAACGGCTGCCAGCGTGCCCACCGCTCGACGATCCGCCGCTCCCCCACGTCGGGAAGCCGCCCCAGCGCCTTCGGCAGCCACCGCTCGATCCGTGCGAGGTGTTCGTCACGGGCGGCAAGGATGCCGTGAGCGACGAGAAGCGCGCGCAGCTGGTCGGCCATATGTCCGTCGGCCACTGCGTCCAGGCTCTGATGCGTCAAGGGGCCCGTCGCGGTCGCGAGCGCCCGGAAAACAGCGCGGCGGGCCGGCGTCTTGTGCACCCACCGCAGGACCGTGCGGGCGTCGAGCGCGCGGAGCATGTCGACGACACCCTGTAGCTCGGGCCGCACCGCGCCGTCGGTTCAGGCGAAGACCTCGCGCAGGCTCCGGTCGCGCGCACAGCCCGGGCACATGCCCCGGTGGAAGAGGCGGGCGACAACTCCGCAGCGGGCACAGGGCTTCTTCGCGCTGGGATGCTTGGTCCAGCAGGTCTGGCACAGCCGACGGCCGTCGGGAAGGAGTGCGGAGATCCGCTAGGTCTTCCCGCAACCGTCGCACGCCGACGGCAGGGTGCCGCAGGTCGCGCTCAGAGCTTCCCCGTCCGCGGTGCGGTTGTTGACCCGGCGGTGCTGCCCGCAGCGCACGCACACCGCCTGACGCCGGGCCTTGGCCGTGCACGGCTGGCACCGGGGCGTCGGAGCGAGGTGAACCAGCACGGCCTCCAGGCCCCGCAGGTCGCGCACAGGGCGTAGGGATTGATGCAGCACGCCGGGCACAATCCGCCGTCGTCTGCTGTGCGCCGACGGCGGATGCGGAGCTCGCCGCAGCCGTCGCAGCGCCGGTGATGCAGCGGTTCCGTCTGACGGCAGGAGACGCACACTGCCTGTCCCTGCCTGTCGTGGCCGCCGACGGGCCGGTCCCGGCCGCAGCGGGCGCACCGGGCCGTCTGGCTCTTAGCCCAGCAGTGCGAGCAGCAGCGGATCCCTTCGCGCAGGCTGATCAGATTGGTGCTGGAGCTGCACCACGGGCAGAGCGGAACTACCACGCCGCTCGCGCCGCGATCGACCAGGATCTTCGCCAGGGCGGAGATCGACTGTGGGCCGCGGGCGCCAGTGCCCGTCAGGAGATCGGGACCATCCGACAGCGCCCACCACAGGCGCAGTTGCCCAGCCCGGCTCCGCTCCGCCTGCCGGACCGAGTCCTCCAGCACCGCACGCTTAAGGCCCGTGGACGCGGCGAGCAATCCCGTGATCTCGCGGACCGGGTCGACATCCTGGTCGGGCAGATGCTTGGCGCACCGCGGACGCCCGTCCCGGTCTCGGCCACAGAAGTCGCGCCGACCGCACTCAACACAGCGGCGGTCCTCGATCCGGGACCGGTTGTAGCAGGATCCGCGGATCCTCCCATTGGGCGACGTAGCCGTGAGAGGCCGCTGCCGACCGCACGTGGCACAACTCGGGAGTACCAGCCCGGTGGCCCCGCTCTCGGTCAGGGCCCGGATCAACCGCTCCACGAGCCGGGGCACCTGCGGCAGACCCGAGGTCAACAGGGACGGGTCGGACTCCAGGAGCCGGGCGAGCTCGCGCCGCTGCGGACGCTGCCGGAACACCCGCTCCACCGCGCAAGCCACCGCCTGCGGTGCGCAGGACGGATCGACCGTACCGACCACCTCGGCCACGACCACCTCGGGCTCCCGTTGCCACCGAGGCAGCTCCACCTCCGTCATCTACGACACCGAACGCGCCACCGCCGAAGCCCGAACCTCATTCGGCACACGGACCGCAGACCCCGAACCGCCCGCACAGTCACCGGAGACCGTGCCGGCCTACGCCGCCGACCCCGGCGACCACGACGCCATCCTCGACCAATTCCTCACCGCACACCCGGATTGGGAGAAGCGGCGGACCTGGGGCGACGACACCACCCACGCGATCCACGAATCACAGACTCTGCGCATCGAACGGGTCCACGAAGCCGAACCCCGCGAGACCGCCTTGACGATCGCCGCATACGAGACCCCGGATTCCGACCGCATGTGGCACCTCACCATGACCGGTCTCACCCCAGCCCCAATCCTGCTCACCCTGTTGGACGGGCTCGCCGAGCAAGACGTGTGGGAAACCACCCTCGGCAGCCCTGTCACAGAGAAAACCGTCATCGAGGCCACCCATCCCCTCACCGACGCGGGTTGGGAACACACCCTGGACGGACGATGGATCCGCTGGCAGACCCCCGAAGGCGACGCAGGAATTCAGTTCGACGCCTTCGCCGCACAAAGCCCATACAACCCCCTCGCCACCTGGACCCTGTGGGCCGGGCCCAGCATCGACCGGCCCACCTGGGCGATCCACGCCTTCCCCTACGCACCCGCCCCGATGATCGCCCGTCTGACCGAGGAACTCGCGCACGGCACCGGCACCCGCCAGCCCAGCCCCGGCGCACCGCCGCAGCCCACTCCGAAACCAGCCGCCATCGCACCGACCGCACCGACGCCCCAGGCTGACCGACACCGCTGACTGATGGACAAAAGTGTGACCCCGCGGACGGGGGATGCAGCAGGGCCACACCTGCACCGTACCGCGCGCGTTCTACAAGGGCTTGCGCTATCGCGGAAGCCGACGCAGCCCCCGGCAATCGGACGCACGCGCGTTCACTCCCAAGGTGCACGTCGACCCTGAGGCGCCCGGGTTGATGGAACTTACATCGCGGTTTTGGTCTCCGGACAGCCCAGCGGGATTTCGTGTCCTGGGCTGGTACTTCGTTGGTAGTGGGATCGTTGTGCGGTGGCTTGGTGTTTTCTGCGCCAGTGTGACCAGTTCAGTGCGTGGGTATGTGGATCGCAGGAGTCTGCGGATCTCTGCCAACGGTGAGGGGGACGAGGCCACGAGTGCATGAGCCCCACCAAGACGGCCGAGGCCCCAGCGGCCAAGCAGGCGGGGTGGTCCTGGTCCTGGAAGGAGAGTTGCCAGGTCCCGCCCACCAGAATGCCGCTGCCCGGCGACCCCGAGGACGCGGCGATCGACGAAGCCTGCCGGGACCTGCGGCTTCCCGCGTTCCGGGAACGGTTCGTGGACCTGTCCGCCACCGCCCGCCGAGAGCAGTCGACCTGCGATCGCGGAGGCCGGACTGTCCGTCCGCTACACCACCACCTAGGCACTGGTGAAACAAACTCGCCGAGGCCGAGGCAGCCAGACGCCTGTCCTCACTGATGGCCCGCTACACCAAGGTCGACCTGCTCTGCCTGGACGAATTCGGATACGCGAACCTCGACAAGAAGGGCGCCAAACTGCTCTTCCAGATCTTCACCGAACGCGAGGAACGCAAGGCCACCGCGGTCGCCACGAACTCCCCGTTCGCCGAATGGGACAAGACCTTCGGCAATCGCCGACTCTGCGCGGCCATCGCCGACCGGATCACGTTCCGCTGCAGCTTGATCCAGACCGGTACCGAGTCCTCACGTCATGTACCCCTGGGCCTCGTTCTGCCGCTGGAAGAGCATGCGCTCCCGGTACACGGCCTCCACCGTATCGAGTCCCATCAGCACCCAGTTGCCCAGCATGAACACGGCACTGGTAAGACTGTCCGCGCCGGCGCGCATCCGCCACAGCGCCTTCACCCCATCGGACACATGAACACCCATGGTGTCTTCCGGCGCGGCAATCTCATCCTCGGATGCTCCCGCCTTCAGCGAAGCGAAGGAAGCCGGGGCGTGCTCCACAAGCCATGATTTGAGGTGCCCCGAGGTTTCCGGACAGGAACCCAATAGGATCCCTGTGTAAGGAAACGAGAAGTAAGACGTGGCACCGCCCAGCAAGTACTCGCCGGGATCCGGGCGCCCAGGGCGATACCGATACCGGGAACCGACTGGATCGCCGCCGCTTGCGGATATCGGCGACCTGGCCCTGGAGAAACGAACTGGCCACGGCCTTCGGCCACTTCGCAGCACTGCCCCGCCCCGCCAACTGACCGGCAAACCCAGGCCCGTCACGACCCGAAGGATCCCGGAGAACCCGACCACCGCGCCACGACTCCGCCGCGCCCGAGCACCGAAATCGCACCGGCCACCCGACAGTGGCCCCCTCAGCGACGCCTCTATCACCTCAACCGAAACGGCGAAGTTAGTGCTCCAGCTGTAGATCGTGATCAGGCGCCGTGAGACGCTGCTCTTCATGATCGCCAAGCTGCAGTGTGTGGTGCTGGACTGTGCCGATGTCGTTGAGCTGTCCCGGTTCTACCAGTCGCTTCTCGGCGGCGTAGTGAACCAGCCGGATCCGCGGTGGTCACTCGGCGACGGCTGGGCGACGCTCCACACCGACGGGCTCGTGCTGGCTTTCCAGCGAGTGGAAGACCATCAGCAGCCACGGTGGCCGGATCCCGCTCGGCCCCAGCAGTTCCATCTCGACCTGGGTGTCCCGGACCTGAACCGAGCTCAGGAAGACGTTCTCAATCTGGGCGCCTCACTGCTCGATGAGGGGGACGGGAAGCGCAGTTGGCGCATCTTCGCGGATCCGGCAGGTCACCCGTTCTGTCTCGTCCGGGAGTGACAGGAGACGCCGCAGCGGTGCGGCCACCGTCGACCATCGTGAGTTGTGTGGACTAACAATGAGACGGTGGCCGCAGGCCACAGCATAGATCCCGCCCGGTGGCGGGAGTCGTTCGAGGTGGCCATGAGCCGGATTGCGGGCCGGTTCGCCCGGGTCGAACCCCGGCTGCGGGCCGGGCGGTTGGTGCTGGGCCTGCTGTCGGACCTGCCGCGCGAAAACTGCCGGACGATCGCGGAGTGGGCCGGGGAGAGGACCCCGCACGGCATGCAGCACCTGCTGTGCCGGGCCTCCTGGGATGCCGACGCCGTCCGCGAAAACGTCGTCGAGCACCTCCACGACGAGGAAGCGGTGCTGGTCGTCGACGAGACCGGTGACCTGAAGAAGGGCACCCACACCGTCGGGGTCCAGCGCCAGTACACCGGCACCGCCCGGCGGATCGAGAACTCCCAGGTCGCCGTCCACCTCGTCTACGCGGGCGAGCGGGGACACGCGGCGGTGGACCCGGAGCTGTACATCCCGCGCTCCTGGACATGTGACCCGGACCGCTGCCGGGCAGCGGGGCTCGGCGAGGACACCGTCTTCGCGACCAAGCCCGAACTGGCCCGCACGATGATCGAACGCTTCCTGGACGCCGGACACCACGTGGACTGGGTCACCGGTGACGAGGTCTATGGCGGCAACCCGAAACTGCGCACGGCTCTGGAGGAACGCGGCATCGGCTATGTCCTCGCGGTGGCCTGTTCGGCCGAAGTGTCCACCAGCGCGGGCACCTTCCGTGCCGACGCGCTGGCGAAGAAGGTTCCGAAGCGGGCCTGGCAGAAGCTCTCAGCCGAACCCGGTGCGAAGGGACAGCGGTTCTACGACCGGGCCGTCATCGACCTCGCCGACTCAGCGCCGGGCAGGCGTCAGCTGCTGATCCGCCGCAACCGCACCACCGGGAACTCGCCTACTACCGCTGTCATTCGGCCGGGCCGGTTCCCCTGGCCGCCCTGGTCAAGGTCGCCGGCTCCAGGTGGCGGGTGGAGGAGACTTTCCAGACCGAGAAGGGGCTGGCGGGACTCGACGAGCACCAGGTCCGCCGCTACCCCTCCTGGGCCCGCTGGGTCACCCTGTCCATGCTCGCCCACGCCTTCCTCGCGGTCGTCCGCGCAGACGAACACGCCTACCGTCCCGGGCCAGCCGACCTGGTCCCGCTGTCTTGCAACGAGATCCAGCGACTGTTCACTACGGTTGCCGTCCAGCCGCTGCACGACATGGCCCACCGACTCGGCTGGTCCGACCGGCGACGCCGCCATCAGGCCCGATCCCGCACCAGTCATTACCGACGACAAGCCGCATCCCAGACATGAAGATCACGATCTACAGCTGGAGTGCCGCCTCCCGTCCGATAGCGGCTGTTGGGAATCCGATCGGTAGGCGCTAATTCCCGAGGCAAAGGATGGTCTGGCCGAAGTCGGCTGGGAGCGGTGGCACTCCGGGGCATTTCACACGGTATGCGCGCGAGCAAATACGGGGGCGGCATCCCCGCCGCTTGCTACGCCTCCAGCATCGGCATCCACGACCGCGCCACCGCGACCACCCTCGCCGCCAACTGCCCCTACCCGGAGCCGGCCTTCCGCCAGTTCCTCGACTGGCTCAGCCAGCTCACCACCGACGAGATCACCACGCTCACTCACCCCGACACCGCCCGACTCCTCATCCGCAGCACCGAACGCCGCAGCCACCGAGCCACCCAGGCCGCAATCCTCAGCAGTACCGGGACCTTCACCTGCCCCCTGCGCGGCGTCCGCCACAGCGGCAACGACGCCCACCTCGCGCAGCTGCCGATCGGCACCCCCCTCGGTCCCTTTCTGGGACAACTGGCCACCTGGGGCCAGCAGCTCCGCGCAGGGCTTCACCCACCCTCGGACACCTCATTGATATACGCCACCCTGGCAGGGACCTGCCCAACAGAGCGCCTGACGCCCCATCAGAACGAGCGTCAAATGAGCGTCACGAGCGTCATTTCAGCGTCAAGATATCGCCCGTAATGCCCACACCGCACATAATGCGCATCGATAAAGCCGCAGTTCAGGAGCCCCTCACGGCCGGCTCAAGGACCGCCCCGCCACTCCACGTGGTGCGTCATCGGGAACACGTCGACGGCCGTTCCGGAGGGCAGTTCCGATGCGCGTCCACTGCCCCGGAATCACGATCCGTTGACCACCGTGACGGCAGCCATACGGGCGGCGACGCCGGTTATTCGCAGGGCGTTGGCCGAGCACCCACCCTGGCAGCCTCCTCAAGGCATTCGTGCACGGCGGTGATGAATGCGTCTCGCTCCTCGTAGAACTCGGTGCGCGGCCGCAGTCACCGGTCCTCACCGGCCAACCACTCCCAGCACACTGACGAATGAGCGACAGCGAGTAACCCTACGCATTGCATGGCCGACGACCGAAGAGAGCAGGGGCAGTACCCCTGTCACCTGCCCCAGGGGCCGAGCCCCAGCAAAAGAAGGATCCCGCCGGCTCCTCACCTCTTCGGTCAACAAGACATTCGCCTCCTGCGGTGGCGGTCCCGGCTGCGTCTTCGCCTGGACGGCACGTGCTGTGTCGGCGCGTGGCGGGGGGCTACATAGCACGTGATCGCCGGTTTCGGTAACCGGGGAATCTTCGGAGACTTGAAGGGCGACTTACCCCCACGCGCCCCCTACGCCGCGCACACTCCGCCGCTGCCCGTCCCGCCCCTTCACAGGACTCCAGGACGGCCCCCTCCACCCCGCCAGAAGCACCCACCACCGCCGAGCCGGCCGCCCTGCTGCCCGGCCCCTGGTACTCGACCGAGGAACTCGCCGACATCCTCCACGTCGATCCCTCCACACTGCGCCGCTGGCGCATCGCACACCCCCGCCAAGGCCCCCCGTACGTACAGATGAGCAAGCGCGTCATCCTGTACAGCGCCCGCGATGTCGAACACTGGATCGCCCAGCGCCGCGTCTCCCCGGGCCGGCCGCCTGATGCCCCACACCGAGACCGTCCCGCTCGGTGTGCGGGTGTCAAGTGACATCGAGCACCGCCCCGACCGGCCCTCCCCCTACCGCGCCCGCGTCCGCTGATCCGACCCCGTCCCCAAACGCCGCACGTCGCTCTCCATCGGCATGGACACGCTGGACCAGGCCGAGGAGTGGGTCACCGGCAATCTTCAGGCCGCGCAGCCGGGTATCGCACCACATACGGCCACCATGTCGCCGGCCGAATACGGCACCACCACCATGGACCTCGCTCTGCGCGGCCCGGAACTCAAGACCCTCGATCCCTACCTCGCCTGCTGGCACCGACGCGTGGTCCCCACCCTCGGGCATTTCCCCGTCCGGACGATCACCAACGGTGCCATCGACCGCACCGTCAACGGCTGGATCGCCGACGAACAGAGCCGGTCCACCGTCAAGAACATCCCCGCCGTCCTCGTCCGCGTCATGGAACAGGCCATCCGCGACGGGCTGATCACCATCAACCCCGCCCGGGTCACCGGCCGGCAGCGCGAGTACAAACAGGCAGAAGACGAACTCGACAACCCCCGTGCCCTCGCCCGGCCCGACTGGCCCACCCTGCTCCGCCTCGCCCAGACACTCATCGACCGCTCCCACGGCCGTTACCAAGGCTGGGGTGAGGTCGTCGTCTTCGCCAGCGCGACCGCCGCCCGTATCGGCGAAGTCTCCGGGGTGCGCGTCGCCGACATCGACAACCACACCTGGATCTGGACCGTCCGCCCGGTCCCCACGTGGTCCCCAGAGCGACAGAAAAGGCGGTACCGGATTTCTCCGATACCGCCTGCGACCTGCGTAAACGCTGGTCGGGACGACAGGATTTGAACCTGCGACCCCTTGACCCCCAGTCAAGTGCGCTACCAAGCTGCGCCACGTCCCGTTGCCCGTCTGACCTGGGGTTTCCCCGGCCCGAACGCGCATGAGAACAATACCGCACTCGGGCCTGTGGTCACGAATCGCTTTCCGGGCGTCGCTTTCCGGTGGATCGGGCGCTTGACCTCAAGTGTGGTTCAAGTTGCACGGTGGGTTCCATGACCACGACAGAGATGACCTCCGTAGCGGGATACCGGGATCTGGACCGGCTGCTGGCCCTGATGACGGGGGACGAGAAGCACGGACCGGCGGCGACCTCCACGCTGGATGCCCTGTGGGTGCTGTACGACCGGGTCCTGCGCGTGTCGCCCGGGAGTGTCGACGCGCCGGAGCGGGACCGGTTTCTGCTTTCGAAGGGGCATGGGCCGATGGCGTACTACGCGGTCCTCGCCGCCAAGGGATTCCTCGCCGAGGAGACGCTGCCCGGCTTCGGCTCGTACGACTCGCCGCTCGGGCATCACCCCGACCGGACGCTGATCCCGGGCGTGGAGATCGGCAGCGGTTCGCTCGGGCACGGGCTGCCGCTCGCCGTGGGCAGTGTGCTCGGGCTCCGTGCGCGAGGGCTCACCGACCCGCGCGTGTGGGTGCTGATCGGCGACGCCGAGCTGGACGAGGGCAGTAATCACGAGGCGCTCGCCTACGCGGGTCCGGCGGGACTCGATCAGCTGCACACGCTGGTGATCGACAACGCGTCCGCGACCTACGGCTGGCCGGGCGGCGTCGCGTCGCGGTTCGAGGCGGCCGGCTGGTCGGCCGAGACCGTCGACGGCCGGGACCACGAGGCGCTGTACGCGGCCTTCACCGCGCCGCACCCGGGCCGGCCCCGGGCCGTCGTGGCCCGCGTCGAGCCCAAGTCCTGACCGCCTCCGCCGCGCCAGGTACGAGCGCCGAAACCACCCGCCGCCGGCACCCGCCGGCACACCCATCAACAGGGGTATTTCCATGGACACCATGCGCGACCGCTTCATCTCCACCACCTCCCAGCTGCTGGACGACGACCCACGGCTCGCCGTCGTCCTCGCCGAGATCAGCCGGGACGGCTTCGACGCCGCGGAGCGACGTCATCCGGACCGCGTGATCAATGTCGGGATCCGTGAACAGCTGCTGGTCGGGGTGGGCGGCGGACTGGCCCTCGCCGGGCTGCGGCCGATCGTGCACACCTTCGCCAGCTTCCTGGTCGAGCGGCCCTTCGAGCAGGTCAAGCTGGACTTCGGGCATCAGGACGTGGGCGGCGTGCTGGTCAGCGCGGGCGCCTCGTACGACTGGCCCGCGGGCGGTTTCACCCATATGGCTCCCGGTGATGTCGCGCTGATGGACACGCTCGACGGCTGGGCGGTGCACGTACCAGGCCATCCCGACGAGGCCGAGGCCCTGCTGCGGCGCGCCGCCGCCGGGGACGGCCGGGAATATGTGCGGCTGTCCCAGCAGAGCAACGAGCGGGCACGGCCGGTGGCCGGCGGCGGGCTCAGCACCGTACGCGAGGGCCGCGCCGGGGTGGTGGTCGCCGTCGGGCCGATGCTGGACAACGTGCTCGCGGCGACGGAGGGGCTGGATACGACGGTGCTGTACGCGACGACCGTGCGGCCCTTCGACGGGGCGGCGCTGCGCCGGGCCGTCGCGGGCGGGGACGCGGCGGATGTCGTGCTCGTCGAGCCGTATCTCGCCGGCACCTCCACCGCCGCGGCCAACGACGCGCTGTCCGAGACACCGCACCGGGTGCTGGCGCTCGGTGTGGCACGGCGCGAGCTGCGCCGGTACGGACAGCTGGAAGAGCATCTGGCGGGGCACGGTCTCGACGCGAGGTCCCTGCGGGAGCGGATCACGGGGTTCCTGACACGTACATGAGACGTACCCGAGCGGCCCTGGCCGGATCGGCTCCCCGGAGCGCATCGCCGGGCCGCACGGGGGAACCTGGAGGGGACCGGATGCCCGCGATCCGGAAACGCCGGTATCGAGAGCCCCGCGGACGACCGACAGAGCCGCGGAAGACGTACAGAAGTGGAGCCTGCCATGACCGCGAGTGGTGATCTGCTCATCGACGCCTTCGGCCGTATCCGCGAAGCGGTCCACGAGACGGTGGACGGTCTCTCCCCCGATGAGCTCGCCGTACGGCTGGACGACGGGGCGAATTCGATCGCCTGGCTGGTCTGGCATCTCACCCGGGTCCAGGACGATCACATCGCCGACGCGGCCGGTACGGAGGAGGTGTGGATCGCGCAGGAGTGGTCGGAGAGGTTCGAGCTGCCGTTCTCGCGCCGCTCCACCGGATACGGCCACTCCCCCAAGGACGTGGCCTCGCTCGGCGGGATCTCCGGGGAGCTGCTCGTCGAGTACCACGACGCCGTTCACGAGCGCACGGTGAAGTTCCTCGGCACGCTCAAGGACGCGGACCTCGCCGAGGTCGTCGACGACGCGTGGACCCCGGCCGTCACTCTTGGCGTACGGCTGGTCAGCGTCATCACCGACGATCTTCAGCATGTCGGGCAGGCCGCGTTCATCCGGGGGTGGCTGGAGCGGCCCTGAGCCGTGCGGGCGGACACCGTCCGGGACGACCCGCCCAGGGCAGGAGACGACCCCTGCCGGACCGGAGACGACCCGTCCGGGTCAGGAGATTCCCAGGTCCCGGCGGTGCACGCCCGGGCACGCCCCGGCGCGGCTCGGACGCGGCTCGGAGACGGTCGGACGCGGCTCGCAGGCGGTCAGACGAGGCTCAGGGGCGGTCAGACGCGGCTCAGATACGACAGCACTTCCCGGGCGGCCGGGCCCGTGCGCTGGTTCTCGGGAACGGCCGCCGAGACTTCCCAGAGATGATCCTCCGCGCCGGCCAGCGGTATCGTCCTCAGCGCCGCGGCCTGCTCCTTGCGCGCGATGGGGCGAGGCACCACCGCGATGCCGAGGCCGTGCCCGACCAGCTCGATCAGACTGTGCACGTCGTTGACCTCCAGGGCGACCCGCCGCTCGATGCGGGCGGCGGCGAAGGCCCGGTCGGTGAGGCCGCGGGCGCCCCAGTCCTCATGGAAGTCGACGAAGACCTCGCCGCCCAGCTCGGCCCAGTCGGTCTTCTCCGACCCGGCCAGCGGATGATCGGGATGGCAGAGCAGCACCATCGGCTCGCTGGCCAGCGGCACCAGTCGTACCCCCTCGGGCACGGCCCCGGACACGGCGACGAAGGCCAGGTCGAGCCGTCCGTCCGCGACGTCCTCCACGAGCGAGGCCGAGCCCGCCTGCCGCAGCCGTACCTCGACCTCGGGGTGCTCCGACCGGAAGCGCGCGAGCAGGCCGGGGACGTGTACGCCCGTGACGCACTGTTCGGTGCCGACGGACAGGGTGCCGCGCAGCAGTCCCTGCACCGCCGCGACCGCCTCACGGCCCGCCCGTACGCTCGCCAGCGCGCGCGACGCCTCCACGAGCAGGGCCTGGCCGGCGCCGGTCAGCTCGACCCTGCGGGTGGAGCGTACGAAGAGCCGGGCGCCCAGCTCGCGTTCCAGCGCGCGGACGGAGGCCGACAGTCCCGACTGCGAGACCATCAGCCGCTGGGCGGCCCTGGTGAAGTGGCGCTCTTCCGCGACGGCGACGAAGTATTCGAGATGTCGGAGTTCCACGGCATACGAGCCTAATCGAGCCGGTCCGGTCGATCCGGCCCGGCGGGCGGGCCCGATTGAGAAGCCTCATCACTCAATGCGTTCGTTTTCTTCTATTGGACGTCTCACGGGCCGACCGCAAAGCTGGAGTATGTCCGCCGGATCCGGCGGGCATCGCAGCAGGAAGGGTGTTCTCCACCATGAAGACTCGCCGCATCGGAACCGTCGAGGTCAGTGCGATCGGTCTGGGCGGTATGCCGATGTCGATCGAGGGACGGCCCGACGAGGCGCGGTCCCTCGCCACCATCCACGCGGCGCTGGACGCCGGGGTGACACTGATCGACACGGCGGACGCCTACCACCGGGACGCCAACGACGTCGGCCACAACGAGTCCCTGATCGCCAAGGCGCTGGCCTCCCACAGCCGGGGCTCCGAGGTGCTGGTGGCCACCAAGGGCGGCCATCTGCGCCCCGGCGACGGCTCCTGGACGCAGGACGGCTCCCCCGAGCATCTGAGGCGCGCCTGTGAGGCGTCGCTCGGCAGGCTCGGTGTGGAGGCGATCGGGCTCTACCAGTTCCACCGTCCCGACCCGAAGGTTCCCTACGAGGAGTCCGTCGGCGCGCTGCGTGATCTCCTCGACGAGGGCAAGATCCTCCAGGCCGGTATCTCCAACGCCGACCCGGATCAGATCCGGTCGGCCAATGAGATCCTCGGCGGCCGGCTGGCCTCGGTGCAGAACCAGTTCTCACCGGCCTTCCGCTCCAGCGAGCCCGAGCTCGAACTCTGCGCGGAGCTGGGCATCGCGTTCCTGCCGTGGAGTCCGTTCGGCGGAATCAAGCGCGCGGGTGAACTCGGTTCCTCCTACGCGCCGTTCGCCCGGATCGCGGAGGCTCATGGCGTGAGCCCGCAGCGGGTGTGCCTGGCGTGGATGCTGGCCAAGTCGCCGACGGTGCTGCCGATCCCGGGCTCCAGCCGTCCGGAGACCATCATCGACTCGGTCGGCGCGGCTGACCTCGTACTGACTCCCGCCGAGGTGGCGGAGCTGGACGCGGTCTGACGGCGCCCGCGCGCACGGAAACACACGCACCACCGACCCGCCCCGCGCGATCGCCGGGGCGGGTCAGCCGTGTGTCCGGACGGAATCCGCCAAGGACCGGCGCCAACTCCCATATCACAGAGGGCCCTTCCGACCCATTGACCCCCTGTAACAGCTGAACCTACGCTGTGCGACGTACTCCAGAAAGCGCTTTCTAACCCGCAGCTCGGCTCACCAGCACCGGGAGCGCCCATGAGAACGTCATCCGTCAGACCCCCGTCCCCATCCCCGTCCCCGTTCGCCTCTTCCTCCCCCTTCCTCGTCATCGTCGCGTTACTGGCACTCGTCCTCGGCCTCGGGCTGGCCGCGCCACCCCGCGCCGACGCGGCTCCGTTCCGCGTTCTGGTCTTCTCCAAGACCACCAACTCCGTGCATGACTCGATCCCCGCCGGAATCAAGGCGGTTGAGCAGCTCGGCAGCGAGAACGGGTTCGAGGTGGAGGCCACCGACGACGCCACGGCCTTCACCACGGACAATCTCGCCCGCTTCCAGGCGATCGTCTTCAACAACACCAACTCCACCCCGGAGAGCGGCGATCTGCTCGACGCCGACCAGCGCTCCGCCCTCCAGGGCTTCGTACGCGCGGGCGGTGGCTGGGTCGGTCTGCACTCCGCGTCCGCCAGTGAGCGCGACTGGGGCTGGTACGAGGGCCTGGTCGGCGCGATCTTCGACAAGCACCCCGCCATCCAGACCGGCCGGGTGAAGGTACTGGACCAGACCCACCCCTCCACCCAGGGCCTGCCTCAGCTCTGGGAGCATACGGAGGAGTGGTACAACTGGCGCACCAACCCGACCGGCAAGGTGCACACGCTCGCCCAGATCAAGGTGAACGACGGCGTCGACGGGCTGGACGAGGGCGTCGACCAGCCGTGGTCGTGGTGCCAGAACTACGACGGCGGACGCTCCTGGTACACCGCCGGCGGGCACAGTTCGTCCACCTTCGAGGAGGACGCGTTCCGTAAGCATCTGCTGGGCGGGATCCAGTGGGCCGCGGGCAACAAGCCGGGCGACTGCACCGCCACCAAGACCGGCGCCTTCCAGCGCACCGCGCTGGCCACCAGCGATCTCGCCGACCCCTTCGAGCTGGCCGTCGCCCCGGACCGCAGGGTCTTCTTCATCCAGCGCACCGGCAAGCTGAAGGTGATCGACCAGACCACGCTCCAGGTCTCGACCGCGCTGGACTTCGCCTACACCCCGGAGATGACGAGCCAGTCCGACGGGCTTCTCGGGCTGGCGCTCGACCCGGATTTCGCGGCGAACAACTGGCTCTATCTGCTCCATTCCGACAAGACCGAGAAACGGCTGAATCTGTCGCGCTTCACGGTCACCGGGAACACCGTCGATCCGGCCTCCGAGAAACGGCTGTTGACCGTTCCGACACTGCGCGGCGAGGGCCGGGCCAATTCCCATATGGCCGGTTCGATCGCCTTCGACAAGAACGGCGATCTGTATGTCGCGACCGGCGACAACACCGACCCGTTCGCCTCCGACGGCTTCTCCCCGATCGATGAGCGCGAGGGCCGCCGTGCCTGGGACGCCCAGGGCACGTCCGGGAACACGAACGATCTGCGCGGCAAGATCCTGCGGATCACCCCGGAGGACGACGGCACCTACTCCATCCCGGAGGGGAATCTCTTCGCGCCGGGTACGGAGAAGACCCGTCCCGAGGTCTACGCGATGGGCATGCGCAATCCGTTCCGTATCACCACCGATCCGCTGAGCGGCGCCGTGCTGATGGGGGACTACGGGCCCGACGCACGGGAGGCCGTGGCCGACCGTGGGCCCGAGGGTACGGTCGAGTACAACAGGATCACCGAGGCGGGGAATTACGGCTGGCCGTACTGCACCGGTGACAACACCCCGTTCAACGACTACGACTTCGCGACCGGAACCTCGGGGGCGAAGTTCGACTGCGCCAAGCTGGTCAACGACTCGCCGAACAACACCGGTCTGCGGGAGCTCCCCGCGGCCAAGCCGGCGACGGTCTGGTACGCGTACTCCGCCTCGTCCGAATTCCCCGAACTCGGCACGGGCGGCGGCGGACCGATGAGCGGTCCCGTCTACGACTACGACCCCGCGAACACCTATCCGTCGAAGTTCCCGGAGTACTTCGAGGGCAAATGGCTCAACTATGAGCTGACCAGGACCTGGTTCAAGGCCTTCTCGTTCCAGCGGGAGGACCAGACGTTCACCGACCCGCGCTTCGATCCGGTGAAGGCGGGCGATCTCCACTCCATCAACGGTGTCTTCGGCGATCTGAAGTGGAACCAGCCCTTCGACGCCGACTTCGGACCCGACGGAGCGCTCTACGTCATCGACTTCGGGCTCGGCAGCGGTACGGGCCGTGGCGGCAGCAACGAGGGCTCCGGCATCTACCGTATCGACTATGTCGCCGACGGACGGCTGCCCGACGCCAAGGCCACGGCGACCCCGGACAGCGGCCCCGGGCCGTTGAAGGTGACGTTCTCCAGCGAGGGATCGGGGCTGCCGGGCGGCAAGCCGGTGTCCTACGCGTGGGACTTCGACGGCGACGGAACCACCGACTCCACCGAGCCGAATCCGTCCCATGTCTACCAGGACAAGGGCCGGTTCACGGCGCGGCTGACCGTCACCGGGCCCGACGGACTGACCGCGCTCTCCGTCCAGGAGATCACCGTCGGCAACACCAGACCGGTCGTCACCATCCAACAGCCCCCGAACGGCGGGATGTTCAGCTTCGGCGACACCATCCCCTTCACCGTGAAGGTGACGGACCGGGAGGACGGGAAGACCGGACCCGGCGGCAGAATCGACTGCTCGCGGGTGGTCGTGCAGTCCCAGCTCGGCCATGACAGCCATCTGCATCCGCTGGACAACTACACCGGTTGTACGGGGGAGATCGTCACCGATGCCGGGGACAGCCACGGCCCCGGGCAGAATCTGTACTACGGCATCACCGCGCAGTACGAGGACAAGGGCGCCGAGGGCGTGCCGGCGCTGACGGGCTCGACATCGCTGACGCTCCGTACCACCTTCCGGGAGGCGGAGCACCGTACCGCGACCGGGGGCGCGCACGAGGGCACGGTGATCGCCGACCGCGCCGACTCCTCGGGCGGCAAGCGGGTGACCGAGATCGAGGACGGTGACTGGATCTCCTTCGACCCGGTAAATCTCAAGGGCATCCAGTCGGTGACGGTGGGCGCCTCGTCGGGCGGTCTCGGCGGCGACATCGAGTTCCGCAACGGCTCACCGACCGGACCGCTGCTGGGGAAGGTGACCATCCCCAACACCGGCGGCTTCGGCAATGTGATCTCCCCGACCGTCAAGCTCAAGAGCCCGGGCGGCTCGGTGAAGCTGTACGCCGTCTTCACCAACCCGGACTGGTCGGCGGAGAAACCGGATCTGCTCGCGGTCGACTGGCTGCACTTCAACGGCCCCGGAGTGGAGAAGAAACCGGCCACGAAGGTGTCGGTCAAGGCGATGCCCGCCGAGGGGAACACACCGTTGGCCGTGCGGCTCACCAGCACCGTGATGCCGGCGGCCGGGCGCACCATCGCCTCGTACCACTGGGACTTCGGTGACAACACCAAGATCACGGGTACCGAGGGGCCGAGCGCGGCTCACACCTACGCGCGGCCGGGCGCGTACACGGCGCGTCTGACCGTCACCGACGACAAGGGCGACACGACGACCGGCGCGGTCCCGATCCAGGTACGTTGAGAGGAGAGAGAGTGACGATGAACGGCACCCGAAGAGCGTTCCTCGGCACGGCGGGCGCGGCAGTCGGTCTGGCGGCGCTGGGGATGAGCACTCCCGCGGCGGCGGCCACCCACGACACCGCCCACCGCACCGACACCGGTCGCCGGCGGCGGCGCATCCCGCCGTCCGGGATCGGTATGCACCTCTATACGATGCGCACCCCGCTCGCGACGGATTTCCGGGGGACGTTGGAGCGCCTGGCGGAGATCGGTTACGCGACGGTCGGTGTCAGCGGCCGGCACGGTCACAGCGCCGCCGAGATCCGGCGGATGCTGGACGCCACGCGGCTCAAGGCGGTCCTGGAGCATGTCGCCTACACCACGGTCACCGGCAGCGGTCTGCCGCAGGCGATCGAGGACGTCCGTACGCTGGGCGGCTCCTGGGTGGTCGTGCCGAGCCTGCCCGCGGGAATGCACTCACCGGCCGGATACCGAGAGGCGGCACGGCAGTTCAACGCCGCCGGGCGGATCGCCAGGGAGTCCGGGCTCAAGGTGCTCTTCCACAATCACGACGGCGATCACGACGTGGTCGACGGCGAGAGCCTGTACGGCATCCTGCTCAAGGAGACCGACCCGGAGCTGGTGGGCTTCGAGCTGGACGTGTACTGGGCGGCGAAGGGCGGAGACGACCCGCGTCGGCTGTTCGTGACGGACCGTCGGCGGTTCCCCGCGCTGCATGTGAAGGACATGGCCCCCAACGGCGGTTTCGAGGACGTCGGCTCGGGTGTCCTGGACTTCGCGGCGATGTTCGACACAGCGCGCAGCGGGGGCGTACGGCAGTGGCTGGTGGAACACGACGCGCCGGCCGATCCGTTCGCGAGCGCGCTGAACAGCTACCGCTATCTGTCGGCGCTGCGGTACTGAACGTACTGACCGTACCGAGCGTACCGAGCACCGGCGTTCGTCGTCCGTAGTGGCTCCCGGCCTCCGTCACCGGCGGCCGGGAGCCATATGACGTCCCTCAGTCCCGTACGGAAGCGGCCGGCAGGTCCTTGTAGAAGAAGGTGGTCGGGCGGAGCGTCCCCGCCGGGTCCGCCGCGTGCCCCGGGACCACCCCGATCGCGGTCCAGCCCGCGGAGCGGTACAGCGTCTCGGCGGGGCTGCCCGTCTCGGTGTCGAGAAGGAGCAGCGTCACCCCGGACTCCGCCGCCGCTCGCTCCCCCGCACTGAGCAGCGTCCGGCCGAGGCCCTTGCCGCGGGCGTCGCGGTGGACCATCAGTTTCACGATGTCGGCGCGATGGCGGGCGTTGGGCTTGTCCGCGAACAGCACGCCGACCGTCCCCATGATGCGCCCGCCGTCCCTGGAGACCCGTACGGAGAGCCGTCCCGCGCGGACGGCCGGGATCTGCGCCCGCCACCAGGCCGCCGCGGTCGCCCGGTCGAGGGGTGCGAGAAACCCGATCGAGGCGCCCCCGAGGACGGTGTCGATCAGCAGCTCCGCGAGCTCGTCCAGGGCGTCGAGCAGTTCGTCGGCGGACAGCGGCACCACCTCGGGGGTCATGAGCGGACCGCCGCGATCGCGTACCCCCGGATCACTCTCTCTCACCCGGGGAACGGTATCCCAGATCCGCGACACACCGCCTCGGTCACCCGGGTCCCCTGGATCGACTCGGCCGCCTCGGTCAGTCCTGTGCCGATGCCGCCCCCAGCAGCCCCCGGATATGTCCGGTCGCCTCCCGGAACTCGGGCCGGCCGAGCGTCTCCGTATAGTCGCGCTCCGCCCCCAGACCCACTTCGATGATCTCGGTGATCGTGCCGGGGCGCGGACTCATCACCACCACCCGGTCGGCCAGATAGACCGCCTCCGAGATCGAGTGGGTGACCAGCAGCACGGTGGTGCCGGTCTCCCGCCAGATGCGGTTCAGCTCCATGTTCATCTGTTCGCGGGTGAGGGCGTCGAGCGCGCCGAACGGCTCGTCCATCAGCAGCACGGGCGGCTCGTGCAGCAACGCCCGGCACAGGGCGACCCGTTGCTGCATCCCGCCCGACAGCTCATGCGGATACGCGTCCTCGAAACCGCTGAGACCGGTCATCTCGATCAGCTCGGCCACGCGCCGGCGCGCCGGTTCGGCGGGCATCCGGCGCATCTCCGCCTGGAGAAGGATATTGCGCCGGGCGGTACGCCACTCCAGCAGCGCCGCCCGCTGGAAGACGTATCCGATGTCGTGCCGCGGTCCGTCGACCCGGTCGCCCTGGAGCCTTACGGCGCCCGAGGACGCCTGGAGGAGGCCCGCGACCAACTTGAGGAGGGTCGACTTGCCGCACCCCGAGGGACCGACGATGGCGACGAACTCCCCCATCGCGATATCGAGCGAGACCTCCTGGAGGGCGGTGACATCGCGCTTCTTCGTACGGAACCGGACGGCGACGTCCTCAAGGCCGACCGCCGCCGTCTGCCCTCCCGCCGCGCTTCGCGCTCCCGCCGAGGCGCCGCCCTTGGTGAGGTCCGGCTTCCGGAGCGTTGTATCCCTGGCCATCGTCATCCCTTCAGCGCCGTGGAGCTGTCCCAGTACTCCGCGACGGCCTTCGGGCTCTTCACCAGACCGGCTTCGGAGAAGACGTCGATGGTCTGCTGCCAGTCGCCCTCGGTGTTGACGCCCGGGGCCTTGCCGCGCGTCGCGTCGGTGTGCAGCAGTGTGACGGTCGTCTTGAACTGCTCCAACAGGACGTTCGTGGGCGGCAGTTGCTCCGAGGCACCGTCCATCTCCGCCACGGCCGCCTCCGGTGCCTTCTCCGCCGCCGTCCAGGCCTCACTGACGGCCCGCACCATGCGTCCGGCCAGCTCGCTCCTGCCGGAGAGGACCTTCTGCCCCGCGATCAGTCCGTTGGAGTAGAAGTTGAGTCCGTGCTCGGAGAAGCGCAGATACGACACGTCCTTCTTGGCCTTGTCCTGCATGGTCGGGCCCTGGTCACTGGCGTAGCCGAGCAGCGCGTCCGTCTTGCCGGAGATCACCGCGGCGATCTTGCCCGCCGGGTCGGTGTTCTGGATCCGGACGTCCGACTCCTTGAGATCGTTCTTCTCAAGGAAGATCGGGAATGTCTTGGTGAGCGCGTCACCGGCCGTGCCCGCGATGGTCTTTCCCTTGAGATCGGCGGGGGTGGAGACGTTCTCGCTCGCGAAGAACTGCACCGAGGAGGGCGTGGTCTGGAGGAACACACCGAGGCTCTTCACCTTCACGCCCTGGTCCACACCGCTGAGTACGGCGGGGGTGTCGGCCCAGCCGAAGTCGGTCTGGCCCGCGGCGGTCGCCTGGACGGTCTTCTGCGAGCCCTGGCCCGCCCTGATCGTCAGATCGATGCCGTGCTTCTCGAAGATCTTCTGCTGCTTGCCGTAGTAGAACGGCGCGTGTTCGCCGTACGGATACCAGTTGAGGGTCAGCGTCACCTTGTCGAGCTTCTTGCCGGAGTCGCTGGTGGTGGTCCCCGAACCGTCCTCGCCACAGGCCGTGGCGACCAGGAGCAGCGGTACGAGGCCGATCAGGAGTCTGCGCGCATGCATGGCTGGCCCTTCCCCGAACGGGATCGAGTCGGTCAGTACGAGGTGGTGACGTTGGTGTCCCGGCGGCTGGCGTGCCAGGGCAGGAGCAGCTTCTCGGCGATCTCGACGAGGACGAAGAGAACGACGCCGATCAGTGACATGACGAGCAGTCCCGCGAAGAGCATCGGGGTGTCGAGGTTGCCGTTCGCCTGGAGGATCACATAGCCGAGCCCCTCGTTGGCGCCGACGAACTCACCGACGACCGCGCCGGTCACCGCGAGGGTCACCGCGACCTTCAGACCGGAGAAGAGATGGGGCAGCGAGGCGGGGAAGCGGATCTTGGCGAAGGTCCCCCAGGGCTTCGCGCCCATGGTGGCCGAGAGTTGGAGCATCTCCGGATCGACCGCCTTCAAGCCGGTGACCATGGAGATCACCACGGGGAAGAAGGCGATGAGGACGGCGATCAGGATCTTCGGTGTGATACCGAAGCCGAGCCAGACCACGAACAGCGGCGCGATGGCGATCTTGGGCACGACCTGGGCGAAGAGCAGAATGGGGTAGAGCGTCTTCTCGACGGTCGAGGAGTAGACCATGACGACCGCGGCGAGCACCCCGACCACCACCGCGATCACAAAGCCGAGCAGCGTCTCGTAGGTCGTCACCCAGGTGTGCTGCCAGAGGTAGTCGGCCTTGCCCGTGAGCACATCGAGGGTCGCGCCGGGCGAGGGGACGAGATACGGCTCGACCAGTTCGGCCGCCGCGATGATCCACCAGACGGCGAAACAGCCCGCCAGCAGGGCGACGGGCCGCCAGCCGGCCTCGACGGCACGGACCAGCCGCTCCCCCACCCCCGGACCGTTCCGTTCGGCGACCCCGGACACCTTCCGGTCCGGTGAAGGCGCGGGTGCGGGGTCCGGCGGCGGCGCTGATGCCGGCGCGACGCTCTGGCTCACTGTGAACTCCTCGGGAAAACCGGGCAGTTATAAGTGCGCTGTTCGCCTACAAGCGCTTTCAGAAAGCGCTTTCTGATAAGGTGATCGCCACGCTAATGACTGCCCGTCCGTACGGTCAATAGGTCGTCCCGAAGTTTCGGGGTCCACCACGGGCCCCGCCGCCACCGCGACCCGGGGGTCGAGTTGAGTGAACGGGAAGCACAGGCCCATGTGACGCTGGACGCCGTCGCCCGCCGCGCGGGTGTCTCCCTGGCGACGGCCTCCAGAGCGCTGAACGGCACGACGAGAGTCCGCGAGGAGCTGCGCCAGCGGGTGCGAGCGGCGGCCGATCTGCTCGGCTATATCCCCAACGCCCATGCACAGGCGCTCGCCAGCGCCTCCAGCAATACGGTGGGGCTCATCTGCCACGATGTGGGCGACCCGTACTTCGCCGCGATCGCGGGCGGGGTGATGCGGGCGGCGGCCGAGCAGGACGTCCTGGTCATGCTCGCCAGTACGTTCCGGGAGCCGGCCAGGGAGATCGCCTATGTCTCGATGCTCCGCGCCCAGCGCGCCCGGGCCATTCTGCTGATCGGTTCGGGCTTCCAGGACCCTTCCTGGGAACGGAAGCTGGCCGCCGAGGTGACACCTTACGTCCGCGCGGGCGGGCGTGTCGCCGTGGTGAGCCGGCATCGAAGCCTGCGTGCCGACGCCGTCCTTCCCGAGAACCGCGCCGGGGCCGCGGCGCTCGCCCGCGCTCTGCTGGCCCTGGGACACCGGGAGTTCGGCGTCCTCAGCGGGCCGCGCGAACTCACCACGGTATCCGACCGGCTGGCCGGGTTCCGGGAAGGGCTCGGCGAGGCCGGGGTCACCCTACGGCCCGGGGCCGTCGTACAGGGCGCGTTCACCCGGGACGGCGGCTACGCGGCGGCCAGGGAACTGCTCGACGGGCCCGCTCGCCCCCGGCCCACCTGCGTCTTCGCGGTGACGGACGTGATGGCGGTGGGCGCGCTCGCCGCTTTCCGGGAGGCGGGCGTACGGGTCCCGCAGGACCTGTCGCTCGCCGGCTTCGACGACATCCCGCTCGTACGGGAGTTGACTCCCCCGCTCACGACCGTCGCCCTGCCGCTCACCACCATGGGGGAGAGCGTGATCTCGCTCGCGCTGCGCGAGCCGCGTGGCGCGCGCTCACGGGTGCTGCGGGTCGGCGGCGAGGTCGTACTGCGCGCCAGCACTGGACCGCCGTCCACCGCCACCAGTCCTCTCTGGGACACCTGTTGACCCACCGTCAGAGACGCCGGGGCGCCGAGGGGGGAGGAGGGACGGAGATCAGATCAGACCGTCCTCCCTGCGGTGGATCTGCGCCATCAGCTCGGCGGCGAAGGACTTGATGGTGTCCAGACCGGTCCGTCCCCAGCGCCTCGGCTCGGTATCGGCCACGCAGACGGTGCCGAGCGCCATTCCCGTACGGTCGATGAGCGGCGCCCCGAGATAGGAGCGGATGCCGGTCTCGTCGACCAGCGCGTTGCCGGCGAACCGGGGGAAGTCCCGTACGTCCTCCAGGACCAGCGCCTTGTGGCGTACCACCACATAGGGGCAGTAGCCGTGGTCACGGGCCATGAACCGCTCCCTCCCCGCGCCCGGCGGAGTGTGCAGCCCCGCGAAGAACTGCCGCTCCTCGTCGATGAAGTTGACCATCGCGTACGGAGCGCCCGTCAGCTGGGCCAGCTGCTGGGCGACGGCGTCGAAAGCGGGCTCGGCGCGCTCCCCCAGCCCGAGCCCGCGCAGCCGGATCACTCGCTCGGGCGCCTCCCGGTCGACGGGGGTGAGCAGCAGACGGCCGATCGGGTCGTACATCATGCGCGTACTCCGTCACTCTGGGATGGCCATGGGCGGGGCCGGGACAGCGGTGATCAGATGCTGTACGAGGGTGACCAGCGTCTGGATACCGGAACTGGCGATGCGCGCGTCGCAGAGCACGATCGGCACCTCCGGCCTGAGATCGATCGCGGCCCGCACCTCCTCCGGCTCATAGCGGTACGAGCCGTCGAACTCATTGACGGCGACGACGAATCCGATGCCCCGCTGCTCGAAGAAGTCCACCGCGGAGAAGGAGCGGTCCAGCCGCCGGGTGTCGGCCAGCACGATCGCGCCGAGTGCGCCGCGGGACAACTCGTCCCACATGAACCAGAACCGCTCCTGCCCCGGCGTCCCGAACAGATACAGCACATGGCGCTCGTCGAGCGTCAGTCTGCCGAAGTCCATGGCGACCGTCGTCGATGTCTTGGCCTCGACGCCCGTCAGATCGTCGGTCGCGGCGCTGACCTGGGTCAGCAGCTCCTCCGTACTCAGCGGCGCGATCTCGCTGACGGCTCCCACGAACGTCGTCTTGCCGACCCCGAAACCGCCCGCGACCAGGACCTTCAGCGCGGTGGGAAAGGGCTCGGGGACGACGGGCACGGCGGGGACAACGGGTACGGCAGGGGTGACCGGTACGGCGGGGGCGACGGGGAGGCCGGTGGCGGCAGGGGTGGTGGGGGCGTCAGAGCTGTCGTCGTAGACCATCGAGGACTGCCTCCAGCAGGAATCGATCGGTGGGGTGGTCGAAGGTGCGAGGCGGTCGCGCGGTGATCGCCCCGCAGTCCACGAGATCGGAGAGCAGCACCTTGGTGACCGTCACGGGGAGCCGTAGATGCGCCGCGACCTCCGCGACCGAGGTGGGCCCCTGACAGAGATCCATGGCATGGGCGTGCTCCGGCCCGAGATGCGTCTGGGGTCCCGATCCCGTGGACATGATCAGCGTCAGCAGATCCAGGTCCGTCGTCGGCCGGGTCCGGCCGCCGCTCACCGCGTACGGGCGGATGAGCCGACCGGCCGCGTCGTCGAGCCACGGCCCGTCCGTCGGAAGCGGCACCTTCAGTGCCCCGCGGCGCTCGGGGAGAAACCGGCGCCATGCCTGAGCGGGGTGACCAGATACGGCCGTACGCTCTTGACCAGCATCGCCATCTCGTAGCCGAGGACGGCCGCGTCCGCCTCCCGGCCCGCCAGCACGGCGAGACAGGTGCCCGAGCCCGCGGTGGAGACGAAGAGCAGGGTCGAGTCGAGTTCCACGACGACCTGGCGGACCTCCCCGCCGTCACCGAAGCGCGCCCCCGCGCTGCGGCCCAGGGAGTAGAGGCCCGAGGCGAGCGCCGCCATATGGTCGGCGCTGTCGGGATCCAGGCCGTGTACGGACCTCACCAGGCCGTCGGAGGAGAGCAGCACCGCGCTGCGGGTGTACGGGACTCGCTGGACCAGACCGCTCAACAGCCAGTCGAGGTCGGAGACATGGCCGGTCGGCACATCGCTCGCCATGGTGCATCTACTCCTTGGGGGTGGTGTTGTGGCGCTGCGGTTCCGGCGGTTCCGCTGGGGGTTCGGACAGGGGGATGGTCAGCGGGTCGGGCAGTGGGTCGGTCAGCGGGTCGGGCGAGGGGACGGACTGGCGGGCGGGCTGGGACTCGGCGAGGCCGATGCCCCGCTGGAAGGCGGCCATCAGCCCGGGATCGTGGAGCACGGACTCCTCGACGGGCGGCGGCGCGGGCGGGCCCTCGCGCAGTTGCGGGACCAAATGCTCCTGGCCACGGCGTCTGGGCAGTTGGGGCCGGCTCGCGGTGGCGTGGATCGTGCCGTCGCCGAGAGGCTCGACCCGCGGGCGGGCCGGGTCCGGTGCGGCGGGCGGGCGGCGCCGGTCGGGGTGGACGGCACCGGGGCGCGCGGCGGCGGGGGTGGGACGGTCGGCGCCTGTGTCACGTACGGGCAGGGGGGCGGGGGCGCCCTGGGGTGACGTCGGCTCGGACGGAGGCTGGGGCTGAGGGTGAAGCTGAGGCTGGGGCTGAGGGTGAAGCTGAGCTTGGGGCTGAGGGTGAAGCTGAGGCTGGGGCTGAGGGTGAAGCTGGGGCTGGGGCTGAGGCTGGAGCGGTGGTTGTGGAGAGGGTGGCCGCTGGGACGGGAGCTGCCCCTCGTACATCTGCGGCTGCGCAGGAGACTGCGGCTGCGCAGGGGCCTGGGGTTGGGGCTGCGGCTGACTCCCGTATGTCTGGTGGTCGCCGTTTCGCTCGTCCGCCCGGTCGGAGCCGAGCAGCGCCTGCGGCAGGACCAGTACGGCCTGGATCCCCCCGTAGATATTGGACTGGAGACGTACGGCGATGCCGTGCCTGCGCGCCAGGGCCGACACCACGAAGAGCCCGATCCGCCCGTCCTGGAGCAGATGCGCGACATTGACCTGGTCGGGGTCGGTGAGCAGACCGTTCATCTTCTTCTGCTCGTTGAACGGCATCCCGAGGCCCCGGTCCTCCACCTCGATCGCCAGCCCCGCCGTCACATGCTGCGCGCGGAGCAGTACTTGGGTGTGCGGGGAGGAGAAGAGCGTGGCGTTCTCGACCAGTTCGGCCAGCAGATGGATGACATCGGCCACGGCATGGCCGCGCAGCGTGCCGTCGATCGGCGGTACGAGCTTGATCCGCGGGTACTGCTCGACCTCGGCGATGGCCGATCGCAGGACCTCCGTCATGGAGACCGGCCTGCTCCACTGGCGCCGGGAGATCGCTCCGCCGAGGACGGCGAGGTTCTCGGCGTGCCTGCGGATGCGGGTCGCCAGGTGGTCGACGTGGAAGATGCCCTTCAGCAGCTCCGGGTCCTCGACCTCGTTCTCCAGCTCGTCGAGCAGCTGGATCTCCCGGTGGACGAGGGACTGGAGCCGACGGGCCAGATTGACGAAGACCTCCACCTTCTGTTCGTCTCCGACGCTGCTGGACAGCCGGGACGCCTGCACGACAGCGGCGACGGCGGCGTCCCGGGAGCGGCCCAGTTCCTGTTCCAGCAGATCGAATTCATCACCGCCGGGCATGGCGGGCGGGGCCGGTGGAGGGCGTACGGGCACCCGCTCACCCCGTCGGAGCTGCTCGACGACCGCCTTCAGCTCCGTCTGCCCGCGCGCGTTGGAGCGGCGCATCGCGTTGCAGCGGTCCAGGAAGGACTTCGCGGTACGTTCCGCGCCGAGGGCCGCCGCCGCGATGGCGGCGAAGGCGAGCAGCGCCATACCGAACAGGGCCGTCCAGAGCGCGGTGGTCGGTTCCGTCGCGGTGGAGCGCAGGATGAGCACGACGGCGGCGGCGCCGCAGAGAGCGGCGACTATCGCGGGAAGGACCGCGGTACGCAGGAGTTGAGGCCGTATGCGGGCGTCGGGCGGCGTCGGCGTGTCCGCTCTGGCCGGGGACGGGAACGAGCGGGAGCCCGGCCTGCCGTGCCGCCCGCCTTCGCGGCGCTCCGGCCGCGCGACAGGTGCGCGAAGTTGAGACATCAGTGTCCTCGGTACGTGGGGCCCCAGGAAGCGGCGTTCGTGCGGATGTTCCGGTTCCGGCGGCAGCGGCGGGACCTGCGCATGCCGCGTACGCCCTCCGTTGATCACCGAGCACACACGGTAGTCGCCAAGCGTTCCTTCGCGATGGGCAGTTGACGAAGTTCCCCACAGAGCATCCCGCTCTGGTATGAGGCATCGCACATCAGCGCGAAATACACGTTCGGCCCGGTGCGGGGCACCGGGCCGAACTCCCCTACCAGGACGGGAGAGACAAGAAAGACGAGAAAGCGACGGAGGACAGTAAGGACTGAACTGAGTGGAGAGAGCGGCTCAGGAGGCCGGCGACAGGATCACGGAGCGGCTCAGGTGACGCGGGTTGTCCGGGTCGAGACCGCGCCGGTCCGCCAGCGCGAGGGCGAGCCGCTGGATCCGTACCAGTTCGGCCAGCGGATCGAGCGTCCCCGCCACCCACAGCCCGCCGGTGGCCCGCACCTGCTCCCCCAGCCCCTCGGGGGCCGGGCCGAGCGCCCACGTCGCCGTCCCCTGGGTCGTGATGCTGATGGGACCGTGGCGGTACTCCATCGCCGGATACGCCTCGGTCCAGGCAAGGGCCGCCTCGCGCATCTTGAGCGCGCCCTCCTCCGCGAGCCCCACCGTCCAGCCCCGGCCGAGGAAGGTGAACTGCGTGCAGTCGGTCACGCCCGCGGGCAGCGGCTCCGCGAGGGCCGTCTCCGCGTCCGTGACCGCCGTGTCCGGATGCAGACCGAGGTGCGCGCGGAGCAGCGTGAGCGCGGTGGTGGCGAAGCGCGTCTGGACGACGGACCGCTCGTCGGCGAAGTCCAGTACGACCAGATCGTCGGCGGCCGTACGCACCGGCGTCTCCGGGTCCGCGGTGATCGCGGTCGTACGGGCGGTGCCGCGGACGTCCGCGAGCAGGGACAGCACCTCGGTGGTCGTCCCCGACCGGGTCAGCGCCACGATCCGGTCGTAGCGGCGGCCGGCGGGGAACTCGGAGGCGGCGAACGCGTCCGTCTCGCCCAGCCCCGCCCCCTCCCGCAGCCCGGCGTAGGCGCGGGCCATGAACAGCGAGGTGCCACAGCCGACGACGGCCGTGCGCTCACCGGGCTCGGGCAGCTGGTCACGCACCGACCCGGCCAGGGCCGCCGCCCGGCGCCAGCACTCGGGCTGACTGGCCAGTTCCGTCTCCACATGCGTCATGCGCGTCTCCACTCCCCTGAGCCTTACGGCTCCGATCCGAACGACTCCGCGCCGTACGACTCCGCGCCGCACGACCGACCCGAGCCCTATGATTGTTTCTGCATGTTAGACGACACTTTCAATCACTAACAAGCAATCCGGCCGGCGTCACGAGCGCATAGGATCAAGAGTCCACGGGATCGAGGGGGTTACGGTGAATCGCCATGAGCGGCATACGACCTTGCTTGAGCTGCTGACCGAGCGGCATCAGCTGGAGGTCGAGGCCGTCGCCGCGGAGCTGGGGGTGTCCGTGGCGACCATCCGCCGTGACCTCGATCACCTCGCCGAGCAGCAGTTGGTGACGCGTACCCGGGGCGGGGCGGTGGCTCACTCCGTCGCGTACGAACTGCCGCTGCGGTACAAGGCGGTACGGCACGCCGCGGCGAAGGAGCGCATCGCGCGGGCCGCGGCGGCGATGACCGAGCGCGGCATGGTGGTCGGGCTGAACGGCGGGACGACCACCTCGGAGGTGGCCAGGGCGCTCGCCACCCGTGGTGAGCTGCGGGGAACGGCCGACGAGCGGATGGCCGAGGAACCCGCGCTCACGATCGTCACGAACGCGCTGAATATCGCCCATGAACTGGCCGTTCGCCCGCATGTCAAGGTGGTGACGACGGGCGGGGTCGCGATGCCCCAGTCGTACGAGCTGGTCGGGCCGCTGGCCCGGCACATCATCGACGAGATCAGCCTCGACATCGCGTTCATCGGCGCGGACGCCGTCGATACGGAGTCGGGTGCCGGCGCCCACAGCGAGCACGAGGCGAGCATCAACGCGCTGCTCGCCGAGCGGGCGCGGACGCTGGTCGTGGTCGCCGACAGCTCCAAGCTGGGGGCCCGGGCGTTCGCGCGGATCTGTCCGGTGGAGGACATCGGGACGCTCATCACGGACTCCGGCGCGCCGGAGTGGGCGCGCCGGTTCGAGGAGCGCGGGGTACGCGTCGTCCAGGTCTGAGCGGACGGCCTTCCCTCCCTGGCTCCCGGCTCCCGGCTCCCGCGCCCCCGAGCTCCCGCGCCCCCGCCCCCTGGCTCCCGCGCCCCCGCCCTCGTGTACGGACGGCTCCCGGGTGGCTCCTGTGTGCTTACGCGGACGACGCGCTCTCGGCCGTCTCCTCCGTCTTCCCGCCGTCGCCCCTGCCAGGGGTGTCGCCCGCCGCCCCCGTCGCCGCTACCTTCGCCGCCGGCGCACCCGCGGCGGAGGGCGCGGACACGGCGGGCCAGCCCTCGGCCGGTACGGCCGCCACCGAGCGCCACCAGGGGGCGTCGGGAACCTCGTCCCCGGTGGGCTCGAAGGGCTGGCCCGGGCGCGGCAGCGCGATCCCGGCGCCCGCTTCGGTGGCGGCGGTGACCGTGCCCTCGCCGGGCTCGGCCCACGGGTGCGGGGCGAGATTGAACGTGCCCCAGTGGATCGGCAGCATCACTCCGGACGGACGGCCGCCCTGGAGATCGAGATGGGCGCGCATACCCTCGGCCGGGGTCATATGAATATCGGGCCAGTACTCGCTGTACGCGCCGATCTGGATCATGGTGGCGTCGAACGGACCGTGCTCGGCGCCGATGTCCCGGAATCCAGGGAAGTAGCCGGTGTCCCCGCTGTGGTAGACGCGGTGCTCGGGACCCGCCACGACCCAGGAGGCCCAGAGAGTGTGCTGCTGGTTGCGCAGACCGCGACCGCAGAAGTGCCGCGCCGGGGTGGCGGTCAGCCGGATACCGGCGACCTCGGTGGACTCGTTCCAGTCCAGCTCACGCAGCCGGGACGCGGCAACACCCCACCGCTCCAGATGGGCGCCGACACCGAGCGGTACGGCGAAGACCGTGTCCGTGGAGGCGAGGGCCCGGATCGTGGGCAGATCCAGATGGTCGTAGTGGTCGTGGGAGATCACGACGACATCGACAGGACCGAGGGAGGCGAGCGGCACGGGCACGGGGTGCAGCCGCTTAGGCCCGGCGAAGGCGAACGGTGAACATCGCTCACCCCAGACGGGGTCGAAGAGCACGCGCCGGCCGTCAATCTCGGCGAGAACACTCGAATGCCCCATCCAGGTGAGGCGGAGGCCCGAGACCGGGGGCGCGGCGAGGTCCGCGAGGGTGGTGGAGTGCACGGGGATGGTGCCGATCGGCGCGCGCCGGGCGCGCGCCTCCTTCTGGAAGTAGATCTTCGCGAACTCCAGTCCCGAGGCGCCGGACGGTCTGGTCCTGGCACCCACCGGGTTCTGGAACACCCCGTCGGCGAAGTTCGGCGAGCGGTGGATCCGCTCCAGCCGCTCGCCCGCCGAATCGGCCCCGAAGGCCGCGGGTCGCAGCGAGCGCAGCCGGGAGCGCAACGAAAGGGGGGAACCAGCGCCTGTCACAGCACCTCCTGGAGGTTCGGTGTCGTCCCATTATGTCCGGGTGTGTACAACGGTGCGGGTTGAGTCGACCGGAATCGATCGGGGCCCCACCCGGGCCGACCTACGCCCGTCCAACGTCGTCACTGCCTCCGGGATTCCCAAATAAGCCCCCGAGTCGTCATCGCACGGCGTTACGACTGGTACGGGTGAGGCGCCCGGGTCGGTCTCGATAGGGTGGCGTCGTGGCGAGAGTGCGGCTGAGTGTGGCGGAACGGCGCGAGGATCTGCTGCGTGCCGCCGTCGGGCAGATCGAGGCGCGGGGCGTGGCCGCCGTGCGGATCTCCGATGTCGCCGCGGTGCTCGGTGTCAGCAACGCGCTGGTGCTCTACCACTTCTCCACGAAGGAGAAGCTGGTCGCCGCCGCCTTCGCCCATGCCGCACGGGACGATCTCGACCAGTTGCGCGCGCTGCTCGGCCGGGACGACACCGCGCTGGCCCGGCTGCACGGCGCGGTCCGCTGGTACGCGCCGACCGGCGAGGCCAAGGGGTGGCGGCTGTGGATCGAGAGCTGGGCGGCGGCCCTGCGCGACCCCGCGCTGCGTGAGGTCGCGGGCGCCCTGGACCAGCAGTGGAAAACGGCTCTCGCCGAGGTCATGGCGGAGGGCTCGGCGGCGGGCGAATTCCACTGCGCGGACCCGGTGTCGGCGGCCTGGCGGCTGACCGCCATGCTGGACGGCCTCGCGGTTCAGATGACGTCGTACGAGGGTTCACTGCCGCGCGCCACCATGCTGGAGTGGGCCGACGAGGCCCTGGCACACGAACTGGGGCTGGACAGCGCGGCCTTCGGGATGTCCGGCCCCACACCGTAGACGAATACAACAGCTACACAGCTACACAGACTGACCGAACGACAGACACCGACCTCAGGCAGCGGAAAGGGAGATCGTGGCCCAGCAGCGGACCGACCAGCTCCATCATGATGTGCTGGTCGTCGGGGGCAGCGGGGTGGATACCGTCGTCCGGGTCGACTCACTGCCTGTGCCACTCGCCGATTCGGTATCGGTGGGGCCGATCCTCGAATGGCCGGGGCACACCGGCGGCAATGTGGCCCTCGGCTGCCGGAATCTGGGCCTGAACGTCAAGTTCCTCGACTATCTGGGAGACGACTGGACCGGCGAACGGGTCCGGGAGCGGCTCGCACGGAGTGGTGTGGACTTCGAGGCGCTGATCTCCCCCGCCGGCACCCGGCGCGCGGTGAATCTCGTCGAGAAGACGGGCCGCCGGATGTCCTTCCACGACGCCAGGGACCCGGACGATCTGCGGATGCCGCGCGACTTCTATCTGCCCCATCTCGAACGCGCCCGCCATGTCCATCTGTCGATCACCAACTTCGCCCGGTTCCTCTATGACGACATCGAGGCGCTGGGTGTCCCGGTCTCGACCGATCTGCACGACTGGGACGGTCTCGCCGACTATCACAAGGACTTCGCCCTCCGCTCCGACCTGGTGTTCCTCAGCGCCGCCGGGGCGAGCGAGCGGATCGCCTCGGTGATGCGGGAGATCCTGCGCGAGGGCCGGGCGGAGGCGGTCGTGGCGACGGCGGGCGCGGGCGGCTCGTATGTGATGAGCCGTGAGGGGAGCCGTACGCCGCGCCCGGTCAGGGCGACCGTCCCGCCCGCGCCGGTGGTGGACTCCAACGGTGCGGGTGACGCGTACGTCTGTGGTTTCCTGTACGGGCGACTGGCCGGACGCGACCTGGAGGAGTGCGCCCGGCTCGGCGCCGTGGCGGGTGCCTACGCCTGTACGGGCGAGGGCAATGAGGCGCTGATCGGACCGGACGAACTGCTGGCGGCCACTGTCTGACCGCCCCGGGTCCCGGTGCCCCGGCGCCGGCGCACCCGGCTGTCCTGCTGCCCGTTCAGGTCTGCCGCACCGGCGCGTACACCTCCTCCTCCACTCCGAAGGTCCACGCGACCCCCGCCTTCGCCGTGGACACCGTGGGCGGTACGCGCAGCCAGTAGGTGCGGTACGTACCGTCGGGCTCGGGTGTCGAGTTGACGACCTCGACCATCGCGACATCCTCGTCGCCGTCCAGCGCGATCCGCCACAGCACACCGGTCTCGTCGCGATGGACGGGCCGCGCTTCCGACTCGTTCAGATAGCGGTCGTAGCCGTAGTACTCCAGCATCACGCGGCGCAGCTCGGCGTTGGCCTCGGTACGGATGCGCTCGGGGGTCAAGGACGGCAGCCCGGTGAGGAATTCGGCGGGGACGGGCATCCCACGCCACGCGTACAGCGCGAAGCCGTCCGGATAGGCGAGCGCGGGGCCGTCCCCGCGGTCCAGCCGGCCCGCCTCGTCGCGGTGGAGCGCGACGGGGCGCTCGCAGATCACCACGGCGCGTTCGTACGGCCACCACCAGCCGGCGTGCCGCGCCACCTCCGCAAGCCCTTCGAGGCGTTCACCGCGGCCGTCGAACGCGGCGAGCCAGGCCGCGTCGTGCTGGCCGAGGACCGCGTCGAGCAGCACCGCCCGGATCTCGGCCGCCTCGGCCGGCTGGTCGGCGAGTGCTTCCATGATTCCGGTGCGTATCCGCTCGGCGAGCGCCCGGGTGGTGTCCCAGAGCCGCGCGCCTGTGGTGTTCCAGTGCTCGGCCCAGCCCGCGGGCCCCAACACATCGTGCACCCTGCGCCGTTCCTCGGCCCACGGGTGTGTACGCACCTCGTCGCGCACGGACCGTCCCGCGTCGCCGAGCGACCGCGCGATCCGTGCGCCGGCCAGCGGTGAGCCGGCCCAGATGATCCGCTCAGGCTCCGCGAGGCCCGCGCCGCGGTAGGCGAGCCGCACCCCGCGCTCGGCGGCGGCCCGGTCCGTATCGCCCGTCGCCGCCGCGACCGCCCGCCATGTCTCCACGTCACTCATCCCCGAAGCCCCATCCCGTGTCCTTGTCGTCCTCTGTCATGCCTGTCCCCCTGTCATGCCTGTGCACCGCTTCCGTACCGCTGCTGCCGCGGGGTCCGCTCCCGGGCCGTGCTGATCCGGCGCCCTCAGTCCGCGACCATGCGCACCGCGCCCGGCAGGTACTCGCGCTGGCGCACCACCCGGAACCACCCCTTGGGCAGCGGTATCGCCGCGTGCTCCTCGTGCACCACCCGTCCGCCCTCCGGAAGATGGAGGAACATCGGTCCGAGCTGGTCGCCGGGCTCACGGACGAGCCTGCCCGGTCCGGTCACCGCGTGGGCGTGGCCGGTGACCTCGCCGAGGGCCAGGACCAGCCGTCCCCGCGCGTCCCTCGGCTCACCGGGGGCGTGCTCGGCGTCCACCAGACGCGACGGCACCGTCTCTTCCGCGACGGGCACGATCAGGACGTCTCCCTGCCGGAACATGGCTCTCCCCTCGACCGGCGGCGCCGAGTGCGCCGACCTGTGAACGACGCTAAGGGGAGGGTCTGACAATCGGCCCCGGCGCGGGGCGTTGTCAGTGGCCGCTGGTAGAACTGCTCCACATCAGCCGATCACATGTCTCAGGTCTGGAGCGTTCGTCATGGCCATTTCGAACCATCTGCGGGAGTTCTACGGCCTGCCCGCCTTCGACTTCCCCGCGGCGGAGACGAAGGCGGAGCTTCCCGAACCGGCCGCCGTGGCCTGGCGAATCTC
Organism: Streptomyces sp. NPDC051662; assembly: GCF_040681655.1. Lineage (NCBI taxonomy): Bacteria > Bacillati > Actinomycetota > Actinomycetes > Kitasatosporales > Streptomycetaceae > Streptomyces > Streptomyces sp. NPDC051662. The sequence goes on from NZ_JBFAZD010000020.1 coordinate 127,386, forward strand.
GGTCGAGTCGTACGAATCCGAGGAGGAGTGGGAGGCGGCGTTCGCGCGCTTCGCCGCGTCCGTGGACACCACCGAGGTCCGGGCGCTGATCGTCGGTTCCTGGAGCGATGCCTACGACTCCGGCCCCGACGAGGTGATCGCGGCGCTCGTCGCGGCCCGCGACCGACTGCCCGCGCTGCGCGCGCTGTTCCTCGGTGACATCACGTTCATGGAGTGCGAGATCTCCTGGATCAATCAGGGGCTGGTGACCCCGCTGCTCGACGCCTTCCCCGAGCTGCGCGAGTTCGGGGTCCGCGGCGGGCAGGAGCTGCGATTCCCCGCCGTCCGGCATGCGCGGCTGCGCTCCCTCACCATCGAGACGGGCGGCCTGGACGCCGACGTGGTGCGGTCCGTCGGGGCGAGCGACTTCCCCGAGCTGGAGCATCTCGATCTCTGGCTCGGTACGTCGTGGTACGGCGCGAACGCCCAGGTGTCCGATCTGGCCCCGATCCTGGCCGGTTCGCGGCTGCCCCGGCTGCGGTCACTGGCGCTGCGCAACAGCGAGATACAGGACGAGATCGCCGTGGCGCTGTCGGGCGCCCCGGTCGTGGCCGGGCTGGAGACGCTCGACCTCTCGATGGGCACGCTCGGCGACGAGGGCGCGGAGGCTCTGCTCGGCGGCCAGCCGCTCAGCCATCTCAAGAAGCTCGATCTGCACCACAACTACCTCGGCGAGGCGATACGGAAGCGTCTCCTCGACACGCTCGGCGCGGCCGGTGTCGAGATCGACCTCTCCGAGAACACGGAGCCGGACCGTGAGTCCGACGGCGTCGAGCACCGCTACACCGCGGTGGCGGAGTAACGGATGGCCCGCGACCCGAGCGACACATCCCCGCGCGGCGTCGATCCGGAGCTGGTCGTGGTCGGGATCCCCGGCAATCGCCGCGTGTCCCTGTTCCAGGACGCCGTGCGGGCCGCCGGGCTGTCCCCCGCCCGCGAGGTGCCCTGGCGCGAGGTGCTCGACGGCCGGGCGCGGTTCACGGCCGGTGAGACGGTACGGATCGACTCCCCGGGCGAAGACCCGGAGGTGGACCGGCTGTTGCGCGACATGGACGACCCGACCCGTGTGGAAGGCACGGGCCGCTGGTACGAACGCTTCATGGCGCTCGCCCGGGGCCTCGGCCGGGCGGCCTCTGCCGCCGGAGCCGATCTGCTGGACGATCCCGACGAGTTGGCGGTCCTCTTCGACAAGCGGCTCTGCCATGGCGTGCTCGACGCGGCGGGGGTCCGCGTTCCCGTGTCGCCCACCTCGGGCCCCGAAGGGCCGGCCGTGTCCGGCTGGGACGAGGTACGGGCGCTGATGGCCGCGGCCGGGCTCCGCCGCGCGTTCGTCAAGATCGCCCACGGGTCGTCGGCCTCCGGTGTCCTGGCCGTCGAGCGGGCGGGCCCCGGCCGGGTGCGCGCTCTCACCTCCGTCGAACGGGACGGCGCGGGGCGCCTCTTCAACTCCCTGCGGATCCGCGACTACACCAGCGAGCGCGACGTGGCCGCGATCATCGACACCCTCGCGCCCGACGGACTGCATATCGAGCAGTGGGTACCGAAGGGGGTCCTGGACGGCAGATCGGCGGATCTGCGGGTGGTGGTCGTCGCGGGCCGCGCCACGCACGTGGTCGTGCGGACCAGCCGGTCGCCCATGACCAATCTCCATCTGGGCGGCGCACGCGGGGATCTCGACGCGGCCCGCGATGTGATCAAGGCGTCAGGCGGCAGTTTCTCCACCGCTCTCACCATCAGTGAGGCGGCGGCCGACTGCTTCCCCGACACCCATTGCGTGGGTGTCGATCTGCTCCCCGCGCCGAGCTGGCGGCGGTATGCCGTCGGCGAGGTCAATGCCTTCGGCGATCTGCTGCCCGGTCTCACGGGGCTGCCGGGCCGAGGCGCCGAGGGCCTGGACACATACGCGGCGCAGCTCGCGGCCCTGCCGAGGCGCGCGACGCGCCGGACGACCGAGGAACCGCCGTGCAGACACCTGACATGAACGAAGTCGTCGGGCGGGACGATCTCCTGCTCGTCACCCTCGACACACTGCGCTTCGATGTCGCGGAGGAGCTGGCCGCCGGTGGCCGCATCCCCCATCTCGCCCGGCATCTCCCGGGCGGTCGCTGGGAGAAGCGGCACGCGCCGGGCAGTTTCACCTACGCCTCGCATCAGGCGATCTTCGCCGGGTTTCTGCCCACCCCCGCCGTGCCGGGGCCGCGGCCACGGCTGTTCGCCGCGCGCTTCGGCGGCAGCGAGACCACGGCCGAGCGTACCTACGTCTATGACACGCCGGATCTGGTCTCGGGCCTCGCGGCGGCCGGCTATCGCACGGTGTGCGTGGGCGGGGTCGGCTTCTTCAACCAGCGGGGCGCGCTCGGCTCCGTACTGCCGGGAATGTTCCAGGAGAGCCACTGGGAGCCGGAGTTCGGTGTGGCCTCCACCAACTCCTTCGAGGCGCAGGTCGAGCGCGCGGAGAAGGTCGTCGCCGGTCTGGAGCCCGACCAGCGGCTGTTCCTGTTCGTCAATGTGGCGGCGCTGCACCAGCCCAACTGGTTCCATCTGCCGGGCGCCACCCGGGAGGCGGGCGACTCGCGGGCCACGCACGCCGCCGCGCTGGAGTATGTCGACCGCCATATCGGCCGGCTCTTCGCCGCCGCGAGCAGTCGTCGGCGCTGCTTCACGATCGTCTGTTCCGACCATGGCACCGCCTACGGCGACGACGGCTGGACCGGCCACCGTCTGGGCCACGAGGTGGTCTGGACCGTGCCGTACGCCCATTTCTTCCTGGAGAGCGGGACAGCCCGATGAGCACCACCCTCGCACCTCGTCCGTACGAGAGCTATGTCTACGCGTACCCGCACAAGACCGCCTACCGCCCGCTGGAGGACCGCCCGGCGCTGCGTGGACTGTGGGCCGGTGAACGCAAGGACGCGCTCTCCCTCTATCTGCACATCCCGTTCTGCGAGGTCCGCTGCGGCTTCTGCAATCTCTTCACCCGGATCGGTGCCCCCGACGAACTGACGACGCGCTATCTCGACGCGCTCGACCGGCAGGCGACCGCCGTGCGCGACGCCCTGGCGGACTCGGAGGCCGGCGCGGAGAGAGTTCGGTTCGCCGCGGCGGCCTTCGGCGGCGGTACGCCCACCTATCTGGAAGCCGACGAGCTGGACCGGCTGTGCGACATCGCGGAGAAGCGGATGGGGGCCGACCTGCGAGCCGTCCCGCTCTCCGTGGAGACCTCTCCCGCCACGGCCACGGCCGACCGGCTGGCGGTGCTCGCCGAGCGGGGTGCCACGCGACTGAGCATCGGCGTCCAGAGCTTCGTCGACGCGGAGGCGAAGGCGGCCGTACGCCCACAGCGCCGCGCCGAGGTCGAGGCCGCGCTCGGCCGCATACGGGACGCCCGGATCCCCGTCCTGAACATCGATCTCATCTACGGCATCGACGGCCAGACGGAGGCGAGCTGGCGCCGCTCCCTGGACGCCGCGCTCGCCTGGCGGCCCGAGGAGCTCTATCTCTATCCCCTGTACGTACGGCCGCTCACGGGCCTCGGCCGGCTCGGCGCCGGCGCCGACTCCGCCTGGGACGACCAGCGGCTACGGCTCTACCGGCAGGGCCGGGACCACCTGCTCGCGCAGGGCTACGAACAGCTGTCGATGCGGATGTTCCGCCGCCCGGACATCCCGTTCCAGGACGCCGGCGCGGACGACTACGCCTGTCAGACCGATGGAATGATCGGCCTGGGCTGCGGGGCCCGCTCGTACACCTCCGCTCTCCACTACTCCTTCGACTACGCGGTCGACATGCGCGAGATACGCGCCATCATCGATACCTACACGGCGACGGAGGACTTCTCCCGCGCGGAGGTCGGCCGCCGGATCGACGGTGACGAGGCTCGCCGTCGCCATCTTCTCCAGTCCCTCCTCCAGGCCGGGGGGATGGCGGAGGCCGAGTACCGCGCGCGGTTCGGTTCCGGTCCCGCCGAGGACTTCCCCGCCGAGCTGGCCCGGTTCGCGGCCCTCGGCTGGCTCGACGAGAGCGCGCCGACCGGCCTGCTGCGCCTCTCCCCCGAGGGACTCGCGTACTCGGACGCGCTGGGTCCCGCGCTCTTCTCCCCCGCTGTCCGGGCCTCGATGGCCGCGTACGAAAGGAAGTGAGACCTCCCGTGGACCTGACCATCCTCTACCGCGGCCCGCTCGCCTCCTGCGACTACGACTGTCCCTACTGCCCGTTCGCCAAGCGGCGCGACAGCCGCGACCAACTGCGCGCCGACCGGGCCGCCCTGGAGCGCTTCACCGCCTGGGCGTCGGAGCAGCGGGAGGACAGGCTGTCGGTGCTGTTCACTCCCTGGGGCGAGGGGCTGGTGCGTTCCTGGTACCGGCGCGCCCTCACCGAGCTGTCGCTGCTGCCGCACATCGGCCGGGTCGCCATCCAGACGAATCTCAGCTGCCGCACCGACTGGCTGGCGGACGCCGATCCCGCGAAGGTCGCCCTGTGGTGTACGTACCACCCGGGCCAGACGCCGTACGACCGCTTCCTCGCCAAGACCCATGAGCTGGCGGACCGGTCGATCCGGTTCAGTGTGGGGGTCGTCGGCCTGCCGGACCATCTGGAGCACGCCCGCAGGCTGCGCGCGGACCTGCCCGAGCAGGTGTATCTGTGGATCAACGCGGCCGAGGGGCACAGCTATACGGACGAGGAGGCCGACCGCTGGACGGCCCTCGATCCGCTCTTCCCCTACAGCCGGGACCCGCACCGCTCGGCCGGTCTGCCCTGCCGGACGGGCGAGTCGGTGATCTCGGTGGACGGCGAGGGTACGGTGCGGCGCTGCCACTTCGTCCGCGCCGAGCTGGGCCGTCTCTACGACGGGTCCTACCGGCGGGCGCTGGCTCCGCGGGCGTGCCCGCTGGCGGTGTGCGACTGCCATATCGGCTATGTGCATCTGGAGACACTGCCGTTGTACGACGTCTTCGCCGGAGGGGTACTGGAACGGGTCCCGGCGGGGATACGACCGGCCGGATCCGCCCCCGGTGTCAGTACTTGAGGGGCAAGAGGTCCGGCCGCTTCGCTTCGACATGATCGCCGGAGGACTCGCCGCGCAGCCGTCGCCCGATCCACGGCACCAGATACTCGCGCGCCCAGTGGATGTCGTCGCGCCGTACCTCAAGCGTCCCGCGCGGCGGCTGTGGCGGCCATGGCTGGTCGGGGTCGGCGGGCACATCGAGTCCGAGCACCTGCGCGGCGCGCAGCGCGACGCGGGTGTGTCCCTCGGGTGACAGATGCAGCCGGTCGCCGTCCCAGGCCCGCCTGTCCTGTACGGACTTGAGCGACCAGAGGTCGAGCACCGGACAGTCGTAGCGGTCCGCGATGGCCCGCACATGGGCGGTGTAGGTGGCGATCTTGCCGCGCAGATGGCGCAGGACGGGTACGCCCCGGGTGTCGAAGCCGGTGGTCACCATGACCGCGCCGACGGCACCGGAGAGATCGGCGACGGCCCGCTCGAAACGTTCGGCGACATCGTCGGGGTCGGTGCCGGGCCGGATGATGTCATTGCCGCCGGCGCAGAACGTCACCAGATCCGGGGCGAGTTCCTTCGCGCGTGGTATCTGTTCGTCGACGATCTGATCGAGGAGCCGGCCGCGTACGGCGAGATTGGCGTACCGGAAATCGCCATGGACAGTGTCCGCCGTCGCACCCGAGACCGGCAGTTGGTCGGCGAGCAGAACCGCGAGGCGGTCCGCCCAGCCGACATACATCCCGTCGGGGCCCGGGTCGCCCACCCCTTCGGTGAAGCTGTCGCCGATCGCCGCGTACGACCCGAGTACGCCATTTCTTCTTGATCTCGAATCGTCTGCCACAGCACCACATCATCCACCGGCAGATGTGACCTACGCGACCGTAAGGAGGGGTTGACGCCGGGTGAGATATGCCATCGGTCAAGTTTCGGCCAAGCGGGAATAGGAGGAAACGGCCGCCGCCCGGCACGGAAAGTGCCGGGCGGCGGAATGGGCTGTCGTGATCCGATGAATCAGACGTTCACGCCGTTCTGCCGGAGGTAGGCCACCGGGTCGACGTCCGAGCCGTAATCGGGGCCGGTACGGATCTCGAAGTGCAGGTGCGGACCGGTGGAATTGCCGGTGGAACCGGAGAGTCCGATCTGCTGACCCGCGCTGACGCTCTCGCCCGCGGAGACCTCCAGGGACGACAGGTGACCGTACTGCGAGTACATGCCGTCGCTGTGCTGGATGACGACCTGGTTGCCGTACGCGCCACCCCAGCCGGCCGACACGACCGTGCCGTCACTGACCGCCTTCACGGGGGTGCCCGAGGAGGCCGAGAAGTCGACACCGGTGTGGTAGCCGCTGGACCAGCTGGAGCCGGAGGCGCGGTACGGCGTGGAGGTCGGGCCGTCGACCGGCGCGGTGAAGCCGGAACCGCTGCTCTGCTCCGCGGGGTCGGCGGCGGGGGCCTCCTCGGGGGTCGAGGCGGCGGGCTCCTGCGTCGAACCGCTCGACGAGGAGTCGGCCGAGGAACTGGCGGAGTCGTCCGAAGAGGTGGAGTCGTCCGAAGAGGTGGTGTCGTCCGAGGAGGTGGCGTCGGCCGACGAGCCGGAGTCGGCCGAGGAACTGGAGGGCTCCGCCGGGGCCTCGGACGGCGCGCTCGCCGCGGCCCGCGCGCCGAGGGTCAGCTTCAGGCCGGGGTGGATCAGCGACGGGTTGTCGCCCACGGCCTCGCGGTTGTCCTGATACAGCCGATGCCAGCCGCCCCGTACATGGTGCTCGACGGCGATCTTGGAGAGATAGTCGCCGGAGACCACGGTGTAGGTCCTCGCGACCTTGGTGGCGGCCTGGGTGGCGATCTGCTTCGTCTCGGCCCGCTGCTGGGCGCCGGACAGATTCTTGACGTTCTGCGCCGAGGCGGAGGCGGCCTGCGGAGCGACGGCGGGGGCGGCCTTCTCCGCGGCGTGCGCGCCGGTGGCGCCGATGAGCGGAAGCGCGATTGCCGCGCCACCCGTGCCCGCGGCGATGAATCCGCGCGAGATCGAATTGGACTTGGGACGGCGGTGCTTACCCTTCGAGGGCATGGCGAATTCCTCTCCGGCGCCTGCGAGGTGAGCTGTCGGGTTCGGGCTGGAGCTGCCCGGCCGCGCGTGGTGCGCGACTTCACCCCGAGCCGTCCGAACTTCCGGATCGGCGTACTACCTGGTTCCCCCGCTCCTGCCACGCGTTGATGGGTGGATGCGAATTCCGAGCGGCGGCAGGATTCGGCGATCCGCTCGGATTGAGGCTGAAGGTAAGCGAGCCGGACGGCCGGAACAAGATGCTGTATTCGGGCGGTGGCGCCCGTTCCGGATATCGCTCGGGATATTCGGTCACCCTGTGTGGATTCCGGTCTCCAATTACCTTACGGAGCAGCAATTCCCCCACCCGATACCGCCACGCAACGTCACGGATATGATCCTGCTCACGGACCGGAGCCCATCTCCCCCGCGACCGGGGCAGGTTATCCGGAATCACCCATTCCGGACAGATGTACATGTGGGCGATATTCATCCGCGATTCATCCGCGCGAGGTGTCCGAATAATGCGCTTCTGACCCCTCAGAGGCCGGGCCGATTGCCACAGGTTGCCTGAGGAACAAATGTCGTAGGGTCAGAAGTCGACATCGTCGGCGAGCCGCGCCGACGGCAGACACGGAGGAGCACGCCGTGACGCAGCAGCTGCCGCAGGTCCCGTCGACAGAGCCCGAGTTGTCCGGCGTGCGCAACTTCCGCGATGTGGGCGGACTGCCGACCACGGACGGCCGGCGGGTGACCCACGGCAGGCTCTTCCGCAGCGGACATCTCGCCAACGCCACCCCGGCCGATGCCGCCTTCCTCTCCTCCCTCGGCCTGCACACGATCTTCGACTTCCGTAACGCCGCCGATCTGAAGCTGGACGGCGCGGACGTGGCACTGCCCGGCGTACGCAATGTGAACCTGCCGCTCACCGATCCGGCGGACGGCGCCGAGTTCTGGCGGATGGTGCGGGACGGCGATCTCGACCAGCTGCGCTCGCTCCTCTCGGACGACAGAGCGGCGACCCGGATGATCGACTCGTACCGGATGATCATCACGGAACGCACCGCCGAGCACAGCCGCGTCCTGCACTCCCTCGCCGAGGACAGCGTTCCGGCACTCATGCACTGCGCGGCCGGCAAGGACCGGGCGGGGCTCTCCATCGCGGTGACCCTGCTCGCGGTCGGGGTGGAGCCCGAGGCGATCCAGGCCGACTATCTGAAGTCGAACGACCCGCACCGCCGCTACCCGATCCAGCGCAGCGACAACTCCCCCACCGGGATGTCCTCGGAGGTGATGGAGCTGCTCAGCCCGCTCTTCGACGCTCGCGCCGAATACCTCGCGGCGGCCTTCGAGACCATCGAGAAGACCTGGGGCACCACCGACCGCTATCTGACCGAGGGTCTCGGGCTCACCCCCGAGACCCGCGAGCGGCTTCGCACCCGCCTCCTCGACTAGATCCTGTCGTCAAAGGGGACGCCGCTACCCCCGCGCACCCATCTCGAAGAGCAGATAGAGGAAGGCCGCGAAGAGATGGCCGGCGATCAGATAGGCGAAGAGCCGGATGACCAGCCCGCGCGGGAACTTCCCCTCTTCCTTCATGACATGACCGGACCCGGCGGGTGTGGGCCGGCCTTCCGGTCCGTCGGCCGGGCCGGGCACGGGGTTCTCTGACTCGGGCATGGTGGCAGACCTCTCTCAGCAGGTCAGCGGCGATGGGCCCCGGCACCGAGGCACAACTCGGCGGCGGGGCTCTGCAGCAGAGTATGGACGAAGAGCAGCTCGGTCCCCTCGGGTCCGGCCGCCGCGATCCGGTGCGGGGTGAGCGAGTCGAAGTGCGCGCTGTCCCCGGGGTCGAGTATGTGGGCGGCGTCCCCGAGGGTCAGCCGCAGCCGCCCTTCGAGGACATAGAGCCACTCCTCACCCGGGTGTACGCGGACGAGGTCGCCCTGCGCCCCGTACGGGACCTGGACCCGCAGGGGCTGCATGGCCCGTCCCGAGCCGCCCGCCTGGTGGTACGTCCAGCCGTCGGCCTCGACCGGTTCCATCCGGTTGGCCCGGACGATCGGATCACGCTCCGGCGGCATCTCCCCGAGCAGCTCGGAGACCGTCGTACCGTAGATACGGGCAAGGCTCAGCAGCATCGGGAGCGACGGCTGTCTGTGGCCGGTCTCCAGCCGGGAGAGATGGGCGGGAGAGAGCCCGGCCCGCCCGGCGGCGGTCTCCAGGGTGAGCCGTCGGCCGCGGCGCAGCTCGCGCAGGCGGGGTGCGACATCGGGCAACTGGTCGGGCAGCCCTTCGGCGGCCTCTCCAGCAGGAGGGGTACTCATACCTTCATTGCGCCAGGAATTTTCCTCCGTGGCAAATTTCTTACCTAGGAGGCAAAAACTCCCGTGGCGCGCTGGAGGCTCTAGCGGTTGGCCACGGCCTGCTTCACCAGGGTCCTGCCGAAGTCCCACATCAGTCCGCCGCCGCCGTGCGCGTCGTCCATGACCGCCGTGAAGGCGTCCACGAAGCGCTCGACCTCCCGTTCGCCGATGGTCAGCGGCGGGATCAGCTTGATCACCTCCAGATGGTCACCGGAGACCTGGGTGAGGATCCGGTGCTTCTGGAGCAGCGGTACGACCACCATCTGCGCGAAGAGTCCCTTGCGGGCCGCCTGGAGCATGGTCCAGCGACCGCGCAGCTTGATCGAGTTCGGCCGGCCGAACTCGATGCCGATCATCAGGCCACGGCCGCGTACCTCGTACAGCAGCTCATAACGGTCGACGAGCGCGGCCAGTCGTGACCTGAGGAGATCCCCGGTGACCCGTGCGTTGGCGACGACGTTCTCGTCCTCCATCACGGACAGCACGGCCAGGCCCGCGGCCATGGCCTGGGCGTTGGATCCGAAGCTCGCCGAGTGGACAAGCACCCGGTCCATCGAGGAGTAGACCTTCTTGAAGATCCAGTCCTTGCCGAGGGTCGCGCCGACGGGCACATAGCCGCCGGAGAGCGCCTTGGCCACACAGACGAGATCCGGCTCCACCCCGTCCTCGTGCTGGTACGCGTAGAAGTCCCCGGTCCTGCCGAGGCCGGTCTGCACCTCGTCGACGATGAGCAGTGCCCGGTGCCTGTGCAGCAGTTCCTGGGCGGCGCGCAGAAAACCGGGCGGGGTCTCGTGGACGCCCTTGCCCTGGATCGGTTCGACGACGAAGGCGGCCACATCGCCGCGCTTGAGCTCCCTCTCCAGCGCGTCGAGATCGCCGAGCGCGAGGGCGGTGTCGGGCAGCAGCGGCGCGAAACCGTCCCGGAAGCCGTCCTCGCCGTTGACCGACAGCGAGCCCGTGGTGAGCCCGTGGAAGGCGTGCGAGCAGTAGAGGATTCTGGGCCTGCCCGTCGCGTACCGGGCGAACTTCAGCGCCGTCTCCACGGCTTCCGTACCGCTGTTGCCGAAGAACACCCGGTCCAGATGCGGGGAGTGCGCGAGCAGCTTCTCGGCGAGCAGTCCGGGCAGCGGCTGGCAGTCGAAGCGGGTGAGGTCGGCGAGCGAGGCGTCGAGGACATCGTGCAGCGCCTTGCGTACGACGGGATGGTGCCGGCCGAGGCCCATGACGCCGAAGCCGGCGAGCATGTCGAGATAGTCGTTGCCGTCCTCGTCCCAGAAGTAGGCCCCCTCGGCCCGCTCGTAGAACCGGTCGAAGCCGATGGTGTGCAGCATGCGCGGAAGCTGGTGGTTGAGGTGCTTGGTGTACAGCTCGTAGCGCTCGGCGCCGCGCTCCGCGAGCAGCCGGGACAGGTCGAAGCCCGTGGGCTCGGTCATTCCGTGCTCTCCTTGCCTGCCGGGCTCTGCTCGCGCGCCGGCTGCCCTACGCGTGGCTTCCCGGGTGCCGGGGTCTTCCTGGGTGCCGGGGTCTTCTTGGCTGCCAGGACGGCGCTGATCCGTCCCGCGATCTCCACCGGAGTGAGACCGATGTCGGCCAGCACCTCACCCCGCTTCGCGTGGGCCAGGAACTCCTCGGGGATTCCGAAGGTCCGCAGCGGTACGTCCACCCCCGCGTCACGCAGCGACTGTCCCACGGCCGAACCCACCCCACCGCTGCGGCTGTTGTCCTCGACGACCGCGACCAGCCGGTGCCGTTCGGCCAGCGGGGCGAGCTGTTCGTCGACGGGCTTGACCCATCGGGGATCGACCACCGTGCAGCCGATACCGCGCTCCGCGAGCAGCTGTGCCGCCCGGAGACATACGGGCGCGAGCACGCCCACCGATACGAGCAGCACCTCGGCGTCGGCCGCGCGGCGCAGGACGTCCATCCCGCCCACGCGCCCGACGGCCGGGATCTCCGGCCCCGCGGACTCCTTGGCGAACCGCACCACGGTCGGCGCGTCGGCCACGTCCACCGCCTCGCGCAGCTGCGCCCTCAGCTGTCCGGCGTCGCGCGGCGCCGCGATGCGCAGTCCGGGCACGCACTGGAGGATCGACATGTCCCACATGCCGTTGTGCGAGGCTCCGTCGACCCCGGTGACCCCGGCCCGGTCGAGTACGAACGTGACGCCGCACCGGTGCAGGGCGACATCCATCAGCAACTGGTCGAAGGCGCGGTTGAGGAATGTGGCGTAGACGGCGACGACCGGGTGCAGCCCGCCGGTGGCGAGCCCGGCCGCGGAGACCGCCGCGTGCTGCTCGGCGATCCCCACGTCCCAGACCCGGTCCGGGAATCGCTCGGCGAACTTCGTCAGCCCGACGGGGTGCAGCATGGCCGCCGTGATCGCCACCACATCAGGCCGCTCCTCGCCGATCGCGACGATCTCGTCGCGGAACACGGAGGTCCACGACGGGCCGCTGGATGGTGCCAGCGGCTCGCAGGTCAGTGGATCCATCACGCCGACCGTATGGAAGCGGTCCGCCTCGTCCTCCAGCGCCGGCGCGTAGCCGCGCCCCTTCTCCGTCAGACAGTGCACCAGTACGGGTCCGTGGAAGCGTTTCGCGCGCCGCAGCGCCGATTCCAGGGCAACGGTGTCATGGCCGTCGACCGGTCCGACATATTTGAGACCGAGGTCCTCGAACATGCCCTGGGGGGCGAAGGTGTCCTTGAACCCCTTCTTCGCACCGTGCAGCGACTCGTACAGGGTCCGGCCCACCACGGGGGTGCGTTGGAGTACGTCCTTGCCCCAGGCCAGGACGCTCTCATAACCGTCGGTGGTACGGAGCGTGGCGAGGTGGTCGGCGAGTCCGCCTATCGTCGGACCGTAGGACCGTTCATTGTCGTTGACCACGATGATCAGGGGCCGGTCCTTGGCCGCGGCGATATTGTTCAGCGCCTCCCAGGCCATTCCGCCGGTGAGCGCCCCGTCCCCGATGACCGCGACGACATGGTCCTCACCGCCCAGCACCTCACGGGCCTTGGCGAGTCCGTCGGCCCAGCCGAGCACCGTGGAGGCGTGCGAGTTCTCGATGACATCGTGCACGGACTCGGCGCGGGAGGGATAACCGGAAAGACCGCCCTTGCCACGCAGTTTGGAGAAGTCCTGTCTGCCGGTGAGGAGTTTATGGACATAGCTCTGATGGCCGGTGTCCCACAGAATTCGGTCGACAGGCGAATCGAAGACCCGGTGCAGGGCGATGGTCAGCTCCACCACTCCGAGGTTGGGCCCGAGATGGCCGCCGGTTCTGGCGACCGCCTGAATCAGGAACTGTCTGATGTCCTCGGCCAGTTCACTCATGTCGCTTTCACTCAGCGCCTTGAGATCACGCGGCCCCCGGATATTCTCCAAGACTGACACGCTCGGGCCCCCTCTCGGAATGCTTCTTCAGCTCACGGTGACGGCGGGAGTCCCCGAGGGAACCCCGGCGGGACTGGCTCTCCTGCGGTCATCTCGTCACCGCGTCCCGGCGACCGTCTCACGGACCGCCCGCAGGGACTCCTTGAGCGAGCCCATGGTGGCGAGGACGGCGGTCGGCTCATAGCCGCAGTGCGCCATGCAGTTGGCGCAGCGCGCGTCCTTGCCGCGGCCGTACTTGTCCCAGTCCGTCTCCTCGATGAGCTGCCGGTACGTCGGCACATACCCGTCGCTCATCAGATAGCAGGGGCGCTGCCAGCCGAAGAGCGAGTAGTTGGGGATGGCCCACGCCGTGCACGGGAAGTCGGCCTTGCCTTCGAGGAAGTCCAGGAACAGCGGTGAGTGGTTGAGACGCCAGCGCGCCCGGTTTCCCCCGGCGAACGATTTCCTGAACAGCTCCCGGGTCTGCTCGACTCCCAGGAAGTGCTCCTGATCGGGGGCCTTCTCATAGGCATAGGCGGGCGAGATCATCATCTCGTCGACCTTCAGATCGTCATTGAGATAGTTGAGCACCTCGATGATGGTCTGCGGGGTGTCGGTGTTGAAGAAGGTGGAGTTGGTGGTCACCCGGAAGCCGCGGCGCTTGGCCTCCTTGATGGCCGCCACGGCCTCGTCGAACACACCTTCCTTCGCCACGGACTCGTCGTGCCGCTCACGCAGCCCGTCGATGTGCACCGCGAAGGCGAAATACGGCGAAGGCTTGAATTTCTCGATCTTCTTGCGCAGCAGCATCGCGTTGGTGCACAGGAAGACGTATTTCCTCTTCGCCACCAGCTGCCGGACGATCTCGTCGATCTGCGGATGCATCAGCGGCTCGCCACCGGCGATGGAGACCATGGGCGCCCCGGACTCCAGCACCGCCCCGACGGCCTGGGCAACGGGCATACGCTGCTTCAGGATGCCGGCCGGGTGCTGGATCTTGCCGCAGCCCTCACATTTCAGATTGCAGGCGAAGAGGGGTTCCAGCTCGACGATGAGCGGAAACTTCTTACGCTTGCGGAGCTTCTGTTCAAAGAGGTACGTCCCGACCCTGATGGTCTGACGGAGCGGCATGGCCATCTAGCTCACCTCCTGGGGAGCAGCAAAGAACGGTGCCATTCATGGAAAGCTGGGAGGACGGCACGGAGAACGCGGAAGGCTGATATTCCACCGCGCACTGTGCCAATACGGACGAGCTCATGCTCTGGAGCGTCCACGACCACCCGGACGGCCGCAACCGGGCGGGACCCGGCGCTCAGAGCACTTCGGAGTGTGGCGGCGGACTCCATGTCCACCGCGACCGCACCCGTGGCACGCAGCTCGGCCCGCTCCTGACCACGGATCACATGGTCGGAGCCGGTCAGCGGGCCGGTGTGGACCGTATGGCCGGGCACTGCCCTGGCCAGCGCCTCCACCAGCAGTGCGGTGTCCGTACAGGGCGTGGCTCCATCCGGGTGCCGGGTCTCGTCGGCGACGATCAGATCCCCGGGGTTCATCCCCGGGACGAGTCCGGCACAGAACCCGGACGCGATCACGGCGGCATCTCTGTTCCTGGCCTCTCCGAGCACACGTGTCACGGCGCGCCGGGCGTTCTTGGGTCCCATGCCCGTACGCAGGATGGTCACCGGCCCCGCCGCACCGGCCCGCCCCGCGCGCAGGGCGAACCGCTCGATGCCGAGCGCGCAGGCGATCAGCAGCGGCGCGGCGGGACCGGGTACCGGACCCGGCGACGGACCGGAGGACGGAGCCGAGGACGGGTCGGAGGACCGTTCCATCAGCTGCCCTTGCGGTCGCCCGCGAGGACCGCGAGCGGCTTGGGCTCGCCATGGAGGTACCTGCCGAGCGCGGTGAGCGGGAAGACCTGCCGGTAGAGGTGGTAGTTGATCGAGAAGTCCCAGGGAAAGCCGGTACCGGTGAAGTACGGCTCGTCCCAGGAGCCGTCCTCCCGCTGAGCCGCGGCGAGCCAGGCGATTCCCCGTTCGACGGCCTTGCTCTCCCGCTCGCCGGCGGCGAGGAGCGCCAGCAGCGCCCAGGCGGTCTGGGAGGCGGTCGTGGCACCGCGTCCGATCCACTCCTCGTCGTCGTACGAGCGCAGATCCTCGCCCCAGCCGCCGTCCTCGTTCTGCACGGATTCGAGCCAGCTGACCGCGCGGCGGATCGCGGGATGGGAGGCCGGCAGTCCGGCCGCGGTCAGCGCGGGCACCACCGACCCTGTCCCGTATACGTAGTTGACGCCCCAGCGGCCGAACCAGGCGCCGTTGGTCTCCTGTTCGGCGAGGAGCCAGTCGATTCCGCGCCGGGTGCGGGGGTGATGGGACTTGCCCTCGAAGGCGAGCATCTCAACGACATGCGCGGTGACATCCGCGGACGGCGGGTCGATGACCTCGCCGAAGTCGCAGAAGGGCAGTCGGTTGGGGAACGGGCTGGTGTTGTCGGCGTCGAAGGCGCCCCAGGCTCCGTTCCTCGACTGCATGCCCAGATTCCACCGGGCGCCGCGCTCGATGGCCGCGTCGAGCCGCTTGCCGTCCGGGTGCCTGACCCGGCGCAGCGCGAGGATGACCTCGGCGGTGTCGTCGATATCGGGGTAGTTGTCGTTGTGGAACTCGAACGCCCAGCCGCCCGGGTCGAGTCCGGGCCGGCGTACGGACCAGTCGCCGGGGCGCACGATCTGCTCGCCGAGCATCCAGTCGGCGGCCTTGACCAGGGCCGGATGGTCCGGATCCAGACCGGCGTCGGCGAGTGCGATGGTGGCGAGGCAGGTGTCCCAGACCGGGGACTGACAGGCCTCGATCATCCGGGCGCCGTCCTCGCGCCGTACGGCGAACCGGTCGAGTGATTCCAGACCGGCGCGCATGATCGGGTGGTCGAGGTCGTAGCCGAGCAGATGCAGGGCGATCACGGAGTAGACGGCCGGAGGCTGGATTCCGCCCCAGCAGCCGTCGTTCTCCTGCCGTTCGATGATCCAGCGCGCGGCGGCGTTCATCGCGGTACGGCGCAGCCGGCGCGGCGCGATCTTGTGGTACGCGCGCAGCGCCTTGTCGAGGCGCTGGAACACGCCGTCCCAACTGGTCATGGGCGCGACGGACTTGCCCGTGCCGGGGCGCGCGGGGTCGGCGCGCAGCTCGTCCAGCGGGAAGGGAGCGGGGCGTACGGGCCGCTTCGCGGAGACGATGGTGAGCGGCACGATCGTCTGCCGTGCCCAGCAGCCGAAGTCATAGATGTTGAGCGGGAACCACTTGGGGAAGAAGATGAGTTCGGGCGGCAGTTCGGGCAGATCGTCCCACTTCCACCAGCCGAAGAGGGCGAGCCAGACCCGGGTGAAGACCCGGGAGCCCGCGATACCGCCGTGTTCGCGCACCCAGCGCGAGGCGCGCGCCATGTGCGGGTCCTCGGGACTGTCTCCGGCCAGTCGCAGGGCGACATACGCCTCGATGGTGGCGGAGAGTTCGCCGGGCCCTCCGTAGAAGGTGGACCACGTACCGTCCGAGCGCTGCTCACCACGGATGAAGAGGGCCGATGCCTCTGTGGTGCGCGCGTCCTGGATTCCGAGGAACTGGCGGAGCAGCAGATCCTCGGCGTCCATCGTCACATTGGTCGCCAGGTCGCCCTTCCACCAGCCCTGGGCGTCCTGCCTGCCGAGCAGATGCTCGACGGATCGTGCGGTGGCCCGCTCGGCGGCGACTCGAAGGTCACCGCCCGCCGCGGGGATGGTGGTTTCGGTCGGTCTGCTGGCCGAGGCTGCGCGGGGTCCCACGGCCCCGGTGCTTCCGTCGGTCGTCGCTGTCATGGCTTCCCCTTCGTGCAGTCGTGTGCTTCTGCTGTGCTGGGGTCTCCGTCGTCCGGCGCCCTAAGGGCTATGGACGGCGACTGTTGGGGGTATGGGGTTCAGCCCCTGGAAGGAAGGCATAGGGGGATAGTGATCATCTCTTCCGTACGACGACGAAGTCCGCGAGCGCGATGAGCTGCGCCCGGACCTGTTCCGGCATGTCGACACCGTCCAGGGCCTCGATGGCGACGGCGTGCTGCCTGCGAGCCTCCTGCGAGGTCCACTCCCGGCCGCCCGCCTCTTCGATCAACGCCGCCCTGGTGGCGAATTCTTCCTCCGAGAAGGTCTCGAAATCAGTGCTTTTGGCGTCGGCGGCGAGCAGTTCACCGAGCCGTTCCGAGGCCGGGCCGCCCGCGGCGAGCGCGGCGACGACCGGCAGGGACTTCTTGCGCTGACGCAGATCGCTCCAGGTCTGCTTGCCGGTGGCCCCCGGGTCGCCCCAGATGCCGAGCAGATCGTCAACAGCCTGGAAGGCGAGGCCGAGATGGTGCCCGTACGCCTCCAGCGTGTCGGCCGTACGGTCGTCGGCGCCGCCGAGGACCGCGCCGATGGAGACGGCGCAGGCGAGCAGGGCGCCGGTCTTGTTGCCCTCCATCTCCAGGCACTCCTCGACGGTGACCCGCTCGCGGTGCTCGTAGGAGATGTCCTGCGCCTGACCGTCGATCAGTTTGCGGGTGGCGGTGGTCAGCCGGCGGGTCGCGCGGCCCGCCTCGACCGTGCCGATCTCCAGCAGCACCTCATTGGCGAGAACGAAGAGGGCGTCGCCGACGAGGATCGCCTGGGCGGGGCCGTGCACCTTCCATACGGTGTCGCGGTGCCGGCGCTGCTCGTCGCCGTCCATCAGATCGTCGTGCAGCAGCGAGAAGTTATGGACCAGTTCCACCGCGACCGCGCCGGGGACCCCCGTCTCGGCGGGGGCGCCGGCGGCCTCCGCGGAGAGCAGCGCGAGCGCCGGGCGCACCGCCTTCCCGCCGTCTCCGTCTGCGGGCCGGCCCTCGGCGTCGATCCAGCCGAAGTGGTAGGCCGCGACGGTGTCCATGGGCGCGGCAAGCCGCTCAACAGCGGCGCGCAGCACCGGCGTTGACAGGCTCCGGCCTCGCTCAAGCAGCGCGTGGACATCCGCGGTGTCGACAGCCGGATTAGCCGGGGGCACAGTCGGCACGGTCTCTCCTCTTGTTCCAGTACTCGTTGGTGCGGTACTCGGGCTCATGCCGCCTCCCGCAAGGGGTGTTCATGGCGGTGCCCCAGCTCGGCGAGGGCCGCGCCGGCGGCGCTGAAGCCGCTGCGCACCGCACCCTCCATGGTCGCGGGCCAACCGGTGGCGGTCCATGCGCCGGCCAGAAAGAGGCCGGGGGCACGGGTATGGGCCGTCGGCCGCAGCCTGCCCACGCCGGGTGTGGGCGCGAACGTCGCGGTGCGCTCGCGTGTCACGAAGAAGTCCCGCACCTCCGCGCCCCGGGTGGCCGGAAGGAGTCGTTCCAATTCGGGCAGATACCGCGCGCGCAACTCCGACACGGGCGTGTCGATCTCGTCCTGGGCGGCCGACTGGGACACCGCCAGATACTGGCCGTCCTTCAGCCCTGAGGCATCGGTACGGTCGAAGACCCACTGGACCGGGCTGCCGAGCGCGGCGAAGAACGGCCGGCGCAGCACCTTGCGGTCGTACACGACATGGAGGTTGAGGATCGGCGCGGTGCCGATGTCCAGCAGCCGGTCGGGGTCCGCCAGCGCGCCCCCGGGCAGCAGCGCGTGGGCCTCGCGCTGGGGTACGGCGAGGACGACGATGTCCGAGCGCAGCCGCTCTCCGTCCATGTCGATATGCCAACCGCCGTCCTCCGCACGGGAGACGGAGCTGACACGGGTGCGGGTCTCGGTCCGTACCCCCGCGGAGTCGAGTGCCTTGCGGGCGAGCGTGTCGTGCAGCTCACCGAGCGGAACACGCGCCCAGCCGATGTCGGCGGCTCCGGGCTCGGAGAGCAGCCCGGTCTTGAAGACCATCGCGGCGAGCCCCATGGACGCGTGCGGCGCGGTGGCGTTGAGAGTCGCCACGCCGACCAGGTCCCACAGGGCCTCGATGGTCCGCTCCGACTGGCCGTGCCGGCCGAGCCAGGTGGCGAAGTCGATGCCGTCCAGCGCCGGATCGGCGGGGTCGAGCCGCTTGAGCGCGAGCGCGGCACGCCCGACGGAGGCGCGCTCGGCCAGCGAGAGATGCGGGTACGTCGCGAGCCCGGCGGCCAGATGCAGCGGGACGGGCAGACCGTTGCGGCGGATCCGTCCCAGCCTGGGCCCGCCGGCCGGGGCGACATCGAGTACGGGTACGTCCAGCCGGTCCTGGAGCGGCGCCAGCGCGGCACCGTCCACCCGGTCGAGGAACCAGCGGTACGCCGTGCAGCAGCGCAGATACACATGCTGACCGTTGTCGACGGTGAGATCGCCGCGCTGGAAGGAGAAGGCGAGACCGCCGAGCCGGGGCCGCCCCTCGACGAGCGTCACCCGCACTCCCGCGTCGGCGAGCTGAAGGGCGGCCGTGATGCCGGCGAGCCCCGCGCCGACCACGACCGCCTGACGGGATGTGTCCTCGGCCGTTGTCATGCGTGCCCCCCTGGGCCGTGTCCGCGAAGTCCCGCCCGGCCCGTCACGCACGGCGGCCCCGCCCGGTGGGCGGACGGCGCCGCTCTCGTGACACGCCTTACGGCGTTTCCATCAAGTTTTCCCGTAGTCACCGGTTCCGTCGCAACCAAGGACGCGTCAAGGCGCCGCTGAGTTGAGAACCTCTGGTGTGTGTGCGTGTTCCGGTGGATTCCGCGGGGCGTGGGCATCGGGCCGAATCGGGCGGTGAGCCGCATCAGCCACGCCTCCTGATGGTCTGCCGGGAGATCTGGCGCGCGTCGAGCCCCGACAGCCCGCGCACGGCGACATAGGCCTTCTCGCGTCCCGGCAGCGAGACCCTGCCGCGCAGCACGGCCTGGGGGTCGCGTGCGATGCGGTCGAGCAGCCGGCGGTAGATACCGGCCATGGCGGCGACGCAGGCGCCGCTGCGCCGGTCGAGCATGGGCAGCAGACGCAGGCCCTCGGCGAAGAGCGCGCGGGCGCGGCGCACCTCGAAGTGCACCAGTCCGGCGAAGTCGGCCCCCGCGGCCGGGGTCGCGCTGTGGAAGCCCGCGGAGCAGCCGAACTTGGCGAGGTCGTCGGAGGGCAGGTACGTACGGCCGTTGCCCGCGTCCTCGCGTACGTCGCGCAGGATGTTGGTCAACTGGAGTGCGAGTCCCAGCGTGTCGGCGTACTCGGCGGCGCGCTCGGCGCCGGGCGCGCCGGGGGTGGTGCCGAACACGCCGAGCGACACGCGGCCGATGGCACCCGCGACACACCGGCAGTAGGCCTTGAGGTCGTCCCAGGTCTCATAGGTGTCACCGCGTACGTCCATCAGCACGCCGTCGATCAGCTCGTCGAGGCCGCCGAGCGGGATCGGGAAACGGCGCGCCGCGTCGGTGAGCGCGACGGCGACGGGGTCGGTGTCGTCCTCGTCGACCGCGCCCTTTCTGACCCGCTCAAGGAGCGCGCGCGTGTCGTCGAGGCGCACCTGCTTGGCCTCCGGGGCGAGTGTGCCGTCGCCGATGTCGTCCACCCGCCGGGAGAGGGCGTACAGCGCGGACATGGCCTGTCGCTTCTCGGCCGGCAGCAGTCTGATGCCATAGGCGAAGTTACGGGCCTGCTGTCCGGTGACGGCCTCGCAGTAGCTGTAGGCCGCCAGTACCGGCGCGGACATGGGCGTCTGTCCCTCCACGTTCCGGCTCACCCCTTTCTGTGCGCACTTCGCAGGACAGCTCCCACTTCGCGCAGCAGACGCGGCTTGGTGGGTTTGGGCGGTCCGGGGAGCACATCGTGCCCGGCGGCCGCGATCGAACCGAGGGCGGCTCGCCCTCCGGCGACGAATCCGGCGAGCAGCAGCCGGAGTCTGCCGTGGACGCTGCCCACCAGTGGAATGCCCTCGTCCAGCAGCTGCCCGGCGCGTTCGGCCTCGAAGGCCACCAGTGCGCGCACCGACGCGTTCGCGGTGCCCGCGGCGAGGTCCGCCTCGGTGACATGAAACCTCTTCATGTCCTGGGCGGGCACATAGATACGGTCCCGGCCGAGGTCCTCGGTGATGTCCTGGAGGTGTTCGACGATCTGCAGCGCCGTGCAGACGGCGTCGGAGCGGCGGATGCGCTCGGGGCTCGCGGTGCCGGTGATCCGGAGCACGAGACGGCCGACCGGGTTCGCGGACAGCTCGCAGTAGGCGAGCAGGTCGTCATAGGTCTCGTAGCGGCGCACCAGCTGGTCCTGGCGGTTGGCCGCGACCAGTCCGAGGAACGGCTCGGGGGTGAGCGAGCGGCGCCGTACGGTCGAGGTCAGGGCGCGCAGCAGCGGATGTGCCGGAGCCGGGCCCTTCGGTTCGAAGAGGCGCCGCAGATCCGCCTCGAAGGCGTCCAGCATGACCACGCGGTCGTCCGCCTGGGAGGGGTCGACGCCCAGGTGGCGGGCGTCGCCGCCGCCGGGGGCGAGATCGCCGTCACCGATGTCGTCGACGAGCCGGGCGAAGCCGTACACGGCCATCAGATCGTCTCGCCAGGCGCGCGGCAGGAAGAACGGGGCCACGGGAAAGTTCTCGTCCGCGGCCTTGTCCAGGGTGGTGCGCGAGGAGACGTCGGAGCGTACCTGTGGGGGGCCCGTCATCGCGTGCTGCCCGGTACGGGGACGGCGGAATCCTCGCGGAGCTGGAGATTTTCCGTCATTGCCGTCACATCTCCCGTTCTACACTGCTGACCCAATACATCCCATTTCGGACACGCCGCCCGCTCCTCCGAGTACAGAAGGCTGCCAGGCAGTCGGGGTGCTCCGCGGGAATGACCCCACTTGCCGCGAATCGGCCCAGCACAGCTTACGTTGTACAGCTAAGAGGAACACGTCGGGGTGTTACGCGCATTACAAGAACTGCGCAATACACGCCAACCTTCCCCCGAACCACCGGACTTGACCGTTCCTTGACGATCGACTCACCAGGAGGCCCCCGCCGGGGCGATCCGGCGGGGGCCCATTCGATCATGTCCGACCGGACTACTTGCCGGTCTCCTTCTCGTACGCCTTGATGACCTCGTCGGTCGGGCCGTCCATCAGCAGCTCGCCCTTCTCCAGCCACAGCACCCGGTCGCAGGTGTCCCTGATCGACTTGTTGCTGTGGCTGACCAGGAAGACCGTACCCGCCTCCTTGCGCAGCTCACGAATTCGCTGCTCGGAGCGGATCTGGAACTTCCGGTCGCCGGTGGCCAGCGCCTCGTCGATCATGAGGACGTCGTGGTCCTTGGCCGCGGCGATGGAGAACCGGAGCCTGGCCGCCATGCCGGAGGAGTACGTCCGCATGGGGAGCGTGATGAAGTCGCCCTTCTCGTTGATGCCGGAGAAGTCGACGATCTCCTGGTAGCGCTCGCGGATCTGCTCCCGTGTCATCCCCATGGCCAGACCGCCGAGGATGACATTGCGCTCACCGGTCAGATCGTTCATCAGGGCCGCGTTGACCCCCAGCAGGGACGGCTGGCCGTCGGTGTAGACCTTGCCGCTCTCGGCCGGCAGCAGACCGGCGATCGCGCGCAGCAGGGTCGACTTGCCGGAACCGTTCGTGCCGATCAGCCCGATCGCCTCGCCGCGGTACGCGGTGAAGGTGACCCCCCGGACGGCATGGACCTTGCGGACGCCCCGCGACTCCCCCTTGTCGCGGCGGAGTATGCGGCTGAGCGCGGCGGTGGCGCTGCCCCGGCCGCCGCCACCGCCGTTGACGCGGTACACGATGTGCACGTCGTCGGCGATGACCGTGGGGATACGCCCCTGCGTGTTGTCCTCAGCCACGGCCGTAGCGCTCCTCAGCCTTCCAGAAGTAGACGAAGCCGACGACGCCCAGGAGCACGGCCCACACCAGCGCGACCAGCCAGACGTGCGCGGGCAGGTTGTCGGAACCGTACCCGTCGATCAGCGCGAACCTGACCAGGTCCATGTAGATGGCGGCCGGGTTGTACTGGAGTACGTCGGCGATCCAGGCGGGCTTGTCCTTGAGCATCAACGGGATCGAGAACATCACGCCCGAGGCGTACATCCAGGTGCGCATCACGAACGGCATCAGCTGCGCGAGGTCGGGCGTCTTGCTGCCCAGCCTCGCCATGATCAGCGCGAGACCGGTGTTGAAGACGAACTGGAGCGCCAGCGCGGGCACGACCAGCAGCCAGCTCAGGGCCGGGTAGCTGCCGAAGGCCACCGCGACGACGACCAGCACGATCATCGAGAAGAGAAGCTGCTGAAGCTGCTGGAGGGAGAAGGAGACCGGCAGCGAGGCCCGGGGGAAGTGCAGGGCCCGCACAAGCCCCAGATTGCCGGAGATGGCGCGGACGCCGGCCATCACCGAGCTCTGGGTGAAGGTGAAGACGAAGACCCCGGTGACCAGGAAGGGCACGAAGACATCCTGGGGGATGTCCTTCTTGGTCCCCAGGATCAGGCCGAAGATCAAGTAGTAGACGAAGGCGTTCAGCAGCGGCGTCGCCACCTGCCAGAGCTGGCCCAGCTTCGCCTGGCTGTACTGGGCCGTGAGCTTCGCCTGGGAAAAGGCCAGGATGAAATGACGCCGGCCCCACAGCTGCCGGATGTAGTCGCGCAGCCCTGGCCGGGCGCCGCTCACCGACAGACCGTACTTGGCGGCGAGATCCGCCGCGGACAGACCGTCGTCGGGCGACGGGGGGGCGCTCACAGCGATCGCACCCTCTTGGGTTGTGTCACTCACAAGTTGAAACTTTCGTGTTCAAGATGCGCAGCCGGTCGGGCGCGGGCGCGGACGGCCCGGCCCCGGGGGGTTAAGAGGCAGGCGGCCTCTTGTCCGATGCTCTCAGAACCGAGCTTGTCAGATGACAGGCGGTCGGCCCAGCCGGGTCAGCCGCCATACCGTACGCCACTTCATCGGACGGCGCGGCCCGCACGGGGTGGCCCACCCCTCCCGGAACCCGCCGAACCACGCCTTCAGCGCGGACACGGAAGGGCGCCGGACCAGGGTGAGCAGCACCCATACGCCGAGATAGAGCGGGACGACGGGGGCGGGCAGATTGCGACGGGCGAGCCAGACCCGGTTACGGGCCACCATGCGGTGGTAGACCGCGTGCCGGGACGGCGGCATGGTCGGGTGGTTCAGCACCATGTCGGCGCGGTAGTCGATCATCCAGCCGGCGTCCAGCGCCCGCCAGGCGAGATCGGTCTCCTCATGGGCGTAGAAGAAACCGCCGGGCAACGCGCCGACCTGCGCGAGGACCCTCGTGCGTACGGCACTGGCACCGCCGAGGAAGGTCGTCACCCGGGAGGAGCGCAGCGGGTCCGACGCGCGCAGCCGCGGGACATGGCGGCGCTGGGTGAGACCGGTCTCCGGATCGGTGATCCGGAAGCTGACGATCCCGAGCACGGGATCGGCCGCGAACGCCTCGCGGAGCAGCTCGGCGGTGTCGGTGTGCGGCAGCAGACCGTCGTCGTCCAGGAAGAGCAGGGCGTCCACATCAGAGCCGGCGGGTCCGAACGCCTCGATCCCGACGTTGCGGCCGCCGGGGATCCCGAGGTTCTCGGGCAGCTCGACCGTCCGTACGCCGTCGGGGACGGCGCCCACGGGGGCGCCGTTCCCGACCACGACGATCTCGACCGGGTCGCCGTTCTGGCGGCGGACGGAGTCGATCAGCGCACGCAGTTCGCCGGGGCGGTCACCCATCGTGATAATCACCGCGCCGAGCCGCATGTCGCTCACCTCAGCCTGCTGGACGCCAGGATGGAGACCAGGTGCAGCACGGTCTGTACGACGGCGATCGCGGCCAGGACCGCGATCCCGAGACGGCTGAAGAACAGATCGCCCCTGACCGAGTCCAGGATCGCCAGGAGCAGGATCAGCAGGGACGCCTCGATCCCGAGGATGAGCCGGTGGAACTTGAGCGCCCCGGCGGCCCTGCGGGCCAGCGCCATACCGGACGAGCGCGGTTCGGAGGCCGCCTCCTTGACCGGGGCCAGCCCCTGCTGATGGCGGGCGACACCGACCAGGTCGGTCTCCGCCTTGACCATGATGGCGCCGAGGGCGGCGAGCGTACCGAGGAAGGCCCACAGCCAGTCGATCCGTCCGGTGCCCCACAGGTCGGCGCCGCGCAGCCCGAAGCCGAGCAGAACGGCGGCGTCGCACAGATAGGCGGCGACCCGGTCCAGATACACCCCGGTCATCGAGTACTGCTTCTTCCAGCGGGCGATCTCACCGTCGACGCAGTCCAGCAGCAGATAGAGCTGGACCGCCAGCACACCGAGCACCGCGCCCGTGATCCCCGGCACCAGCAGGGCGGGGGCGGCGAGGGCACCGGCGACGGTCATCACGTACGTCAGCTGGTTGGGCGTGACCCGCGTGTTCACCAGGTACCGGTCGACGCGCAGCGAGATCTCCCGCATGTACAGGCGCCCGGCCCAGTGCTCACCGCTGCGCCGGTCCTTGACCCCCTCCGGGTGTACGACCGGGCGGAGTTCAGCTACTGATGGTCTTGGCATAGTCGGCGTACGCGTCCCTGATGTGGTCGGTGGACAGGTCGAGGTGCTCAAGGATGGTGAAGCGGCCGGGGCGGGTCTGCGGCGCGTAGGCGACGGCCCGTACGAACTCCTCCACGGAGAAGCCGATCTCCTCGGGCAGCACGGGCAGCCCGTGCCGGTGCAGCACCTCGGTGAACAGGTGTGACTGCTCATGGGCGCCGCGCAGATGCATGGCGAAGGCGGCGCCGATGCCGACCTGTTCGCCATGGAGAGCGGAGCGCTTGGGGAAGAGCAGGTCGAAGGCGTGACTGATCTCGTGACAGGCACCGGACGAGGGGCGGGTGTCCCCGCTGATCGACATGGCGATACCGGTGAGCACCAGGGCCTCCGCCAGGACGGTCAGGAACTCGTCGTCGCCGACCCCGCCGGGGTGGCGCAGCACGGCCTCACCCGCGGTACGGGCCATGGCGGCGGCCAGTCCGTCCACCTGCTCGCCGTTGATCCGGTGCGACAGCTCCCAGTCCGCGATGGCCGAGAGGTTCGAGATGGCGTCGCCGATGCCGGACCGTACGAAGCGGATCGGCGCGTCCCTGATCACATCGAGATCGATGACGACGGCGATGGGGGTGGGGACGCCGTACGAGCCGCGGCCGTTGTCGTTGTCGAGTGTCGCGACCGGTGAACACAGGCCGTCGTGCGAGAGGTTGGTGGCGACGGCCACCATCGGCAGGCCCACCCGGGCCGCCGCGTACTTCGTCACGTCGATGATCTTGCCGCCGCCGAGGCCGACCACGGCGTCGTACCGCTTGCCCTTGATGTCGTCGGCGAGCCTGACCGCGCAGTCGATCGTGCCGTCCGCGACGGAGAACCAGTCCGCGCCCGGCAGGTCCGGCGCGAGGCGTTCGCGCAGCACCTGTCCTGAGCCGCCGCTTATGGCCACGGCGAGCCGGCCCGAGCTGGAGATCCGCTGGTCGGCCAGGAGGCCGGCGAGATCGTCCAGGGCGCCGCGGTTGATGTCGACAACGACCGGGGACGGGATGAGCCGGGTCAGTACTGGCACGCGATCTCACGGCCCTTCGCGAGGTCGTCGTGGTTGTCGATCTCGACCCAGGGGATGTCGCCGATCGGCGCCACGTCGAGGGTGAAGCCGCGGTTGACCAGCTCCTGGTAGCCGTCCTCGTAGTAGAGGTCGGGGTCCCGCTCGAAGGTGGCCTTGAGCGCGTCGGCGAGATCCGCGGCGGCCTCGGGCTCGATCAGGGTGACCCCGATGTACTCGCCGGTGGCGGTGGCCGGGTCCATCAGCTTGGTGATCCGGCGTACGCCCCTGGCGCCGTCCGTGATGACCTTCATCTCCTCGTCGGCCAGCCGCTTGACCGTGTCGAGGGCCAGGATGATCCTGCGGTCCTCGCCGCGGGCGGCGAGGAGGGTCTTCTCGACGGAGACAGGGTGCACGGTGTCGCCGTTGGCGAGGATCACTCCCCGCGCCAGCACCTCGCGCGCGCACCAGAGGGAGTAGGCGTTGTTCCACTCCTCGGCCTTGTCGTTGTCGACGAGGGTGAGCTTCAGCCCGTACGTCTTCTCCAGCGCGGCCTTGCGCTCGTACACGGCCTCCTTGCGGTAGCCGACGACGATCGCCGCCTCGGTGAGGCCGACCTCGGCGAAGTTGCCGAGCGTCAGGTCGAGAACCGTGGTGGTGCCCTCCCCGGCCGGATCCACCGGCACGAGGGCCTTCGGCAGTGTGTCGGTGTAGGGGCGCAGACGCCTTCCGGCACCGGCGGCGAGTACGAGGCCGATCATGCGGGTTCTCCTTCGTCATGCACGGCGGGGGCTCCGGAGGACACCCAGAACCGGATGGACTCCGTGAGCGCGACCAGCGCCACGGCGACGGCGAGCACCGTCAGTTCCAGCGGGAAGTCGAATTCGCGCGTGGAGAGAGCGGCGCAGACGGTGACCAGCAACGTACGGCCCTCGTGGCCGCCGAGCGCTCGGACGAGCGGGCGGGGCGGGGCGCCACTGCCGCCGCGGATGCGGTAGACCGCGTCGTAGTGATGGTAGGCGACCGCCGCCACCAGCCCGAATGCCGCGGGCAGCGCGCCGGGCACATCGGCGCGGGCGGCGAACACCAGGACAGTGCTGTACTCGGCCGCCCGGAAGACCGGTGGGATCAGCCAGTCGAGGGGGCCGCCCATCCGGCGGGCGACGGCGAACCCCGAGGTCAGGACGTACACCAGGGCGCCGAGGATGAGCACGGGGCTGTCGGAGAGGTCCTTCAGCGGCGCGAAGGCCGCCGTGGCCACGACCACGACGCCACCGGCCAGCGCGATCAGGAACGGCAGCACACCGGGCAGCGCGCGGGCCGGGCGCCGCAGCACGCGCGCGACGAGCTCCGCGAGCGGCCCCGAGTCGGACAGGTCCGCGAGCGCCTGGGCGGCCCGGTCGGTACGGACGGCCTTGCGGGTCACCGAGCGCAGGACCCGGCCCGCGGTGGTGTAGCAGGCGGCGAAGGCGCAGCCGATGAGCAGTGCGTAGAAGACGATCCGGGGGGTGGTGACGGCCGTCAGAACAGCGATCATCGCCCAGCGCTCACCGATCGGCAGCACGATCATCCGGCGCACCCAGACCGTCCAGCCGACGCTGTCGAGTTTGCTGGAGAGCGCGGCGGTGGGGGTGCCCACCACGGCCTTGCCCGAGGAGTTCGCGGCGGTCGCGTCGACGTTCGCCTCGTTGAACGAGAAGTCGACGACATGGCGGCAGGTCTGGAGGACCATCGCACCGAGCGCGAGCGCCCATACGTCGTCGCCGCCCCGCGCGGCGCCGAGCGCCAGACCCGCGTAGTAGGCGTACTCCTTGGCGCGGTCGAAGGTCGCGTCCAGCCAGGCGCCCATCGTGGAGTACTGGAGCGAGTAGCGGGCGAGCTGCCCGTCGGTGCAGTCCAGGACGAAGGAGAAGAGCAGCAGCGCGCCGGCGGCGACATAGCCGCCGCGGGTGCCGGTGGCCGCGCAGGCCGCCGCGATCAGCGCGGTGATCAGCGAGGCGGTGGTGACCTGGTTGGGGGTCAGCCCCCGACGGGCGCACCAGCGGGCGAGATAGCGGGAGTACGGGCTGATGCAGAAGGTGGTGAAGAAGCCGTCGCGGGCCTTCACGGCGGAGCGCAGCCGTACGGCCTCGTCGTCCACGGCGGCGACGGCGGCCTCGGCCTGTTCCCGGGCGGCGGCGTCGGCCGGTACGGCGGCGACGAGCGAGCCGAGTACGGGGCGGGTGACGGTGGTGCCGCCGGCGTCGAGCGCGGTGGCGACCCGGTCGGCGAGCGGTTCACACGGGGCCACGGCCGTGGCGGCCGGCCGCGCCGGCTCCGTCGTACCGCCGGCCTGCCGGGGCCCGTCCCCGGTTCCGTCCAGGGACGTCAGGGCGCGCAGCAGGGCGGCACGGGCGCCGGGCTGGGCGGTGACCGCGCCGGGCACCGCGGCGACCGGGAAGCGGGGATCGGTCAGGGCCAGCCGCAGGGCGTGGACATGGCCGACGAAGCGGGAGTCGACCAGCGCGACCCGCTCGGTCGCGGGGGCGGCGGCGAGCAGACCCCGGGCCTCTTCCGCGTCCGGTGCGGTACGTACGTCGAAACCCAGCGACCGCAGATCGCCTTCGAGCGACGATCCGGGTACCGGTGGACCGGTGAGGATGGCGGTCGACAGACGAACTCACTCCTTGGCGCTGACAGGGCGGGGTGCGCGGCGAACGCCCCGGGATGCGGGCTGCGGCACGTCGGCAGAGGCTATCGGATGAACGGAAGACTTAGTTCACCGACCGTTTACGCCCCGGACGCCATGATCTGGGCCGGGAACAGCCCGCCTGGAGATCATCATTGTCGATCGACGGCCCGCCCCACAAACCGTGGGTGCTGTGGGCGGGGCCATGACATGAACGGGCCGTGACAGGAACAGAACCTGAGCGAGGGCGCCGGAGAAGCCGGAGAGGGCCGAGAAGGCGTTGACGAGCGCTCGTCCCCGGCGTTCCCGGCCGGGCGGCAGCTCGGGCCCGCGAAGACACGCCCTAGGGTGACGGCATGACGTGGTTGATCACAGGTGGAGCGGGTTATATCGGGGCACATGTCGCGCGGTCCATGGCGGCGGCGGGCGAGCGCGTCGTCGTGCTCGACGATCTGTCGACCGGCGTCGCCGGCCGGCTGCCCGCGGGGATCCCGCTCGTACGGGGTTCCTTGCTGGACAGGGAGCTCGTCGACCGTACGCTCGCCGGGCACGAGATCACCGGGGTCGTGCATCTCGCGGCGAAGAAGCGGGTCGGGGAGTCCGTCGAGCAGCCGCTGAGGTACTACCGGGAGAATGTGCACGGGCTCACGGTGCTGCTGGAGGCCGTGGTGGCGGCGCGGGTGCGGCGTTTCCTCTTCTCCTCCTCGGCGGCCGTGTACGGCGTGCCGGATGTGGAGTTGATCACGGAGCGGACACCCACCGTGCCGATCAACCCGTACGGCGAGACCAAGCTCACGGGTGAGTGGCTGGTACGGGCGACCGGAAAGGCGCACTCGATCGCCACCGGCTGTCTGCGCTACTTCAATGTGGCGGGCGCCGGGCGGCCCGAACTCGCGGACACCGGGGTGTTCAACATCATCCCGATGTTCTTCGACCGGATCAGCCGGGGCGAGGCGCCGCGGATCTTCGGCGCCGACTATCCGACCCCGGACGGCACCTGTATCCGGGACTACATCCATGTCGCCGATCTCGCCGAGGCCCATCTCGCCGCCGCCCGGTGGCTGGCCGGCCAGGAGCGTGCCCGGGATCTCACCGTCAATATCGGCCGCGGCGAGGGGGTCTCGGTCCGAGAGCTGGCCGATCTGGTGGCGGAGGTGACCGGCGACCGTACGGAACCGGTGGTCGAGGCGCGCCGTCCCGGCGACGCCGCGCGGGCCGTCGCGGCCGTCGGGCTGATCGGCGAGGAGCTGGGCTGGACGGCGAGCCGCGGTGTACGCGAGATGGTCGAGTCGGCCTGGGAGGGCTGGCGACTGCACCGTCCCACGGCCTCGGTCGGGTGACCGTGCCGCGCTCTGACCTGCGGTCATTTCCGCAGGTCAGAGCATATGACAACGGTGTTCAGTGCCGTGTTGCCGGATACCCCCCACCCGTAGTTCACTGACCTCGTCGGCAGTTTGTCCGAACGACCGGGAGGCATCTTCATGGGGGCAGGGCACAACCACGGGCACACGCACGGAGGACCACCCGCGGGCACCGCGACCGCCGCGTACCGGGGCCGGCTGCGGATCGCTCTGTCGATCACGCTGTCCGTCATGGTGGTGGAGATCGTCGGCGGTATCGCCTCCGACTCCCTCGCCCTGTTCGCGGACGCGGCGCATATGGCGACGGACGCGGTGGGCCTCGGGATGGCCCTGCTGGCCATCCACTTCGCAGCCAGGCCCGCGGACGAGACCCGCACCTTCGGCTTCGCGCGGGCCGAGATCCTCGCCGCGCTGGCCAACTGTGTGCTGCTGCTCGGGGTCGGTGGCTTCCTGCTCTACGAGGCGATCGAGCGCTTCCTCGTGCCGCCCGAGACCAGGGGCGGGCTCACGATCATCTTCGCCCTGGTGGGTATGGCCGCCAACATGGTCTCCCTCTCGCTGCTGATGCGGGGGCAGAAGGAGAGCCTCAATGTGCGCGGCGCGTATCTGGAGGTCCTCGCGGACACCCTGGGCTCGCTCGCGGTGCTGGTCTCGGCCGTCATCATCCTGACCACGGGCTGGCAGACGGCCGACCCGATCGCGGGCCTGCTGATCGGGCTCATGATCGTCCCGCGTACGGTGAAGCTGCTGCGGGAGACGCTGAACGTCCTGCTGGAGGCGGCGCCCAAGAACGTCGACATGAATGAGGTACGCGCGCATATGCTCGCACTGCCCGGGGTGGCGGACGTACACGATCTCCATGTCTGGACGATCACTTCCGGGATGCCGGTGCTCTCCGCGCATGTGGTGGTGGACCAGGACGCGCTGGACGCGGTGGGCCACGAGAAGATACTCCATGACCTGCAGGGATGTCTGGGCCATCACTTCGATGTCGAGCACTGCACCTTCCAGTTGGAGCCCCGGGGCCATGCGGAGCACGAGGCGAAGCTCTGCCACTGACGCCCTCGGGCACACCCCGGGGCACGGCCTGGCGCCGAACGAACATGCCCACGCCCCCGAAGTGCGGACACGAGGCTTTTGTACGGCAGACTTGGGCCCCGAGGCCCGATGCGAAGGATGGTTATGCCGACCACACCAGTCACTGCGGCGAACAGCTCGTCGAACGGCGCACAAGAAACGATCATGCTGGAGCTGGTCGACGAGCACGGCAATACCATCGGCACCGCCGAGAAGCTCTCGGCCCATCAGCCACCCGGCCAACTGCACCGGGCGTTCTCGGTCTTCCTCTTCGACGAGCAGGGCAGGCTGCTGATCCAGCGCCGTGCGCTCGGCAAGTACCACTCCCCCGGTGTCTGGTCGAACACCTGCTGCGGGCATCCGTACCCGGGCGAGGCGCCGTTCGCCGCCGCCGCCCGCCGTACCCACGAGGAGCTGGGCATCTCGCCCTCGCTGCTCGCCGAGGCGGGGACGGTGCGCTACAACCACCCCGACCCGGCCTCGGGGCTGGTCGAGCAGGAGTACAACCATCTCTTCGTCGGGCTCGCGCAGGCGCCGCCGCGGCCGGACCCCGAGGAGGTCTGTGAGACGGTGTTCGTCACCCCGGCGGAGCTGACCGAGCGGCATGGCGAGGCCGCGTTCTCCGCGTGGTTCATGACCGTCCTGGACACGGCGCGCCCGGCCATCAGGGAGCTCACCGGGCCTGCCGGGGGCTGGTAACCCCGGGGCTTAGGTCCTGTCCGGCGCGGCCGGCGACGGGAAGGGCAGCACCGCCCAGACGATCTTCCCGCCGCCGGCGGTGTGCTCCACACCGCAGTTCCCGCCGGCCTCACGCGAGATCTCCTGTACGAGCAGCAGCCCGCGCCCGCCCGTCCTGGCGTGATCCCTCTCCAGCGCCGTGGGCCGGTACGGATGGTTGTCCTCGACCGACACCCGGATCCATGTCGCGCCGATGGCGACCTCGACGGCGATCTCCGGCGAGAGCAGGGCCGCGTGCAGTACGGCGTTGGTGACCAGCTCGGAGACGATGAGTAGCGCCCCCTGGACGACCCCTTCCCTGACCGGTACGCGCTGACGTTTCAGCAGGTCACGTACGGCGTGTCTGGTCTGAGGCACGGAGCTGTCGATGGCGGGTGCGGTGAACCGCCAGACCCCCTCGTACGACAGCGGCCGGGCCGGAACACTTCCGCGGCTCTCCATCGTGCGGCACCCACCCTTGCGTCGAACGGTGTCGTCCATCGGTACCGAGTCTTGGGACCGGCGCGGTCCGTACCTGAGTACTGAACAGAAGTCAGCCGGAATTGCCGTGTCGCGACCGCATTCGAACGACACGACGGGCAACACGATCGCCTCCGCTCATCCGCTGGCCATTTCTGAGCGGTTGCCGGGGTCATGGCGAGCGGGGATAGCATCCGGCGCATGGAGCCCCAGCTGCTGCACACCGTCGCGGACGGCATCGCGACCGTCGTGATCCACCATCCCGCCAAGCGGAACGCGATGACCGCGCGGATGTGGCGCGAGCTGCCACCGCTGCTCGGGACGCTGGCGGACGACCCCGCCGTACGGGTGCTGGTCCTGACCGGTGAGGGCACCACCTTCTGCGCGGGCGCCGACATCTCCTCGCTGCGCGAGCCGGACCAGGATCCACGGCCACTGGCGGTGGCCGCCGAGGAGGCGCTGGCCGCCTTCCCGAAGCCGACGCTCGCGGCCGTACGCGGCTACTGCGTGGGCGGCGGCTGCCAGCTGGCCGCGGCCTGCGATCTGCGGTTCGCCGAGGAGGGGGCGCGGTTCGGGGTCACCCCGGCGCGGCTCGGGATCGTCTACCCGGAGTCGTCCACGCGCCGGCTGGCCTCGCTGGTGGGTCCCGCCACGACCAAATACCTGCTGTTCTCGGCCGAGTTGATCGAGACGGAACGGGCGTTGCGTACCGGACTCGTCGACGAGGTGCTGCCGGAGGGCGAGTTGGGCAAGCGGGTGGCGGAGTTCGCGCGCGTGCTGGTCTCGCGTTCGCCGCTGACCCAGGCGGCGGCCAAGGAGTTCGCCTCGGGCCGTACCGACCGTGCGGCGTACTGGACCGCGCAGGCGCACGGCAGCGGCGACACCGCGGAGGGGGTCGCAGCCTTCCTGGAACGCCGCGAGCCGCGCTTCGACTGGACGTTCGGACCGGCCGAGGCGGGCCGGGCCGTCACTGAGCGATGAACCGGCTCCCGTCCCGCATCTCCGCGACGAGATCGGCGGGCGCCTTGTCCGCCGAGCCCGCGTCGTAGGGCGGCTGCGGGTCGTACTCCGTCAGCAGCTGGACGGTCTGGGCGAACCGGTCGTCGACGAGCCTGCCCGCGAGGGTGAGCCCCATGTCGATCCCCGAGGAGACACCGGCGGCCGTGACGTACTTGCCGTCGGTGACGACACGTTCGCCCGTGGGCTCGGCTCCGTACGTACGCAGTGTGTCCACGGCCAGCCAGTGGGAGGTGGCCCGCCGTCCGCGCAGCAGCCCGGCGGCGGCGAGCAGCAGGGAGCCGGTGCAGACGGAGGTGGTCCAGGTGGTGGTGGCGTCGGCCGTGCGCAGCCAGCCGAGGAGCGTCTCGTTCTCCATCTGCTTCTCCTGGCCGGGTCCGCCGGGCACCACCAGGACGTCCGGCGCGGGGACCTCGGTGAGCGTCTTGCCGGCGACGAGCGAGAGAGCGCCGGTGTCGTCGGCCACGGGCCCCGTCTTCTCGGCGACGAAGAAGGTCTCGGCGCCCGGGGTGTAGCAGAGCATCTGGTAGGGGCCGACGGCGTCGAGCGCGGTGAAGCCTTCGAACAGGACGATCGCGATCTTCATAAGGGGCCTTTCGACGGGGTCACTGATCGGTTGGCAACGGGCGCGGCGGGTCCGACAGGCGCAGAGGGTCCGACAGGCGCGAGAGCCGGGCTCGGACGGAAACGGCGGCGATACTCGGCGGGCGCTGTGCCCAGAGCTCTGACAAAGGCGCGGCGCATGGCCTCGGGCGTGCCGTAGCCGCACGCGCGGGAGATCTCCTCGACGCCGTCGGCGCTCTCCTCCAGCAGCCTTCTGGCGTGTTCGAGCCGTACGCGTTCCACATAGCGGCCCGGGGTCATACCGGTCTCCGCCCGGAAGGCGCGCGCGAAGTGACGGGGCGAGAGACTGGCCCGCGCCGCCAGGGAGTCGACCGAGAGATCACCGCCCGGGTGTTCGCTGATCCAGCTCTGTACGTCGCGCAGCGGCTCACGCCGGGCGGTCTGCGCGGCGAGCTGGACGCTGAACTGCGCCTGGTTGCCGGGGCGGCGCAGGAAGACCACGAGATGACGGGCCACACAGAGCGCCGCCTCGCGGCCGTGGTCCTCCTCGACAAGGGCGAGGGCGAGATCGATGCCCGAGGTGACCCCGGCGGAGGTGGAGACCTGCCCGTCCCGTACATAGATCGGGTCGGGGTCGACGTCGACGGCGGGGTAGCGCCTGGCGAGGAGGTCCGCCGCTATCCAGTGGGTGGTCGCGCGGCGTCCGTCGAGCAGCCCCGCCTCGGCGAGCAGCAGGGCTCCGGTGCAGACCGAGACGATCCGCCCGGCGCGGGGCGCCCGGCGGCGCAGCCACGCGATCAGCAGCGGGTCGGGGGCGCGGCTGCCGTTTCCGCCGGGCACGAGCAGCGTGTGCGGGTCGGGAGCGTCGGTGAGCGCGAGATCGGGGACGAGGGTCAGCCCGCTTGAGGTCCGTACGGGAGCGCCGTCGAGCGAGGCCGTGCGGATCCGGTACGCGCCGCGGTCGCCGATGGCGAGCCCGGCGCCGTTGAACACCTCCACGGGGCCGGTCACGTCAAGGCTCTGCACATCGTCGTAGAGGACGACGAGTACGGATCGCTCTGTCATGGTTCTCATCCTTGGCCCGGCGTCCGACGGCCGCAAGGACGAATTCCCCACCCTTCCTGCCATTCCCGGCCCGTCCCTCCCCGCCCCGCCGCACGTACCGACCAGTCCCTGTAGCGGCTCGTCACCGCCGGTCGTGCCCGCTGATGTCGGTGCCACCTGCCACAATGCACATGGCGGACCACTGAACAGCGGAGCGTGATCGTGACGACGTCCATCGAAGGCAGGATCGCCGAGGAACTCGGCGTACGGGAGCGGCAGGTGAAGGCGGCCGTCGAGCTGCTCGACGGCGGGTCGACCGTGCCGTTCATCGCGCGCTATCGCAAAGAAGCGACCGAGATGCTCGACGACGCGCAGCTGCGCACGCTTGAGGAGCGGCTGCGTTATCTGCGCGAACTGGAAGAGCGACGGGGAGCGATCCTGGAGTCCGTACGCGAGCAGGGCAAGCTCGACGACGCCCTGGAGGCGCGGATCCGGGCCGCCGACACGAAGGCGCGGCTTGAGGACATCTATCTGCCGTTCAAGCCCAAGCGGCGTACGAAGGCGCAGATCGCCCGGGAGGCCGGTCTGGAGCCGCTCGCCGAGGGGCTGTTGAGCGATCCTTCGGTGGATCCGCTCGTCGCGGCCACCGCGTTCGTGGACGCGGACAAGGGGGTCGCCGACCCCGCGGCGGCGCTGGAGGGCGCCCGCGCCATCCTCGCGGAGCGGTTCTCCGAGGACGCCGATCTCATCGGTGAGCTGCGTGAACGGATGTGGACCCGGGGCCGGCTCGTGGCGAAGGTGCGGGACGGCAAGGAGGAGGCCGGCGCCAAGTTCGCCGACTACTTCGACTTCGCGGAGGGCTTCTCCCAGCTGCCCTCGCACCGCGTCCTCGCGATGCTCAGGGGCGAGAAGGAGGATGTCCTCGATCTGGTCCTGGAGCCCGAGGAGCCGTCGGAGCAGCCGGGCCCGAGCATGTACGAGAACATGGTCGCGCGCCGCTTCGGCGTGGCCGACCGCGGCCGTCCCGCCGACAAGTGGCTCGCCGACACGGTGCGCTGGGCGTGGCGTACCCGCGTCCTGGTGCACCTCGGGATCGACCTCAGGCTCCGGCTGCGGACCGCAGCCGAGGACGAGGCCGTACGGGTGTTCGCCGCCAACCTCCGCGATCTGCTCCTGGCGGCCCCGGCCGGCACCCGCGCCACGCTCGGCCTCGACCCCGGGTTCCGTACGGGCGTGAAGGTGGCCGTGGTCGACGCGACCGGCAAGGTCGTCGCCACCGACACGATCTACCCCCATGTGCCCGCCAACAAGTGGGACGAGTCGCTGGCGAAGCTGGCCCGGCTCGCCAAGGACCACTCCGTCGATCTGATCGCCATCGGCAATGGCACGGCGTCCCGGGAGACCGACAAGCTCGCCGGTGACCTCTGTGCCAAGCACCCCGAGCTGAAGCTCACGAAGGTGATGGTCTCGGAGGCGGGCGCCTCCGTGTACTCCGCCTCGGCGTTCGCTTCGCAGGAGCTGCCCGAGCTGGATGTGTCGATCCGTGGCGCCGTCTCCATCGCGCGCCGGCTCCAGGACCCGCTGGCCGAGCTGGTGAAGATCGACCCCAAGTCGATCGGTGTCGGCCAGTACCAGCACGATCTGTCCGAGGTGAAGCTGTCCCGTTCACTGGACGCGGTCGTCGAGGACTGTGTGAACGGTGTCGGTGTGGACGTCAACACCGCTTCCGCGCCACTGCTCTCCCGCGTATCGGGCATCGGGGCGGGACTCGCCGAGAACATCGTGGCCCACCGCGACGCCAACGGCCCGTTCCGCTCGCGGCGCGCGCTCAAGGATGTGGCCCGGCTCGGTCCGAAGGCGTATGAGCAGTGCGCGGGCTTCCTCCGTATCCGCGGCGGTGACGACCCGCTGGACGCGTCGAGTGTGCATCCCGAGGCGTATCCGGTGGTGCGGTCGATGGTGAAGCGGACGGGCAGTGAGGTCGCCTCGCTGATCGGGAACGCTTCGGTGCTGCGCACGCTGCGGCCCGACGATTTCGTGAACGAGTCCTTCGGTCTGCCGACCGTCACCGACATCCTGCGCGAGCTGGAGAAGCCGGGGCGGGACCCGAGGCCGGCGTTCAAGACCGCCACGTTCAAGGACGGCGTCGAGAAGCTCGGTGATCTGGCGTCCGGGATGGTGCTCGAAGGGGTCGTGACGAATGTCGCCGCGTTCGGCGCGTTCGTCGACATCGGGGTGCATCAGGACGGTCTGGTCCATGTCTCCGCCATGTCCAGGAACTTCGTGAAGGACCCGCGCGAGGTGGTGAAGCCGGGTGATGTGGTCAAGGTGAAGGTGATGGACGTCGACATCCCCCGTAAGCGGATCTCCCTGACGCTGCGGCTGGACGACGAGGCACAGCCGGCCAAGCAGGACCGGGAGCGGTCCGGGGGCGGCGGCGGGCGGCCTCCGCAGCAGCGGCAAGCGGGGCGTGGTGGCCGCGGTGGCGGTGGCGGACGCCAGGCCTCGGCCCCGCCGCCGGCGAACAGCGCGATGGCGGACGCCTTGCGGCGGGCGGGTCTGACGGATCCGAACGGCGGCGGCAAGCGGCGCTGAGGCGCCCTGGGCGCGGCGGTGCGGGAGGGGGTGCGGGGGCTCTGTGGACGGGCGGGAGCCCCCCCCGCCCTCACACCTTCCGCGCCGGCCGCCTCAGATCTCGGTCACCTTGCCGTCCGCCACATCGAGACGGCGGGTCGTGCGGACCGCGTCCAGCATCCTGCGGTCATGTGTGACCAGCAGCAGCGTGCCGTCGTAGGAGTCGAGCGCCGATTCCAGCTGTTCGATGGCCGGCAGGTCGAGGTGGTTGGTCGGCTCGTCCAGGACCAGGAGATTGACGCCCCGGCCCTGGAGGAGCGCGAGCGCGGAGCGGGTGCGCTCGCCCGGTGAGAGCGTGGTCGCGGGGCGCAGGAGATGGTCGGACTTGAGGCCGAACTTCGCGAGCAGCGTACGGATATCGGCCGGTTCGGTGTCGGGGACCGCCTTACGGAAGGCGTCCAGCAGGGATTCGGGACCGTGGAAGAGGGCGCGTGCCTGGTCCACCTCCCCGACGACCACACCGGATCCGAGCGTGGCGTGGCCCTCGTCCAGCGGAAGCCGGCCCAGCAGGGCGGCCAGGAGCGTGGACTTGCCACTGCCGTTGGCTCCGGTGATGGCGACCCGGTCCGCCCGGTCGATCTGGAGGGTGACGGGTCCGAAGTGGAAGTCCCCGCGCGCCACTTCGGCCGCACGGAGCGTCGCCACCACGGCTCCCGACCGGTCGGCGGAGGCGATCTCCATCCGCAGTTCCCACTCCTTGCGGGGCTCCTCGACCACATCGAGACGTTCGATCAGCCGCTGCGTCTGGCGTGCCTTGGCCGCCTGCTTCTCGGTGGACTCGGCACGGAACTTCCGGCCGATCTTGTCGTTGTCGCTCGCCTTGCGCCGGGCGTTCTTGACGCCCTTCTCCATCCAGGAGCGCTGGGTGTGGGCCCGCGCCTCCAGGGACGACTTCTTGTCGGCGTACTCCTCGAACTCCTCACGGGCGTGCCGCCGCGCGGTCTCGCGCTCCTCCAGATACGCCTCGTAGCCACCGCCGAAGAGCGTGATCCTCTGCTGGGCCAGGTCGAGTTCGAGCACCTTGGTCACGGTGCGTACCAGGAACTCGCGGTCATGGCTGACGACGACCGTGCCGGCGCGCAGGCCCGAGACGAAGCCCTCAAGCCGCTCCAGGCCGTCGAGGTCGAGGTCGTTGGTCGGCTCGTCGAGCAGGAAGATGTCGTACCGCGAGAGCAGCAGCGAGGCCAGGCTCGCGCGGGCGGCCTGGCCGCCGGAGAGCGTGGTCATGGGCTGGTCCAGGCCGACGGTCAGCCCCAGTGAGGCGGCGACCTCCTCGGCCCGCTCTTCGAGGTCGGCGCCGCCGAGGGCGAGCCAGCGCTCCAGGCCGGTCGCGTAGGCGTCATCGGCACCGGGCGCGTTCTCGACCAGCGCCAGTGTCGCCTCGTCCAGGGCGGTCTGCGCGGCGGTGACGCCGGTACGGCGGCCCAGGAAGGCCCGTACGGTCTCCCCCGGGCGCCGGTCGGGCTCCTGGGGGAGGTGGCCGACGGCGGCGGTGGGCGGGGACAGCCTCAGCTGCCCGTTCTCGGGCGTGTCCACTCCGGCGAGCAGCCGGAGCAGAGTGGATTTCCCGGCGCCGTTGGCGCCCACGAGTCCGATCACATCGCCGGGCGCGACGACCAGATCGAGCCCGGAGAACAGCGAGCGGTCGCCGTGTCCCGCGGCGAGGTCTTTGGCAACGAGCGTGGCAGTCATCAGAGCGCTGATCCTACCGGGGCGGATTCCGGTACGGTCCGGGCATGAGCGGCACAAGCACTGATGTGATCGTGGTGGGCGGCGGAGTCATAGGGCTGACGACGGCGGTGGTGCTCGCGGAGAGCGGCCACCACGTCGGGCTGTGGACCCGCGATCCGGTGGCGCGGACCACCTCCGCGGTGGCGGGAGCGCTGGTCTGGCCCTATCGCATCGAGCCCGCGCGCGAGGTCGGCGCGTGGCTGGAGGAGTCACTGCGCCACTACGTACAGCTGGCGCGGACCCCGGACAGGACCGGCGTGCGTATCGTCGCGGGGCTGATGGCGGACACCCCGCTCGCGGGACTGGGCAGTTGGGCCTCGCGGGTGCCCGAACTGCGCGAGGCCCGTACGGACGAGCTGCCCGACGGTGTCGCCCAGGGGCTGCGGGCCGCGGTCCCGCTGATCGACATGCCGGTGTATCTGCGGTACTTGAAGGCGCGGCTGCGCACGGCGGGCGGCACGGTCGAGCGCCGGTCGGTCACGGACCTCGCCGAGCCGGCGGCCGAGTCGTCCGTCGTGGTCGACTGCACCGGGCTCGGTGCCCGGGAGCTGGCGGGGGACGCGTCGCTGTATCCGGTGCGCGGTCAGGTGGTGATCGTGGAGAACCCGGGGATCGACGAGTGGTTCGTGGCGGCCGTTCCCGGGTCCTCCGAGACGACGTATCTGATGCCTCAGCCGTACGGGGTGCTGCTCGGCGGCACGGCGAGCGATCATTCCTGGGATCTGAGCCCCGACCCGGCCGAGGCGGCGGCCATCGTGGCGCGGTGCGCCCGGATCCGGCCCGAACTGGCCGGGGCGCGGGTGCTTGAGCACCGGGTGGGGCTGCGGCCCGCCCGTCCCCGGGTGCGGCTGGAGGCCGAGGCCGTGCCGCTGCCCGGGGGCGGGCGGGTGGTGCACAACTACGGGCACGGCGGCGCGGGAGTCACCGTGGCCTGGGGCTGCGCGGAGGCCGCCGCCCGGCTGGCGGTGGCCTCCTTCTAGGGCGTGTTGCGAAAGTAGCGCCGTCCGCCCGCAGGGCGGGCCCGGCGGCGTCCGGCGCACTACGTTCGCTGCGCTCTCTCCGTCTCGGCGCC
>NZ_JBFAZD010000021.1:0-166931 GCF_040681655.1 Streptomyces sp. NPDC051662
CGGGTGCTGTTCGAGCCGGTGGTGCGGTTGTTGGTGGGTCGGGGTGGTGTGGTGTTTGTGGAGTCGAGTCCGCATCCGGTGTTGGCGATGGCGGTTCAGGAGGTGCTGGAGGATGCGTCCGGTGCTGTGGTGGGTTCGTTGCGGCGTGATGATGGTGGTGCGGAGCGGTTCTTGACGTCGTTGGGCGAGGCGTTTGTGGCGGGTGCGCCGGTGGACTGGTCGGTGCTGTATGCGGGGAGCGGTGCGCGTCGGGTGGAGCTGCCGACGTATGCCTTCCAGCATGAGCGCTACTGGCTTGAGGGCGTCTCCGTCGGAGGCGAGATCCAGGACACGCAGGCGGACGAGACGGACGCCGCGTTCTGGGATGCCGTGGAGCGCGAGGACCTCTCCGATCTCGCGGAGGTCCTGGACAGTTCTTCCGGAACGGACCCCGAGGCCGCCGCGGCGGCCGAGGCCTGGCTGCCCGCGCTGTCGGCCTGGCGCAAGGGCCGCCGGAAGCAGATGACACTCGACTCCTGGCGCTACCGGACCACATGGCGCGCCAACTCGACGGCCTCCGGGACCCGGCTGTCGGGGACGTGGCTGGTCGTGAGCCCGGGTGGGGACGCGCCGGTCGATGAGGTTCGGCGGGCGCTGGTCGCCGCGGGCGCGGAGGTGTCCGTTTGTGAGGACCTGGGCTTCGCGGAGTCGGCGGATGTGTCGGGTGTGGTGTCGCTGCTCGCGTGGGACGAGGAGTCCGCGGTGGAGTCGACGCTGCGGCTCGTGCAGGCTCATGCGGACGGCGGGGCTCCGTTGTGGGTGCTGACCCGGGGTGCCGCCGCCGTGGGCGCGGACGATCCGGTGTCGGCGGTGCAGGCCCAGATCTGGGCGCTGGGCCAGGTGGTCGGGCTGGAGCAGCCTGCCGCTTGGGGCGGTCTGGTCGACCTTCCCGTGGAGTGGGATGACCGAGTGGCGTCCTCGCTGGCCGGTGTGCTGGCGGCCGGTGAGGGTGAGGACCAGGTCGCGGTGCGTTCGTCGGGTGTGTACGGGCGTCGGTTGGTCCGGGCCCCGCTCGGCGCGAACCCGGCGCCGGTACGGACGTGGAGTCCGTCGGGCACGGTGCTGATCACCGGCGGTACGGGCGGCGTCGGCGGGCACCTGGCGCGCTGGCTGGCGAAGGAGGGCGTCGAGCGGCTGCTGCTGGTCAGCCGCAGCGGCGAGAATGCCGAACTCGCCGAGGAATTGAGCGAGTTGGGTGCCGAGGTCACGTTCGCCGCGTGTGATGTGACCGACCGGAACGCGCTCGCGGAGTTGCTCGCCGAGCACCCCGTCACCTCGATCTTCCACACCGCCGGCAGCGCGACGCACGGCCCGCTGGCCGAGCTCGACGCGGCCGGGCTCCAGGCGCAGACGGCCGCCCGTGTTGTGGGTGCGCGTCATCTGGATGAGCTGAGCTCTGAGCTTGGGTTGGTGCTGGATGCGTTTGTGGTGTTTTCCACGGGTGCTGCGGTGTGGGGGAGTGCGGGTAATGGGGCGAATGCGGCTGCGGGTGGTTATCTGGAGGGTTTGATCCGGGGTCGTCGGGTGCGTGGGCTGGTGGGTTCGTCGGTGTCGTGGGGCGGTTGGCGTGGTACGGCGATGTCGGTGGGGGAGACGGCGGAGCAGTTGTCGCGTCGTGGTGTGGGGTTGCTGGAGCCGGAGTTGGCGGTTCGGGCGTTGCGGCAGGTGCTTGAGCAGGACGAGGTGTCGGTGACGGTGGCCGATATGGACTGGTCGTTGTTCACGCCGGGGTACACGATGGCGCGGCGCCGCCCGCTGATCGAGGACATCCCCGATGTGGCCCGGATCCTGCGCCAGGCCGATGACGACGTCGAGAAGGACGCGGAGGACGGCGCCCAGGCCGGTGCGGTGCTGCGGGAGCGTCTCGCCGGGTTGACGGAGTCGGAGCAGCAGGCGTTGCTGCTGGGGCTGGTGCGTGGTGAGGCTGCGCAGGTGCTGGCGCATGGGTCGACGGCGGAGATCACGCCGGGCAGGCCGTTCAAGGAGCTGGGCTTCGATTCGCTGACCGCGATGGAGTTGCGCAACCGGCTGTCCAAGGCCACCGGTCTGCGGCTGCCCGCGACCCTCGTCTTCGACCACCCCAACCCCCAGCGCATCACCGAACTCCTGCTCACCGAGCTCGCCGCGGAGGGCGGCCGGCCGGGCATCGCCGATGTCCTCGACATCAGGCGTGAGCTGACCCGGATCGGCGAGGCGCTCGACAGCGTCGCGCCGGATCCGCAGGCCCGCGAGGACATCGCCGACCACCTCCGCGACCTCATGGCCCAGCTCAGCACCGCCGAGAAGGAAAGCGCCACCGATCTCGAAGCCGCCACGGACGACGAGATCTTCGACTTCATCGACCGCGACCTAGGCGTGTCGTGAACAGGCTGAACAGGCGTCTGCACAGGCATCTGCCGGGCTTCCAACTGCTCCAGAGTGGGGTTTCACGATGACCGAGGACAAACTCCGTACCTATCTGCGCAGGGTCACGGCCGAATTGCAGCAGACCCGTCAGCAGCTGAAAGACAGCCAGGACAGGGCGCGCGAACCGCTCGCCGTCGTGGGAATGGCGTGCCGACTGCCCGGCGGGGTCGACTCGCCGGAGCAGCTGTGGCAGATGGTGGTGGACGGCGCCGACGGGGTGAGCGGCTTCCCCGACGACCGGGGCTGGGACCTCTCCTCGCTCTTCGACAGCGACCCTGACCGGCCGGGGACGACGTACACCCGAGAAGGCGCGTTCCTGAACGGGGCGGGCGACTTCGACGCCGGGTTCTTCGGGATCTCGCCCCGTGAGGCCCTGACCATGGACCCGCAGCAGCGGCTGCTGCTGGAGACCTCGTGGGAGGCGCTGGAGCGGGCCGGGATCGACCCGCACTCGCTACGGGGCAGCCGGACCGGTGTCTTCGTCGGCGGCACGGCCATCGAGCACACGGTCAAGCTGATGAACTCGCCGACCGACCAGGGGTACGCCATCACCGGCGGCTCCGCGAGCATCCTGTCCGGCCGGGTCTCCTACGTGCTGGGCCTGGAGGGCCCCGCCGTCACCATCGACACCGCGTGCTCCTCCTCCCTCGTCGCCCTGCACTCCGCCGCACAGTCGCTCCGGCAGGGCGACTGCTCGCTGGCGCTGGCCGGCGGTGTCGCCGTGATGGCCACCTCGTCCGCCTTCGTGACCTTCGCCCGGCAGCGCGGCCTGGCGGCGGACGGCCGTTGCAAGGCCTTCTCC
The DNA here is from genome assembly GCF_040681655.1 of Streptomyces sp. NPDC051662. Lineage (NCBI taxonomy): Bacteria > Bacillati > Actinomycetota > Actinomycetes > Kitasatosporales > Streptomycetaceae > Streptomyces > Streptomyces sp. NPDC051662. The sequence goes on from NZ_JBFAZD010000021.1 coordinate 3,248, forward strand.
GACGACGCCGACGGCATCGGCTGGGGCGAGGGCGTCGCCGTCGTCCTGCTGGAACGCCTCGCCGACGCCCGCCGTAACGGTCACTCCGTGCTGGCCGTGATCCGCGGTTCGGCGGTGAACCAGGACGGTGCGTCGAACGGTCTGAGCGCGCCGAACGGTCCTTCGCAGCAGCGGGTGATCCGGCAGGCGGTCGCCAACGCCGGCCTGACCCTCGCGGACGTCGACATGGTCGAGGCGCACGGCACGGGGACGACCCTCGGCGACCCGATCGAGGCGCAGGCGCTGCTGGCCACCTACGGCCAGGACCGCCATGACGGCCGGTCGCTCTGGCTCGGCTCGCTGAAGTCGAACATCGCGCATACCCAGGCCGTCTCCGGTGTCGCCGGCGTCATCAAGAGCGTGCTGGCCCTTCAGCACGCCGTACTGCCCAAGACTCTGCACGTGGGCGAGCCGAGCAGCCAGGTGGACTGGTCGGCCGGCGCGGTGGAACTGCTGACCGAGGCACGGGAGTGGCCGGAGACGGGACAGCCGCGTCGTGCGGGCGTGTCGTCGTTCGGGATCAGTGGCACCAACGCCCACGTCATCCTCGAACAGGCCCCGGAGGACGAGCCCGCCGAGCTCCGGGCGGACGACGGGACGGAGCCCGCGTTCACCACGAGTCCCACCCCGTTGCCGTGGCTGATCTCCGGCAACACCGAGGCCGCCCTGCACGAGCAGGCCGCCCGCCTGCGGGCCCACCTCGCCACCCACCCCGGCCTCGTGGCCGCCGACGTGGGTCACTCCCTGCTGACGAGCCGCTCCCGACTCGCCCACCGCGCCGTGCTGTTCACCGGGCAGGACGCAGACGTGTCCACCGCACTGACCGCCCTCGCCGACGGACACGACGCGCCCGGCCTGATCCGCGGTACCGGTGACGCCGGCACGGGCGTGGTGTTCGTGTTCCCCGGTCAGGGGTCGCAGTGGGCGGGGATGGGGCGTGAGCTGTGGGATGCCTCCCCGGTGTTCGCGGCGCGGATGGAGGAGTGCGCGCAGGCGCTGAGCCCGTACGTGGACTGGTCGCTGCGGGAGGTTGTGTCCCGGGACGCGGACGATTCGTCATGGGCACGCGTTGATGTGATGCAGCCGGTGTTGTGGGCGGTGATGGTGTCGCTGGCGGCGGTATGGCGGTCCTTCGGCGTCGAACCGGCGGCGGTGGTGGGGCATTCGCAGGGTGAGGTGGCTGCCGCGTGCGTGGCCGGCGGACTGTCGTTGGAGGACGGTGCGCGGGTGGTGGCGGTGCGTTCGCGTCTGGTGCTGGAGAAGCTTTCCGGCAAGGGCGGGATGGTGTCGGTGTCCCTGCCGGTGGTGGAGGTGGAGGAGCGGCTGACGCGCTTCGAGGGCCGGATCGGGGTCGCGGCGGTGAATGGGCCGTCGTCGGTGGTCGTCTCGGGCGAGCCACAGGCGCTGGACGAGCTGCTCGCCGAGTGCGAGGCGGCCGGGGTGCGGGCGCGTCGTATCGCCGTGGACTACGCCTCGCACTCCGCGCAGGTCGAAGTGCTCAACGAGGAACTCCTCGTCGAACTCGCGGACATCCGGCCGGTGTCGTCGTCGGTGGCCTTCTACTCGACGGTGACCGGTGAGCGGATGGACACGGCGGGATTGGACGCGGCGTACTGGGTGGCGCATCTTCGCGAGCGGGTGCTGTTCGAGCCGACGATCCGGCTGCTCGCCGAGCAGGAACACCACCTCTTCATCGAATCCAGCTCCCACCCCGTCCTCACCATGGCCATCCACGAAACACTGGAGAGCCTCTACGGCCCGGGTGCCGCCGTCGGTTCGTTGCGGCGTGACGACGGCGGCACGAGCCGTCTCCTGACGTCGCTGGCCGAGGCGTATGTGGCGGGTGCGCCGGTGGACTGGTCGGTGCTGTTCGCCGGGAGCGGTGCGCGTCGGGTGGAGCTGCCGACGTATGCCTTCCAGCATGAGCGCTACTGGATCGAGGATGTTCTGCCACCCGGTGTGGAGGGCGTCACGGATCCGGTGGATGCGGCGTTCTGGGGTGCGGTGGAGCGGGCGGACGTCGAGGGTGTCGCGGAACTTGTGGACGGCTCCGTGCCGGACGCCTGGGAGCCTGTGGTGCCGGCGTTGTCGGCTTGGCGCAGGGGGCGTCAGGAGCGGTCGGTGCTGGACTCGTGGCGTTATCGGACGGTGTGGCGTTCGGTGACGGTTCCGACGACGGGCCGCCTGTCTGGAACGTGGCTGGTCGTGAGCCCGGGTGGGGACGCACCGGTCGATGAGGTCCGGCGGGCGCTGGTCGCCGCGGGCGCGGAGGTGTCCGTCCTGGACAGCCTGATCGACGCGGAGTTGGCGGACGTGTCGGGCGTGGTGTCGCTGCTGGCCTGGGAGGAGGAGTCCGCGCTGGAGTCGACGCTGCGGCTCGTGCAGGCTCACGGCGGCAGCGAGGTTCCCCTGTGGGTGCTGACCCGGGGTGCCGCCGCCGTCGGCGCGGACGATCCGGTGTCCGCGGTACAGACCCAGATCTGGGCGTTCGGGCAGGTGGTCGGGTTGGAACGCCCCGGCGGCTGGGGCGGTCTGGTGGACGTCCCGGCGGTGTGGGACGAGCGGGTGGCGTCCTCGCTGGCCGGTGTGCTGGCGGCCGGTGAGGGTGAGGACCAGGTCGCGGTGCGTTCGTCGGGTGTGTACGGGCGTCGGCTGGTCCGGGCCCCGCTGGGTAACGCGGCGACCCCGATACGGACGTGGAGCCCCTCGGGCACGGTGCTGATCACCGGTGGTACGGGCGGCGTCGGCGGGCACCTGGCGCGCTGGCTGGCGAAGGAGGGCGTCGAGCGTCTGCTGCTGGTCAGCCGCAGCGGCGAGAATGCCGAGGGCGCGACCGAACTCGCGGAGGAGCTCCGCGGGCTGGGAACGGAAGTCACCGTCGCGGCCTGTGACGTGGCCGACCGGAACGCACTCGCGGCGCTGATCGCCGCGATACCCGCCGAACACCCCCTCACCGCGGTCTTCCACACCGCGGGCGTGTCCGGCCACGCGGAACTCGCCGCCGCCACGCCCGAGCACTACGAGAAGGTGCTGTCGGCCAAGACCCTCGGCGCCCGTCACCTGGACGAGCTGACCGCCGAACTCGGTCTGGAACTGGACGCGTTCGTCGTGTTCTCCTCCGGCGCCGCGGTATGGGGCAGCGCCGGAACCAGCGCCTACGCGGCGGCCAACGCCTATCTGGACGGTCTCGCCTGGGAGCGCCGGGCGCGTGGTCTGGTGGCGACGTCGGTGTCGTGGGGTGGCTGGAAGGACACCGGCATGGCCACCGACGGCACCGCGGAGCAGCTGGCGCGGCGAGGCGTCCGGCAGATGGACCCGGCGCTCGCCGTCGAGGCGCTGCGCCAGGCGCTGGAGCACGACGAGACCGCGCTGACCGTCACCGACATGGACTGGGCGCGCTTCGCCCCCGGATACACGATGGCCCGGCGCCGCCCGCTGATCGAGGACATCCCCGAGGTCGCCCGCGTACTCAGCGAGAACCCCGACCCGGCGGACGACACGACCGGCGGTGACTCCGCGCTGCGGATGACCCTCGCCGGACTCACCGCGCCCGAGCAGCACGAACGGCTCCTCGAACTGGTCCGTATGGAAGCGGCGACCGTTCTCACCCACTCGACGACGGACGACATCACGGCCACCAAGCCGTTCCGCGACCTCGGATTCGACTCGCTGACGGCGATGGAGCTGCGCAACCGGCTCAACACCGCCACCGGGCTGCGGCTGCCCGCCACCCTCGTCTTCGACTACCCCACGCCCCACCGGCTCGCGGGACAGCTGCACGAGAAGCTCTTCGACACCGGCGCCCAGGTCGCACTGCCGGAGCTGCGGGCCACGGACGACGACCCGATCGTGATCGTGGGCATGGCCTGCCGCTTCCCCGGCGGGGTACGCGGTCCCGAGGACCTGTGGCGGCTGCTTGTCGAGGGCCGCGACGAGATGACGGAGTTCCCCGCCGACCGCGGCTGGCACGGACTGGCCATGAACGCCTTCATCGAGGAGTCCGGCGGAGCCCGGCAGGGCGCCTTCCTGGCCGGCGCGGGCGACTTCGACGCAGCGTTCTTCGGTATCTCGCCGCGTGAGGCGCTGGCGATGGACCCGCAGCAGCGCCTGCTCCTTGAGACCTCGTGGGAGGTGCTGGAACGCGCCGGCTACGACCCCGTCTCGCTGCGCGGCAGCCGCACCGGCGTCTTCGTCGGCGGCACACCGCAGGAGTACACGACCGTACTCATGAACTCGGCCGAGGCGGGCGGCGGCTACGCGCTCACCGGAGCCTCGGGCAGCGTCATGTCGGGCCGGGTCGCCTACGCCCTGGGCCTGGAGGGCCCCGCCGTGACCGTGGACACGGCGTGCTCGTCCTCGCTGGTCACCCTGCATCTCGCGGCACAGGCACTGCGCAACGGCGAGTGCGACCTCGCCCTCGTCGGCGGTGTGACGGTCATGGCCACACCAGGGGCCTTCGTGGAGTTCTCGCGCCAGGGCGGTCTCGCGGGAGACGGCCGCTGCAAGGCGTTCGCCGCGGGTGCCGACGGCACGGGCTGGGGTGAGGGCGTCGGGATGCTGGCCGTTGCCCGGCTCTCGGACGCGGTGCGGGACGGCCATCAGGTGCTGGCCGTCGTACGCGGGACGGCGGTGAACTCCGATGGCGCGTCCAACGGGCTGACCGCGCCCAACGGGCCCTCGCAGCAGCGGGTGATCCGGCAGGCGCTGGCCTCGGCCGGTCTGTCGACGGCGGACGTCGACCTGGTGGAGGCGCACGGCACGGGCACGGCGCTGGGCGATCCGATCGAGGCGCAGGCGCTGCTGGCGACCTACGGCCAGGACCGCCCCGCCGACCGGCCGTTGTGGCTCGGCTCGGTGAAGTCCAACATCGGACACACTCAGTACGCCGCCGGTGTGGCGGGTGTCATCAAGTCGGTGTTGGCGATGCGGCACGGTGTGCTGCCCCAGACCTTGCATGTGGACGAGCCGACGCCCGAGGTCGACTGGTCGGCGGGCGCGGTGGAGCTGTTGACCGAGGCGCGGGAGTGGCCGCAGGCGGATCGTCCTCGGCGTGCGGGTGTGTCCTCGTTCGGGATCAGTGGCACGAACGCGCATGTGATTCTGGAGCAGGCGCCGGAGGTATCGGAGGAGGTGCCTGCGGGTGTTGTTGCGGGGTTGGTGCCGTGGGTGGTGTCGGCTCGGTCTGTGGAGGCGTTGCGGGAGCAGGCGGGGAGGCTGGCTGGGCATGTGCGGGAGCGTGAGCTGAGTCCGGTGGATGTGGGTTTCTCGCTGGCCACGGCGCGTGCGGGGCTGGAGTACCGGGCGGTGCTGGTCGGGACCGAACAGGCGGATTTCCTGGGGCAGTTGGAAACACTGAGCGGCGGTGTTCCGGTCGGTGAGGGCGGGACGGCGTTCCTGTTCTCCGGTCAGGGTTCCCAACGTGCCGGTATGGGCCGTGAGTTGTATGAGGCGTATCCGGTGTTCGCGGCTGCTTTCGATGAGGTGTGCGGGCGGTTGGATGTGTTGTTGGAGCGGCCGGTGAAGGAGGTCGTCTTCTCGGACGGGCCGGCGTTGGATCGGACGGTGTTCACGCAGGCGGGTTTGTTCGCGTTGGAGGTGGCGCTGTTCGAGTTGGTAGGTTCGTGGGGTGTGCGGGCGGATGTGCTGCTGGGGCACTCGATCGGTGAGCTGGCGGCTGCGTACGTCGCCGGTGTGTGGTCGTTGGAGGACGCGTGCCGGATCGTGGCGGCGCGGGGCCGGCTGATGCAGGCGCTTCCTGCCGGGGGCGCGATGGTCGCTGTCGAGGCTGTGGAGTCGGAGTTGCCGGAGCTTCCGGCGGGTGTGTCGGTGGCGGCGGTGAACGGTCCGCGCTCGCTGGTGCTTTCCGGTGACGAGGAGCCGGTGGCTGCCGTTGCTCGTACTTTTGCCGAACAGGGGCGTCGGACCAAGAGGTTGGCCGTCAGTCATGGGTTCCATTCGGTCCGGATGGAACCGATGCTTGCGGAGTTCGCGGAGGTCCTTGCCTCGGTGGAGTTCCGTGCGCCGCGTATCCCGGTCGTCTCCAACCTCACCGGTCGCGTCGCGGGTGAGGAGCTGGCCACCCCCGAGTACTGGGTGCGCCATGTTCGTGAGGCTGTTCGTTTCGCCGATGGGGTCGGGGCTGTGCTGGCTCGGGGTGTGGACAAGTTCCTGGAGTTGGGTCCGGGCGGTGCGTTGACCGCGATGGCGGAGGAGAGCCTCGACCAGACCGGGACGGACGCCGTCTGTGTCCCCGTTCTGCGCGCCAAGCACCCCGAGGCGGACTCTGCCGTTCGCGCCCTCGGTCGGATTCACGAGGCCGGTGCCGAGGTCGACTGGGCGGCCCTGTTCGCCGGTACGGGCGCTCGCCGGGTCGAGTTGCCGACGTACGCCTTCCAGCACAAGCGCTACTGGCTCGACTCCCTCGCGACCGGCAGCGGCGATCCCGCGCAGCTGGGACTCACGGCCACCGGTCACCCGCTGCTCGGCGCCGGTGTGACGCTGCCCGATTCGGACGGCTTCCTGTTCACCGGCAGGCTCTCGCTGGCCACGCAGCCGTGGATCGCCCATCACGCGCTGCTCGGCACCGCACTGCTGCCCGGCACCGCGTTCGTGGAGCTGGCGCTGCGCGTAGGCGGCGACGCGGGGTGCGAGGTGATCGAGGAACTCACCCTGGAGGCACCGCTGGTACTGGGTGAGCAAGGTGGCCGCGCGGTCCAGGTGACGGTCGGCGGGCTCGACGAGACCGGTCGCCGGAGCATTGCCCTCCACTCGCGGCCCGACGACTCGGGCGACGACTCCGGTGACAACGAGCCGTGGCTGCGGCACGCCACCGGCGTACTGGCCGAGCGGGGGACCGCGGAACCCGCCGAGCAGCCGGTGGCGGGCGTGTGGCCGCCCGAGGGCGTCACGGAGATCGCCGTCGATGACTTCTACTCGGACATGGCCGAGGCCGGATTCACCTACGGGCCGGTCTTCCAGGGGCTGAGGGCCCTGTGGGGCAAGGACGGCGAGCTGTTCGCCGAGGTCCGGCTCCCGGACGAGGCGGGCGACGCCGACGGCGGGTTCGGGGTCCACCCGGCGCTGCTGGACGCGGCCCTCCAGCCCCTCGCCCTCGGCGTCCTCGGCGGCACGGCCGACCGGGAGCCGATCAAGGGCGGCATGCCGTTCGCCTGGACGGGAGTCCGGCTGCACGCCACCCACGCCACGGTCGCCCGGGTCCACCTGGCCCCCACGGGACGCAACGAGGTGCGCGTCACCGTGACCGACGACTCCGGGCTGCCGGTCGCCACCGTCGAGTCGCTGGCCATGCGCGACCCCGCACTGGAGCAGTTCACCGCCTCCGCACCGCGGCAGGACACGCTGTTCGACGTGGCGTGGACTCCGGTGCCCGTCGGATCCGACGACATCGGCGGGGAGTGGGCGATGCTCGGCTTCGACCCGCTGGAGATCCGCCCGCGCCTCGTCGAGGCCGGCCTCACCGGTACGCCGTACCTGGACACGCAGTCCCTGATCGACACGGTCGAGTCGGGCAAGCCCGCCCCGTCCGTGGTGGTGATGTCCTGCTTCTCCGGTGACCGGGACGGCATCGTCGCGGCCACCCATGACACCGGCCGACGGGTGCTGGAGGTGCTTCAGCAGTGGCTCGCCGACGCCCGCCTCAGGGCTTCCCGGCTGGTGCTGCTGACCAGGGGCGCGGTGGCCGCCGTCGGTACGGACGGGATCGAGGACATGGCAGCCTCGGCCGTATGGGGCCTGGTGCGGGCGGCCCAGGCCGAGCACCCGGGCGCGATCGTCATCGTCGACCTCGACGACGATCCCGCGTCGTACCGGGCGCTCCCCGCGGCGCTCGGCACCGGTGAGCCGCAACTCGCCCTGCGCGCGGGCGCCGCGAGCGTGCCCCGGCTGGCCCGGCACACCCGGGCGCCGGAGTCCTCCCCGGGCTTCGGCCCGGACGGCACCGTGCTGATCACCGGCGGCACCGGGGCGCTCGGTTCGGTGGTCGCCCGTCATCTCGCGTCCGCACACGGAGTCCGGCACCTGGTGCTGGCCAGCCGCAGCGGGGAGAACGCTCCGGGAGCCGACGCCCTGCTGGCCGAGCTGACCGGGCTCGGCGCCGACGCCCGCATCGTGGCCTGTGACGTCTCGGATCGCGAGGCGCTGGCCGAGCTGCTGAGCGGCATTCCGGCACAGCAGCCGCTGACCGGCGTCGTGCACACCGCGGGCGTGCTGGCCAACGGCACCGTCGAACTGCTCACCCCTGACCAGTTCGACACGGTTCTGCGGGCCAAGGCCGACGCGGCCTGGCATCTGCACGAGCTGACCGCCGAAGCGCCGGTGCGGGAATTCGTTCTCTTCTCGTCGGTCGCCGGGCTGCTGGGCAGCCAGGGGCAGGCCAACTACGCCGCGGCCAACGCCTTCCTGGACGCCCTCGCCGCGCACCGGCGGGCAGCCGGACTGGCCGGTACCGCACTGGCCTGGGGCTGGTGGGAGCAGCCCAGCGGCATGGCGGCGGGGCTCGGCCGGGCCGAGCGCGCCCGGCTCGCCCACGGCGGCAGCCTCACCCCGTTCAGTACCGAGTCCGGCATGGACGCCTTCGACCAGGCCCTCGCGGCGGGCACCGAGGCCCTGCTCGTACCGATGCGACTGAACACCAGGGCCGCCCAGGCGTCGCCCGGGCAGCCGGTGCCGCCGCTGCTGCGCGGGCTGGTCCGGGCCCCGCAGCGGCGGGCCGCCCGATCCGACACGAGGGCCACCTCACGGCTGCACGAGCGGCTGGCCGGCGCCACCGGGGCGGAACGGCTGGCCGTGCTCACCGAGTTGGTCCGCGGCGAGGTCGCACAGGTGCTCGGGCACAGCGGTGCCGAGGCCATCGAGGACGGCAGCGGTTTCGTCGAGCTGGGCTTCGACTCGCTCACCTCGGTCGAACTGCGCAACCGGCTCAGTGAGGCCACCGGGCTGCGTCTGGCGTCCACGGTCGTCTTCGATCACCCGACACCCGTGGCCCTCGCCGCCGAAATCGCCGAACAGCTGGCCGACCGGGTCGTCGCCACCGCCGCCGCCACTGCCGTCGCCCGGCCGGCCGAGGACGCCGCCGGCGCCCCCGGCGGCGACGGCGCACTGACCGGGGACATCGCGGTGATCAACGGAGTGGAGGCGCTCTACCGGCGCTCCATCGAGCTGGGCAGGCTCGACCTCGGCCACAGCGTGCTGAAGAACTCCGTCGACCTGCGGGCCAGTTTCTCCTCTCCGGACGAGATCCGGAACGGACCGACGCTCATCAGGCTCGGCGAGGGAGCACAGCACCCGAAGATCATCGGGTTCCCGTCGCAGTCGGTGTGGGCGAGCAACCAGGAACTCGTCGGCATGGCTGTACCGCTGCGCGGAGTGCGCGACATGTGGTCTCTGATGCTCCCCGGTTTCGTCACCGGCCAGCAGGTCGCCGCCGACGTGGACGCGGCGGCCGAGTACGCCGTGGGACTCATCGAGGAACTTGTCGGGGACGAGCCGTTCGTCGTCGCCGGACGCTCCTCGGGCGGCCGGATCGCTCATGAGGTCGCCGTCAGGCTGGAGGGACGTGGCCGTGCCCCGAAGGGGCTGGTGCTGATCGACAGTTACATGGCCGGCTATGACGCGACGTCCTACATCGTGCCGGTGATGGAGTCCAAGGCACTGGAGCTGGAGAAGGACTTCGGTCAGATGACCGGCACCCGACTCACGGCGATGGCCGCCTACTTCGCCATGTTCGAGCACTGGCAGCCCGAGGCGACGTCGATCCCGACTCTGCTGGTGCGGGCCTCGGAGTGCTACGGCATCGAGCCGGGGCAGGAGCAGCCGCCGGCCGAGCAATGGCAGGCGGCCTGGCCGCTGCCGCACGACGCGATGGATGTGCCGGGCAACCACTACACGATGCTGGAAGGCAGCGGAGACGTCACAGCGGCCGCCGTGCACGACTGGCTGGCGGAGCGTGACGCGTAGGACCCCGCGCGCTGACGGGCCGGGCTCCCCGAAGGAGCCCGGCCCGTCACGCATGCCCCACCCCGGACCCCACAGAAGCCGGCCGAGCGACGCCCCGACCGCAACACGCCACCCGCCGGGCACGGCCCCGCGCTGCCGACGGCGGTCCGGTACCTGATGCCCGTGGCCCAGCGCCTGCCCGGTGGTGGTCGGACAAGGGGACGGGGGTCGGTTCCGTAAAGGTGCGTGCACGGCGGCGGGCCCAGCAGGTGTTGGCCTGCTGGGCCCGTCGGCCGTGCTGTCGCGTGCCGTGTCACCAGGTGACGGGCAGGCTCTCCAGTCCGCGGATGATCGACGCCGACTTGAGGCGAAGCTCGGACTCGGGCACCGCGAGCCGCACCTGCGGGATGCGCTCCAGGATCGCGCGGAACGCCTCCTGGAGCTCGATCCGGGCGAGCTGCGCGCCGAGGCAGTAGTGGATGCCCGCGCCGAACGCCAGGTGCGGGTTCTGCTCGCGGCCCAGGTCCAGCCGCTCCCCGTCCTCGAACACCTCGGGGTCGCGGTTGGCGGTGGCGACCGCGGGCAGTACCACGACGCCGGCGGGCAGCACCTTGCCGTTGCTCAGCTCCACCTCCGCCGTGGTGAGCCGGGGGATGATGCCGCCGGTCGTGGTGAGCGGTACGAACCGCAGCAGCTCGTCAATCGCCTTGGGGATCGCCTCGGGGTTGGCCCGCAGCTTGTCGAACTCCTCGGGATTGTGCAGCAGGGTCACCAGGAACATGCTGATCTGGTTGGCCGTGGTCTCGTGGCCCGCGCTGAGGATGCCGATGCTCAGCGCGATGATCTCGCGCTCGGTGAGCGTGCTGTCCTCCTCGCTGACCGCGATCAGCTCGCTGATCAGGTCGTCGGCGGGCTTCTCCCGCTTGACCGCGATCAGATCGCCGAAGTACTTCACCAGCGCGACCGTCGCCGCTTCCTTCTCCGCGACCTGCTGCCAGTCGCCGAGCAGCGCGTTCGACCAGGCGTGGAACGTGTCCTGGTCGGTGGCGGGCACACCGAGGAGCTCGCAGATCACCCGCACCGGCAGCGGGACGGAGAAGCTCTTCACCAGGTCCACCGGACGCGGCAGCGTCTGGAGTTCGTCGAGGAGCTCGGTCACCAGCTCGATGACCCGGGGCCGCAGCTGCTCGACCCGCCGCGCGGTGAAGGCCTTGCTGACCAGCTTGCGCAGCCGGGTGTGCTCCGGGGCGTCCATGCCGACCAGCGACTCGTTCATCAGCTTGCCGGACTCGGTCTCCGACATGGCGGCGGCCGCGGCGGCCATGACCTTGCTGCTGAACCGGGAGTCGACGAGCACCTTGCGGACGTCGGCATGCTTGGTCACCATCCAGCCGCTGATGCCGTCCGGGAACTTCACCTCCACCACGGACTCGCCGTCCCGGATCGCGGCGAGCTCCGGCGGCATCTCGCAGACCGACGGCGGGTCGGGGAACGGGAACGCTATGGGTTCGGAAGACGCTTCGGCCATGGATTGCTCTCCAGATTCGTGAGGATGAACGACGAGTGGTGGGGTGGGCAGGCAGGCCTTGCCCGCAGGCTATGCACGATCGGCCCCTACACCCGGCCCCTAGGTCGCCCCACTCGCGCGAGGTGCCCGGGGCCGGGTTCGGCACCGGGCCCGGCGTCACCCCGTCCCGGCCCCCTTGGCCATGGCGAGCAGCGCCGCCACGTCCATGGACTTGATGTCCTCGCTGCGGTCGACCGCCGCCGGCTCCGCCCGCTGCTCCCCGGTCAGTGCCAACAGCGCGTCCAGCAGGCCGTGTTCGCGCAGCCGGTGCAGCGGTACGGACAGCAGGGCACGGCGGACGGCCGCCTCCTGCTCGTCCTCGGGCGCCGCGGCGGCCTCCGCCCCGTCCGGGGACAGCCGGGCGGTCAGCAGGGTCACCAGTTCGCCGAGTGTCGGATAGTCGAAGACCAGGCTGACGGGCAACCGCAGACCGGTGGCCGCGTTGAGCCGGTTGCGCAGTTCCACCGCGGTCAGCGAGGTGAAGCCGAGGTCGCGGAACGGCCGGTCGGTCTCGACCCGGTCGGTCGAGGCGTGCCCGAGCACGGCGGCGATCCGGTCGCGGACGAGCTCCAGCAGCGTCTCCTGCCGTTCGACCGGCACCATCTCCGCCAGCCGGTCCCGCAGTCGCGTCCCCGCGTCCTGGTCCTCGCTCCGCGCCGACCGCCTCGCCGGGACCCGGAACAGCCCGCGCAGCACCGGCGGCAGTGAACCGGCCGCGGCCTGCGCGCGGAGCGCGGCCCCGTTCAGCCGGGCCGGGAACACGACGGGCTCGGCGCTGCGCCAGCCGAGGTCGAACAGGGCGAGGCCCTCGTCCGTCGGCAGCGCGGACACCCCGCGCATCGGCGTGCCCGCCGAGACCGCCTCGGTGAGCCCGCCGCCCATGCCCCGCTCGGCCGCCCACAGTCCCCAGCCCAGTGAGGTCGCGGCGAGTCCCTGGCGGCGCCGCCGCTGGGCCAGGGCGTCCAGGAAGGTGTTGGCGGCGGCGTAGTTGCCCTGCCCGGTGCCGCCGAGGGTGCCCGCGATCGAGGAGAACAGTACGAAGGCGGACAGGTCCAGCCCGGCGGTCAGCTCGTGCAGATGCACCGCGGCGTCCACCTTGGCCCGGAACACCCGGTCGATCAGCTCCGGCCCCAGCGAGGCCAGCAGCGCGTTCTCTGCGGTGCCCGCACAGTGCACCACCGCGGTGAGCGGATGTCCGTCCGGGATCCCGTCCAGTACGGCCGCCAAGGCCGTGCGGTCCGCCGCGTCGCAGGCCACGAGCGTCACCGCGGCCCCCGACTCCTCCAGCCGGCCGACGAGTTCACCGGCGCCCTCGGCGTCCGGGCCCCGCCGGCTGAGCAGCAGCAGCCGGCGTACGCCGTGCAGTTCCACCAGCCGGGCGGCGACCAGCGCGCCGAGCCCACCGGTCGCCCCGGTCACCAGCACCGTGCCGGCCGGGTCGAGCGCGTCCAGGCCCGTACCGGGCACGGTGTCCGGTACGTCGGCGGCCGGCGGCCGGTGCAGCCGGGGTGTCAGCGCGACCCCGCCGCGCAGGGCGAGCTCCGTCTCCCCCGACGCGACCGCGGCCGGCACCGCCCGCCCGGACTCGGCGCTCCCGTCGGTGTCCAGCAGGACGAACCGCCCGGGATTCTCCGACTGGACCGAACGCACCAGCCCCCACAGCGGCGCGGAACCGAGCCCGGTCACCGCGTCCTCCCCGGAAGTCCCCACGGCGTCGGTCGTGGCGACCACCAAAGGCACCACGGCGAGCCGCTCGTCGAGCTCCTCGGAGACCCATGTCCGGGCCGCGTCCAGCACCAGCCCGGCGCGTTCCCGGGTGAGCGCGGCGAGCCCCGCACCGCCCGGATCGCCGTCGGGCAGGGCGAGTACGACGAAGCCCGGCACCGGACCGCCCTCGGCGACCGACGCGCTCAGCGCCGCCAGGTCCGGATGGCGGACGGCGCCGCTGTCGACGCCCGCCCACTCCGGTGCCGCGCCCACCACCGCCCACGGGGCCGCCTCGACCGCGGGCAGCGGCACCGGCGTCCACGCCATGGCCAGCAGCGAGGAGAGCGCGGCGGACCGCCCGGCCCCGGCCCCCGCCCCGGCGTCGGTGAGGTCGACCGGCCGCAGCAGCAGCGAGCCGACCGAGACGACCGGAGCGCCGGTGCCGTCCACGGCGTGCAGCGACACGGCGTTCTCGCCCGCGGGGGACAGGGTCACCCGCAGGGCGGTGGCGCCGGTGGCGTGCAGCGAGACCTCGTTCCACGCGAACGGGCGCAGCGGACCCGTCCCCTGGCCCAGCAGACCGCCCAGGCCCACCGCGTGCAGGGCCGCGTCCAGCAGCGCGGGATGCAGCAGGAAATCGTCCGCCGCCTCGTGCGGCTCCTGGGGCAGGGCGACCTCCGCGAAGACCTCCCGGCCACGCGACCAGGCGGCCCGCAACCCTTGGAAGGCGGGCCCGTAGGCGAACGGCCCGTCCGCCAACTCCTCGTACAGATCGCCCAGTTCGATGCGCTCGGCGTCACGCGGCGGCCAAGCGGTCCGTACCGCCTCCGGCGCCGGACCGGCCGGGCACAGGACGCCCGTGGCATGCCGGGTCCACTCGCCCGCCGCGAACGTGTCGTCCGTACGCGCGAAGAACCCGAGCTCGCGCCGCCCGGTGTCGTCCGGGGCGCTCACCGTGAGCTGGAGGTCCAGGCCGCCGGTCTCGGGCAGCGTGAGCGCGGCCTGCATGGTCAGTTCCTCGATGTGCGGGCACTCGACGAGATCGCCGGCGACCACCGCCAGTTCCACGAACGCGGTCCCCGGCAGCGGAACGGTCCCCATCACCCGGTGGTCGGCCAGCCAGGGATGCTCACGCAGCGAGAGCCGCCCGGTTAGGACGAGCCCGTCGGACTCCGCGGGCTCCACGGCCGCCCCGAGCAGCGGATGCCCTGGGGAGCGCAGCCCGGCGGACGTCACGTCACCGGAACCGGACACCGGCATCCGCAGCCAGTACCGCTGCCGCTGGAAGGCGTACGTGGGCAGATCGACGGCCCGCGCACCGGAGCCCTCGAACACCGCCGACCAGTCCACCGGCGCACCCGCGACGAACGCCTCGGCCAGCGCGGTCCGCAGCCGCCCGAGGCCGGCGTCGTCACGCCGCACGGAACCCGACACCTGGGCGGACACGCCCGCATCGTCGATGATCTCCTGAACGGCCATCACGACCACCGGATGCGGGCTGACCTCCAGCAGAGTCCGGTGGCCCTCGTCGAGCGTGGCCCGCACGGCCGTCTCGAAGACGACGGTCTGCCGCATGTTCCGCAGCCAGTACCCGGCATCGAGCCCCGCCGTGTCCAACTGCTCACCGGTGACGGTCGAGTGGAAGGCGACGGACGACGACTGCGGCTGGATGTCGGCCAGTTCGGCCATCAGTTCGTCGTTGAGCGCGTCGACCTGCGCGGAGTGCGAGGCGTAGTCCACGGCGATACGACGTGCCCGCACCCCGTCCGTCTCGCACTCGGTGAGCAGGTCGTCCAGCGCCTCCGGCTCGCCGGAGACGACCACGGACGACGGTCCGTTGACCGCCGCGATCCCGATCCGGCCCTCGAAGCGCGTGAGCCGCTCCTCCGCGTCGGTGACCGGCAGGGACACCGACACCATCCCGCCCTTGCCGGACAGCTTCTCCAGCACCAGACGCGACCGCACCGCCACCACCCGCGCACCGTCCTCCAACGACAGTCCGCCGGCCACGCACGCGGCAGCCACCTCACCCTGTGAGTGACCGACGACCGCGGCCGGTTCGACACCGAAGGACCGCCATACCGCCGCGAGCGACACCATCACCGCCCACAGCACCGGCTGGACCACATCCACCCGGGACCACAACGGATCGTCCCCGTCCCGGAACACCACATCCCGCAACGACCAGTCCACATGCGGCGACAGGGCACGCTCACAGGCCACCATCGACTCGGCGAACACGGGGGAGGCGTCCCACAGCTCACGCCCCATCCCGACCCACTGCGATCCCTGACCGGGGAAGACGAAGACCACACCGCCGTCAGCGGACGCCCGCCCGCTCACCACACCCGCCCCCGGCGCCCCCTCGGCCACCGACCGCAACCCCGCCAGCAAGCCCTCCCGGTCACTCCCGAGGACGACGGCCCGCTGTTCGAACGCCGACCGCGTCCCCGTCAACGAGAACGCCACATCCGCCGGGCTCAGCCCGGGCCGCTCCACGACACGTTCCAGCAGCCGCCGGGCCTGCGCCCGCAACGCCGTCTCACCGCGCCCCGAGACCACCCACGGCACCGGCCCGGAAACCTCACCGCCAGACTCCGACGACTCCACCTCCGGAGCCGGGGCCTGTTCCAGGATCAGGTGGGCGTTGGTGCCGCTGACGCCGAAGGAGGACACCGCGGCCCGGCGCGCACGTCCCGTGTCCGGCCACTCCCGTGCCTCGGTCAGCAGCCGTACGGCGCCCGAGGACCAGTCGACGTGCGGTGTCGGTTCGTCCACGTGCAGGGTCTTCGGCATGATGCCGTGCCGCAGCGCCATGACCGTCTTGATGACGCCGCTGACTCCGGCCGCGTACTGGGTGTGCCCGATGTTGGACTTGATCGACCCCAGCCAGAGCGGCCGGTCGGCGGGGCGGTCCTGGCCGTACGTCGCCAGCAGCGCCCGGGCCTCGATCGGGTCGCCGAGCTTCGTGCCCGTGCCGTGCGCCTCGACCAGGTCGACGTCCGCGGTGGCCAGGCCGGCGTCGTCCAGGGTGCGCAGGATCAGCCGGCGCTGGGCCGGGCCGCTGGGCGCGGTGAGGCCGTTGCTGGCGCCGTCCTGGTTGATGCCGGTCTCGCGGACCACGGCCAGCACCGGGTGCCCGGCGCGCTGGGCGTCGGAGAGCCGCTGGAGGACGAGCACACCGGCGCCCTCGCCCCAGCCGGTGCCGTCGGCGTCCGAGGAGAACGCCTTGCAGCGGCCGTCGGAGGCCAGTCCGCCCTGCCGGGAGAACTCCGGGAAGGCGCCGGGCGTCGCCAGCACCGAGACGCCGCCGGCCAGGGCCAGCGAGATCTCGTCCTTGCGCAGCGCCTGCACGGCCAAGTGCAGTGACACCAGCGACGACGAGCACGCCGTGTCCACGGTGACCGCCGGACCCTCCAGGCCGAGTACGTACGCCACCCGGCCGGAGAGCACGCTGCTTGAGGTGCCGGTCAGCATGTAGCCGTCCAGTGCCTGCGGTGACGCGGCGAGCAGACCGGCGAAGTCCCCGCCCGTGCCGCCGAAGTACACCCCGGTGCCGCTGCCCCGCAGGGACCGCGGATCGAGCCCGGCCCGCTCCAGCGCCTCCCAGGAGGTCTCCAGGAGCAGCCGTTGCTGCGGATCGGTGGCCAGCGCCTCGCGCGGGGAGATGCCGAAGAAGTCCGCGTCGAACTCGCCCGCGCCGCGCAGGAAACCGCCCTCCAGGGTGGTCGAGGCGCCGGACTCCACGGCGTCGGAGCGGTACAGCCCGTCGAGGTCCCAGCCGCGGTCGTCGGGGAAGCCCGCGATCGCGTCCTGGCCCTCGGACACCATCCGCCACACGTCCTCCGGTGTGTCCGCGCCGCCCGGGAACCGGCACGCCATACCGACGATCGCGATCGGCTCGCGCGCCTTGTCCTCGACCTCACGCAGCCGGCGCTGGAGTCCGCGTGCCTCGGTGACGGCCCGCTTGAGGTACTCGCGGTACTTCTCCTCGTCGGACATTTCGCTGCCAGCTCCTTGGTGAGGTGTTCTTGGAGAAGCGGTTCTCGGAGGATTCCGGAGAAGCGGTCAGAGCCCGAAGCCCTGGTCGATCGCGTCGAAGAGGTCGTCGGTGGTCGCCGCGTCGAGGTCGGCGAGATCGTCGCGTTCGTCCGCGGCGGCCGGTTCGGGGTCCTGCGCGCTCCACTTCGACAGCAGCCCGCGCAGCCGGCGCACCACCCGGTCGCGGTCGCCGTCGGCCGCGTCGATCGCCCCGAGGGCCGCCTCCAGGGAGTCCACCTCCGCCAGCGCGGCCTCGACGCCGGACAGCCCGGCGGGGGCCAGCTCGGTGAGCAGCTCCCCGGCGAGCGCGGCCGGAGTCGGATGCTCGAAGACGAGCGTGGCGGGCAGCCGCAGCCCGGTCGCGGCGGCGAGCCGGTTGCGGAACTCCACCGCGGTCAGCGAGTCGAAGCCGAGCTCGCTGAAGGACTGCTCCGCCGCGACCGAGGCCGTCGAGGCGTGCCCCAGCACCACCGCGGTGTTGGAGCGCACCAGCTCCAGCAGCCTGCGATGCTGCTCGACGGTCGGCAGCCCGGCCAGCCGGGTCCGCAGCTCGGAGCCGTCGCCGCCGGACCGCACCACCCGCCGCGAGGCGCCCTGCACCAGGCCCCGGAAGAGATGCGGCACCTCGTCCGCGCCCGCCCGCAGCGCCGACGAGGTCAGCCGCGTGATCACCTGCAACGGCACGTCCGCCCCGCAGGCCAGATCGAACAGCGCGAGCCCCTCCGCGTCGTCCAGCGCCCGCATCCCGGCCCGCTCCATCCGCTGCACCTCGTCGTCGTTGAGGTGTTCGGTCATGGTGCTGCGGGTGTTCCAGAAGCCCCAGGCGAGGCTGGTGGCGGGTTGTCCGTGGGTGTGGCGGTGGTGGGCGAGGGCGTCGAGGTAGGTGTTGGCGGCTGCGTAGTTGGCTTGTCCTGCGGTGCCGAGTTGTCCGGCGGCGGAGGAGTAGAGGATGAAGGTGGTGATGGGGTGGGTTTGGGTGAGGTGGTGGAGGTGGGTGGCGGTGTCGATTTTGGGTTGGAGGACGGTGTGGAGTTGGTGGGGGGTGAGGTTTGTGGTGGTGGCGTCGTCGAGGAGGCCGGCGGTGTGGATGACGGTGGTGAGGGGGTGGGTGTCGGGGATGGTGGTGAGGAGTGTGGTGAGTTGTTGGTGGTTGCTGGTGTCGCAGGCGGTGATGGTGACGTGGGCTCCGGCTTCGGTGAGTTCTGTGGCGAGTGCGGTGGCGCCGGGGGTGTCGGGTCCGCGTCGGCTGGTGAGGAGGAGGTGGGTGACGCCGTGGTGGTGGACGAGGTGGCGGGCGAGGAGGGTGCCGAGAGTGCCGGTGCCGCCGGTGATGAGGGCGGTGCCGTGCGGATCGATCCCCCGCGGCACGGTGAGGACCGCCTTGCCGACCAGCTTCGCCTGGCTCAGGTCCCGCATCGCCTCCCGCGCCCGGCGCAGGTCGTACGTGGTGATCGGCGGCAGCGTCAGCTTCCCGTCGCGGTACAGCGACATCACCGCGACCAGCATCTGCTGGATCCGGTCGGGACCCGCCTCCATCAGGTCGTACGCCTGGTAGGTCACGCCCCGATGCGCCTCGGCGACCTGCGCCGGATCACGCTTGTCGGTCTTGCCCATCTCCAGGAACCGGCCGCCGCGCGGCAGCAGACGCAGCCCCGCGTCCACGAACTCACCGGCCAGACAGTCCAGGACGACGTCCATCCCGCAGCCGCTGCTGGTCTCCAGGAAGCGTTGCTCGAACTCCAGGGTCCGGGAGTCGGCGATATGCGCGTCGTCCAGCCCGTAATCCCGCAGCGTCTGCCACTTGCCGGTGCTCGCGGTGCCATAGACCTCGGCGCCCAGCTGACGGGCCAGCTGCACGGCCGCCACCCCGACGCCGCCCGCCGCCGCGTGCACCAGCACCGATTCGCCCGGCTGTACGCCCGCCAGGTCCACCATGCCGTAGTAGGCGGTGAGATGGGTGATGGGGACGGTCGCCGCCTGCTCGTAGGACCAGCCGTCCGGCATCGGGGTCAGGAACCGGTGGTCGCACACCGCGACGGGCCCGAAGGAGTCGGAGCACAGCCCCAGCACCCGGTCGCCGGCCGCCACGTTGGTCACCCCGGGGCCGGTCTCCAGCACCGTTCCCGCCACGTCGCCGCCGATGCCGTTCTGCCCCTCGACCATGCCGAGGGCGACGATGACGTCCCGGAAGTTCAGCCCGACCGCGTGCACGGCGAGCCGGACCTGACCGGGCCCGAGCGGGTCCAGGACCTCGGGGCAGGGCACCAGGGCCATGTTCTCGATGGTGCCGCGGCCGGTGCTCTCCAGCCGCCACGGCACCCCGCCGGGCGGCGGCAGCAGCGCCGGATGCGAGCGGGCGCGGGCCAGCCGGGGCGCGGTGACCGTGCCGCGGCGGATCGCCACCCGGGGCTCCGCGCACGCCAGCGCGCCCGCGAACACCTCCCGGGACTCCGCCCGCCCGTCCAGGTCGACGAGCGCGAACCGGTCAGGGTTCTCGGTCCGCGCCGAGGTCACCAGCCCCCAGCTCGCCGAGTTGCCCAGGTCGGTGACGTCCTCGGCGTCGCCCGCGGCGACCGCTCCCGAGGTGACGAGGACCAGCCGTGAGGAGGCGAACCGCTCCTCGGCCAGCCACGCGCGGACGATGCCAAGCGTGGTCTCGGCCGCCGCGTGCGCATCAGCCGCGGGGTCGCCCGACACCCCGGGGGCCAGGCAGCGGACCACCGTGTCCGGGACCTGACCGGCCGCGGCCGGCCCCTCCGACAGATCTTCGAGCAGCTCCTCGAATCCGGCCGTCGCCCGGAGCGCCGCCCCGGCCAGCCCGAACAGGTCGTCGCCGACGAGGGCGTAGGGCCGGGCGGCCGGTACGGGCAGCTCCGTCCAGTCGAGATGGAGCAGCGCCTCCTCCAGCGCGCCGCCCGTGGGCCGGTCGAGCACGGCGGCCCTGGTCACCAGCGACCCCACCGAGACGACGGGCCGCCCGGTGTCGTCGCTGAGCAGCAGGGCGAGCTGGTCGCCCGAGGAGGTGAGACGGACCCGGGCCGTCGTCGCGCCGGTCGCGTACAGCTGGACGCCGGTCCAGGAGAACGGCAGCCGTACGCCGCCGTCCTGGTCGCCGGCGAAGGCCATGGCGTGCAGCGCCGCGTCCAGCAGGGCCGGATGGACGCCGTAGCGGGCGGCCTCCTCGCGCTCGGACTCGGGCAGCCGGATCTCGGCGAACAGCTCGTCGCCCCGCCGCCACACCGCGTGCAGGCCCTGGAAGGCGGGGCCGTAGTGGTAGCCGCCCGCGGCCAGTTGCTCGTAGACGCCGTCCGCCTCGACGGGCTCGGCCCCGGCCGGCGGCCAGGCCGTCTCGGGGGCGGGCTCCGCGGGCGCGTCCGCGCTCAGCGTGCCGGTCGCGTGCAGCGTCCAGTCGTCGTCCTCGCCGGTCCGCGAGTGCACGGTGACCGTGCAGCGGCCCGAGTCGCCCTCCGGGGTGGCCCGGACCTGCACCGTGGCCTCGCCCTGGGCGCCGGCGCCCAGCAACAGCGGTGCCTGAAGGGTCAGTTCCTCCAGATGCGGACGGTCCAGCAGATCGCCCGCCCGGATCGCCAGGTCGACGAACGCGGTGCCCGGCAGCAGCACCTGGCCGGAGACGGCGTGGTCGAGCAGCCAGGGCTGGGTGCGCCCGGACAGCCGTCCGGTGAGCAGCACGCCCTCGCCGCCCGCCAGCGCCACGGCCGCGCCCAGCAGCGGATGGTCCGCGGTCCGAAGCCCGGTCGAGGTCAGATCACCGGCGCCCGGCCGGGACTCCAGCCAGTACCGGCGCCGCTGGAAGGCATAGGTGGGCAGCTCGACCCGGCGGGCGCCGGTCCCGGCGAAGACCGCCGGCCAGTCCGCCTCGACGCCCAGCACACCGAGTTCGGCCACCGAGGTCAGAAAGCGCCGGGGGCCGCCGTCGTCCCGGCGCAGCGAACCCACCGCCGCCCCGGCCCGGTCCGCGGCGTCGATGCTGTCCTGCACCGACGGCACCAGCACCGGATGCGGGCTGATCTCCGCGAACACCGAGAAGCCCTGGTCGAGCGCGGCCCGCGTCGCCGCCTCGAACTCCACGGGGTGGCGCAGGTTCTGGTACCAGTAGCCGCCGTCCAGCTTCGCGGTGTCCAGCGGGGCGCCCGTGAGGGTGGAGTAGAACGGGATCGCCGACGACCGCGGCGCGATCCCACCCAGTTCGCCCGCGAGCGTCTCCTCGATCTCCGCGACCTGGGCGGTGTGCGAGGCGTAGTCCACCGGAATCCGGCGGGCCCGCACCCCGTCGTCGGCGCAGCGGGCGAGCAACTCGTCCAGGGCGGCCGGCTCACCGGCCACCACCGTGCTGGCCGGCCCGTTGACCGAGGCCACCGAGATCCGCCCCGGCCAACCGGCGATCAGCTCCCTGGCCGCACCGGCCGGCAGCGCCACCGACACCATCCCGCCGCGCCCGGCCAGCGTCTCGCCGATCGCCCGGGCGCGCAGCGCCACCACACGGGCGCCGTCGCCGAGATCCAGCGCCCCGCAGACACAGGCGGCGGCGATCTCGCCCTGCGAGTGCCCGAGCACGGCGTCCGGCCGCACGCCGTACGCCTGCCACAGCGCCGCGAGTGACACCATCACCGCCCACAGCGCGGGCTGCACCACGTCCACCCGGTCCCACGGCGGCGTGCCCGGTTCCTGCCGCAGCACCGCGGACAACGACCAGTCGACGTACGGGCTCAGCGCCTGCTCGCACTCCGCCAGCCGGGCCCGGAACGCCGGTTCGGAGGCGAGCAGCTCCGCCGCCATCCCCGCCCACTGCGCGCCCTGCCCGGGGAAGACGAACACCACCCGGCCGTCGCCGACCCGGGCGCTCTCGATGACGCCGGGGGGCAGCGCCGCGTCCGGTTCGGCGGCCCGGCGGGCCAACGCGGCGGCCCCGGCCAGCAGTTCGGACCGGTCGGCGCCCAGTACCACCGCGCGGTGCGCGAGGCGGGCCCGGCCCGTCAGGGTGTGGCCGACGTCCAGCGCGGACAGCTCCGGATCCTCCGTCAGCCGGGCGACGAGCCGCTCGGCCTGCCCGTACAGCGCGGCCGGTTCGTGCGCCGAGAGCACCCACGGCACGACCCCGCCGACGACCGCCCGCGCGGACCCGGAAGGCTCGGGAACCTCGGCGGCCTCGGCAGCCGTGCCGGCACTCGGCTGTTCGAGGATGACGTGGGCATTGGTGCCGCTGATGCCGAACGACGACACGCCGGCCCGCCGCGGCCGTTCGACGGCCGGCCACGCCCGCTCCTCGGTGAGCAGTTCCACGGCGCCCGAGGACCAGTCGACCTGTGCGGACGGCCGGTCCACGTGCAGCGTCTTTGGCAGGATCCCGTGCCGCATCGCCATGACCATCTTGATGATCCCGGCGACACCGGCCGCGGCCTGCGTATGCCCCATGTTGGACTTCACCGACCCCAGCCACAGCGGATCGGCGTCCGCCCGCTCCCTGCCGTACGTGGCGAGCAGCGCCTGCGCCTCGATCGGGTCGCCCAGTGTCGTCCCGGTGCCGTGCGCCTCCACCGCGTCGACGTCGCCGCCGCCCAGCCCGGCCACCGCCAGGGCCTGTTCGATCACCCGCTGCTGCGCGGGACCGCTGGGCGCGGTCAGCCCGTTGGACGCGCCGTCCTGGTTGATCGCGGAGCCGCGGACCACCGCCAGTACCGGGTGCCCGTTGCGGCGCGCGTCCGACAGCCGCTCCACCAGCAGCATTCCGGCGCCCTCGCCCCAGCCGGTGCCGTCCGCGCCCTCGGCGAAGGACCGGCAGCGGCCGTCGGGCGACAGCCCGCCCTGCCGGGACAGCTCCACGAACACCCCGGGCGTCGCCATCACGGTGACACCCCCGGCCAGCGCCAGATCGCACTCACCGCCGCGCAGCGCCTGCGCCGCCAGATGCAGGGCCACCAAGGACGACGAGCACGCCGTGTCCAGCGTGACCGCGGGACCCTCAAGACCCAGCGTGAACGCCACCCGGCCGGAGGCGACACTGCCCGCCGACCCGGTACCGATGAACCCCTCGACCTCGTCGGGCAGCACGCCAGGACCCGAGCCGTAGTCGTGGTACATCATCCCGGCGAACACCCCGGTCCTGCTGCCCCGCACCGCACGCGGATCGAGCCCGGCCCGCTCCAGCGCCTCCCACGAGGTCTCCAGCAGCAGCCTCTGCTGCGGATCCATCGCCAGCGCCTCACGCGGCGAGATCCCGAAGAACTCCGCGTCGAACTCCGCCGCGTCGTACAGGAACCCGCCCTCGCGGACATACGACGTTCCCGGCCGGGTCAGCTCGGGGTCGTAGAGCCGTTCCACGTCCCAGCCGCGGTCCTCGGGCATGCCGTCGATCGCGTCCCGTCCGGCGGCGACCAGCTCCCACAGCTCCTCGGGCGAGGCCACCCCGCCCGGGTAGCGACACGCCATGCCCACGATGGCGATCGGCTCCCCGGCGTCGACCGGCACCGTCGGCCGGGGCCCCGCCGGCCGGCGCCGGCCGCCGGTCAGCTCGCCGAGCAGGAAGTCCACCACCGCCGATGGCGTCGGATGGTCGAACACCAGGGTCGCGGGCAGCTTGAGCCCGGTCGCCGCACCCACCCCGTTGCGCAGCTCGATCGCGGCCAGCGAGTCGAAGCCCAGCTCCCGGAAGGTCCGCCGCGCGTCCAGCCCGTCGGGGCTCGCATGCCCGAGCGCCCCGGCCGCATGCGTCCGTACGAGGTCGAGCAGCAGCCGCCCGAGCTCCGCCTCCGGCAGCCCGGCGCCGAACGCCGCGGTCCCCGCGTCCGCCGCCCGGCGCACCGGGGCCCGCACCAGTCCCCGCAGCAGCGGCGGCAGCGTGCCCGCCGCGGCCTGGGCACGCAGCGCCCCCAGCTCAAGCGGCAGCGGCACGGCGACCGGCGCGTCCAGCGCGACCGCCGCGTCGAACAGGGCGAGCCCCTGCTCCTCGGAGATCGGCACCACCCCGGCCCCGGCCATCCGGCGCATCGTCTGCTCGTCGTCGTTGAGGTGTTCGGTCATGGTGCTGCGGGTGTTCCAGAAGCCCCAGGCGAGGCTGGTGGCGGGTTGTCCGTGGGTGTGGCGGTGGTGGGCGAGGGCGTCGAGGTAGGTGTTGGCGGCTGCGTAGTTGGCTTGTCCTGCGGTGCCGAGTTGTCCGGCGGCGGAGGAGTAGAGGATGAAGGTGGTGATGGGGTGGGTTTGGGTGAGGTGGTGGAGGTGGGTGGCGGTGTCGATTTTGGGTTGGAGGACGGTGTGGAGTTGGTGGGGGGTGAGGTTTGTGGTGGTGGCGTCGTCGAGGAGGCCGGCGGTGTGGATGACGGTGGTGAGGGGGTGGGTGTCGGGGATGGTGGTGAGGAGTGTGGTGAGTTGTTGGTGGTTGCTGGTGTCGCAGGCGGTGATGGTGACGTGGGCTCCGGCTTCGGTGAGTTCTGTGGCGAGTGCGGTGGCGCCGGGGGTGTCGGGTCCGCGTCGGCTGGTGAGGAGGAGGTGGGTGACGCCGTGGTGGTGGACGAGGTGGCGGGCGAGGAGGGTGCCGAGGGTGCCGGTGCCGCCGGTGATGAGGGCGGTGCCGTGCGGATCGATGCCCCGCGCCGGCCGAGGCGTACCGGCGGCCCGGATCAGCCGCGGCGCCATGGCCCGGCCCTCCCGTACCGCCAGCCGCGGCTCGTCCGCCCCGGCCGCCGAGCGGACCGCGGCCAGGGACGCGGCCGTCCCGTCGAGGTCCATGAGAGCGACCCGCCCGGGATGCTCGGTCACCGCCGAGCTCAACAGCCCCCACACCGCGGCCTGCACCGGATCCGGAGCGTCCCCCTCGGCCACGGCCGCGGCGTTCCGGGTCATCACGACCAGCCGCGCGCCGCCGAGCCGTTCGTCGGCCAGCCAGGCCTGCAACAGCTCCAGGGCCCGTTCGAGGGTCTCGTGCGCGGCGTCGGCGTCGACGGAGCCGTCGGCCGTTCCGATCGTGGCGGCGACGAAGTCCGGAACCGCCGCCCCCGCCTCCACCGCCGCCGCGAGCCCCGCCAGGTCGGTGTGGACCTCGGCCCCGGGCAGGCCGGCCAGCGGGCCCCGGCCCAGCACGGCCCAGCGTCCCGCCGTTTCGGCGCCGTCGACCGCTGCCCAGGACGGCACGAACAGCGCGCCCCCGGCGGAGTCCGGCGACGCCACCGCACCGGCGGGGCGGACGGCCAGCGACTCCACCGTGGCCACCGGGCGGCCGGCGGCGTCGGCGAAGAGCAGCGCGAGGGTGTCGGGGCCGGTCGGGGTCAGCCGGACGCGCAGGACCGAGGCCCCGGCCGCGTGCAGCGACACCCCGCGCCAGGCGAACGGGAGCCGCGCCCGCCGCTCCCGGCCGAACTCACCCGGCACGAAAGCCGACGCGTGCAGCGCGGCGTCCGCGAGGGCCGGATGCAGCCCGAACTCCCCGGCTTCCCGGGCGACGTCCTCGGGCAGCCGGACCTCGGCGTACACCTCCTCGCCGTGCCGCCACACCGCGTGCAGCCCCTGGAACGCCGGTCCGTAGCGCACTCCGGCCGCCGCGAAGTCCGCGTAGCAGTCGGCGATGTCCACCTCCTCGGCCCCGGCGGGCGGCCAGGCCGTCAGCTCCTCCCGCGGCGCCGGGCCCGCCGCGGTGAGGGTGCCGTCGGCGTGCCGGGTCCACACGTCGTCCGCGGAGTCCTCGGTCTCGGTCTGGGTGTACAGGCCGAACGCGCGGTCGCCGCGGTCGTCGGGGCCGTCCAGGGCGAGCTGGACGCGCAGACCGCCGCTGTGCGGCAGGGCGAGCGGCAGCTCCAGCGTGAGGTCCGCGACCTGGTCGAGCCCGACGTGTCCGCCCGCCCACAACGCCAGTTCGGCCACGGCGGTGCCCGGTAGCAGGACCGTGTCGCCGATCGCGTGATCCGCCAGCCACGGAAGGGTGTCCGTGGCCAGCCGGCCGGTGAACAGCCGTCCGCCCCCGGCCGCCTGCGCCAGCATCGCGCCCAGCAGCGGGTGTTGCGCGGGGACCAGGCCCGCCGCGCTCATGTCCCCGGCCCCGGGCAGGGTCCGCAACCAGTACGGGGTGCCCTGGAAGGCGTACGTCGGCAGCGGCACCCGCCGCGCCGGACGGTCGCCGCCGAAGAACGCCGCCCAGTCGACCCGCACCCCGGCGGTGTGCGCCTGCGCGAGCATCGCCGTCAGCGTGCGGACCTCCGGGCGCCCCCGGCGCAGCGCCGGGGCGACCACGGCGGTGACGTCGCGGTCCGAGAGGGTCTCCTCGGTCATCGACGTGAGCGCGGCGTCGGCCCCGAGTTCGAGGAAAACGGAGACGCCGTCGGCGTCCAGCGCGCGCACCACGTCCTGGAAGCGGACCGGCTCGCGCGCCTGCCGGGCCCAGTACGCGGGGTCCGCCCACTCGGCGTCCGTGAGCGGCGTACCGGTCACACTGGACACGACCGGGATGCGCGGCGGCTCGAACGACAGCCGCCCGGCGACCTCTCCGAGCGGCTCGACCACGGGGTCCATCAGCGGGGAGTGGAAGGCATGGCTCACCGGCAGCCGCCGGGTCCTGCGCCCCAGCCCGGTGAAGTGCGCGGCGATCCGGGTGACGACGTCCTCGTCGCCCGACACCACCACGGATCCGGGCCCGTTGACGGCCGCGAGGCCCGCCACCGACTCATGTCCTGCCAGCAGCGGCAGCACCTCGTCCGCGGTCGCCGCCACCGAGACCATCGCCCCGCCCTCGGGCAGCTCCTGCATCAACCGGCCCCGGGCGGCGACCAGTTCGCAGGCGTCGGGCAGCGACAGCATGCCCGAGACATGGGCGGCGGTCAGCTCGCCGACCGAGTGCCCGGACAGCAGCCGCGGCCGTACCCCCCACTCCTGAAGCAGCCGGAACAACGCCACCCCGAGCGCGAACGTCGCCGACTGGGTGTACAGCGTCCGGTCCAGCAGCCGCGCCTCGGCGCTGTCGGCGTCGGCCAGCAGCAGGGGCAGCAGCGGCCGGTCCAGCCGCCCGTCCAGCTCGGCGCAGACCTCGTCGAGGGCTTGCGCGTAGACCGGGAACGTCTCGTACAACTCCCGTCCCATGCCGGGCCGTTGGGCTCCCTGGCCGGTGAACAGGAAGGCGCAGCGCACCTCGTCGGCGATCCCGTCCAGCTGAGCGGCGGGCCGCTCCCCGCGCGCCAGAGCGGCGAGCGAGCCCAGGAGGTCCTCGCGGTTCTCCGCCAGCAGCACGGCGCGATGCTCGAAGGCCGTACGGACGGTCGCCAGCGCCGCCGCCACCTCACCGGGCGCCAGCTCGGGACGCTCCAGCAGATGGGCGTGCAGCCGGGCGGCCTGCGCCGGCAGTGCGGCAGGCGTGGCCGCCGACAGCAGCACGGGAACCACGTGGCCCGCCGGGGATTCCGGGGCCGTGACCGTCGGCAGATCGGCGGCGGCCGGCTCCTCCAGGATGATGTGCACATTGGTGCCGCTGATCCCGAACGAGGACACCCCGGCCCGCCGGGGACGCTCGGCGCGCGGCCAGGCGCGGGTCTCCGTCAGCAGCTCGACCGCGCCCGCTGACCAGTCCACCTCGGGTGTCGGCCGGTCGACGTGCAGTGTCCGCGGCAGCTGCTCGTGGCGCATCGCCATGACCATCTTGATGATTCCGGCGGCGCCCGCCGCGGCCTGGGTGTGGCCGAGGTTGGACTTCACCGACCCGAGCCACAGCGGGCTGCCCGCCGGGCGCTCCCGGCCGTAGGTGGCCAGCAGCGCCTGCGCCTCGATCGGATCGCCCAGCCTGGTGCCGGTGCCGTGCGCCTCCACCACGTCGACGTCGGCGAGGCCCAGCCGGGCGGAGGCCAGCGCCTGCTGGATGACCCGCTCCTGCGAGGGCCCGTTGGGGGAGGTGAGCCCGTTGGACGCGCCGTCCTGGTTGACCGCGCTGCCCCGTACGATCGCCAGCACCTCATGGCCCAGTCGGCGGGCGTCCGAGAGCCGTTCGACGACGAGCAGTGCGGAGCCCTCGCCCCAGCCGACCCCGTCGGCGGCTGCCGCGAACGACTTGCACCGGCCGTTGGGCGCGAGACCGCGCTGCCGGGAGTTCTCCACGAAGGTGGCGGGCGTGGACATCACGGTCGCGCCGCCCGCGAGCGCCAGCTCGCACTCCCCGTCGCGCAGCGCCTGCACCGCGAGATGCAGCGCCACCAGCGACGACGAGCACGCGGTGTCGAGGGTGACGGCCGGGCCCTCCAGCCCGAGGAAGTAGGAGATCCGGCCGGACGCCACACTCCCGGCCATGCCGGTGCTCAGATAGCCCTCGACCTCGTCGGGGAGGGCGCCGGGTCCTGACGCGTAGTCGTGGTACATCAGGCCGGTGAAGACGCCGGTCCGTGAACCGGCCAGGGAGCGCGGGTCCACCCCGGTGTTCTCCAGCGCCTCCCAGGCGGTCTCCAGCAGCAGCCGCTGCTGCGGGTCCATCGCCAGCGCCTCGCGCGGCGAGATCCCGAAGAACTCCGCGTCGAACTCGGCGGCCCCGCGCAGGAAGCCGCCCTCACGGGCGTAGGCCGTGCCCGGCCGGTCGGGGTCGGCGTCGAAGAGCTCGTCGAGCGCCCAGCCGCGGTCCGTCGGCATCCCGGTGACGGCGTCCTCGCCCCGCAGGACGAGATCCCACAGTTCGTCGGGCGAGCCGACGCCGCCGGGCAGCCGGCAGGCCATCCCGACGATCGCTATCGGCTCGGTGTCACCGGCCTCAAGTTTCTTGATGCGCCGATGGGCCTGCCGCAGATCGGCTGCCAACTTCCTGAGGTAATCAACCAGCTGCGCTTCGTTCGTCACCCGAGAACCCCACCTGAGAGATTGGCAAACCGCGCCCTTCGAGGGCGAAGCTACGAACCTCACCCCCCTAACCGCGTCCCCTCAGCCACCCCAGAAGTCGACGGCGGGTGAATACGGCGATAGGGGTTGGCGATAGGGGTGACCCGCTGGCTAGCATTCGGGAAAGAATTCTCGCGGCGTGCCGAGGACTGGAGTGTATCCCCGCAATGAGTGTTTCTGAGCAGGAAGAAAAGAAATCGGCGGAGCAGGAATTCGTCAAGCCGGCGGCTCCGGAAAAGATGCGAGATCTCGATTTTCTGCTCGGGGATTTCCGCGCGGAGTGGACGAACCTCACGGCCGAGCCGGCCGCGAAGGGCACGGCCGACTGGAACACCGTGCGGACCTTCGACGGTCACGCGTACGAGATGACCCAGTTGGTGCCGCAACATGATCTCACCGGCCGCTTCGTCGTCCAGTGGGTCGAGCGGGAGTCCTCTTTCTCCGGCTATTACTACGACGACTGGGGAAACCGCACCCTGCTGACCACGGATGGCTGGCAGGACGGATACCTCGCGTTCACCGGCGAATGCATGGGATTCGGTCACTGGTTCCTGCTCAAGGAGCGGTACGAGATCATCGACGAGAACCACTACCTGAAATGCGGTTTCATCAAGTACGAAGCCGACAGCGACTGGATTGCCGCGGACGAGGTCCACTGTTACCGCGTCTGAACACCGCAGGAAATCGACGCTCGGGTTCAGGACTCCCGGAAAAGGTGAACCAACCATGACCCTGCTGTCCGAAGCGGTACGCGCGGGTGCGTCGCCGCAGGAGTTGGAGCGGGCGGAACTGCCCCGGGAGTACACCGGCGCCTACATCCAGGCCGAGGACGCCCGGATGTTCGACGGGGTGGCCGACCGGGACGTCCGCAAGTCGCTGCGCGTCGGCGAGGTGCCGATGCCCGAACTGGCGCCGGACGAGGTGCTGGTCGCCGTCATGGCCAGCGCCGTCAACTACAACACCGTCTGGTCGGCGATGTTCGAGCCGATCCCGACGTTCCGCTTCCTGAAGCAGTTCGCGGCACAGGGCGGCTGGGCCGAGCGGCACGATCTGCCCTACCACGTGATCGGCTCCGACGGCGCCGGCGTGATCGTCCGCGTCGGGTCCGGCGTCCGGCGCTGGCGCATCGGCGACCACGTGGTGATGAGCTGCGTCCAGCCCGACGACCAGGAACCGGCTACCCACCACGACGGGATGCTCGGCGCGGAGCAGCGCATCTGGGGCTTCGAGACCAACTTCGGCGGCCTGGCCCACTACGCGGTGGTCCGGGCGAGCCAGCTGATCCCCAAGGCCGGCCACCTCACCTGGGAAGAGGCGGCCTGCAACCCGCTGTGCGCGGGGACCGCGTACCGGATGCTGGTCGGCGAGCGCGGAGCCCGCATCAAGCAGGGTGATGTCGTCCTGATCTGGGGCGCCGCCGGAGGACTCGGCGCGTACGCGGTGCAGCTCGTCAAGAACGGCGGCGGCATACCCGTCGGCGTCGTCAGCTCGCCCGAGAAGGCGGCGGCGGCGCGCCGGCTCGGCTGCGACGTCGTCATCGACCGCCGGGAGATCGGCCTGGACGACCGCACGGCGGACGATCCGCGCGCGGTCATCGAGGTGGGCAAGAAGCTCGGCTCGATCATCCGCCGCGAGGTCGGCGAGGACCCGCACATCGTCTTCGAGCACGTCGGCCGGGCCACGTTCGGGGTCTCGGTCTTCGTGGTCCGGCGCGGTGGCACGGTCGTCACCTGCGGCTCAAGCACCGGCTACCAGCACGGCTACGACAATCGCTATCTGTGGATGAAGCTGAAGCGGATCATCGGCAGCCACGCGGCCAACCTCCAGGAACAGTGGGAGTGCAACCGCCTGGTCTCGCTGGGCCGGATCATGCCGACGCTGTCCGAGGTCTACCCGCTGGAGGAGATCGGCGAGGCGGCCCGCTCGGTGCAGACGAACCAGCATCTCGGCAAGGTGGGCGTCCTCTGTCTGGCCTCCGCCCCCGGCCAGGGCGTCACGGACCCCGACCTGCGCGCCGAACTGGGCGAGACCCGGCTGAACCCCCTGCGCGGCCTCACCTCCTGAAGAGCGACCGGAACGAACCCACGGAAAAGGCAGGGATGTCATGACCACCGCGCCCCCCACCACCGCACCCGCCTCCGTGCCGGTACCGGCAGCGCAGGCGATCCAGCGCGTCGGCGTCGTCGGCTGCGGCGTGATGGGCGCGGGGCTGGCCGAGGTGTGCGCCCGGGCCGGCCGCGACGTGCTGATCGTCTCCTCCTCGGAGGCCGGCCTGACCAGGGGGCGCGGCCGGCTGGAGCGCTCGCTGGGCAACGCGGTCCGCAAGGGCAAGATCAGCGAAGCGGGCCGGGAGGAGACGCTCGCGCGCGTCACGTACGCCACCGACCTCGGCTCGTTCCACGACCGTCAGCTCGTGCTGGAGGCCGTTCCCGAGCACGAGCCCACGAAGCTGGACATCTTCCAGACCTTGGACAAGGTCGTCGAGGACCCGGACGCGATCCTCGCCTCCAACACCTCCGCCCTGCCCGTGATCCGGCTGGCCCGTGCGACGCGGCGCCCCGAACACGTCCTGGGCCTGCACTTCTTCAACCCGGCCCCGGTACTGCCGTTGGTGGAGGTCGTCAGCTCACTGCTCACCGGCGAACGCACCCGGCGGACCGCCGCGGAGTTCGTCACCGAGGTGCTCGGCAAACAGGCCATCCACGCCGGCGACCGCTCAGGCTTCGTGGTCAACGCCCTGCTGATCCCCTATCTCGTCGCCGCGATACGTATGTACGAGGCCGGATACGCGGACGCCCGGACCATCGACAACGCGATGACGCTGGGCTGCTCCCACCCGATGGGCCCGCTGGCCCTGGCCGACCTGATCGGCCTGGACACCGTCGCGGCGATCGCATCGGCGCTGTACGAGGAGTTCAAGGAGCCTACCCACGCGGTGCCCCCGATGCTCTCCCGCATGGTCGACGGCGGACTGCTCGGCCGGAAGTCAGGAGAGGGCTTCTACAGCTACTGAGGGCTTCTCCCCGTAGTGGTTGTCACTACCGATCTTTTCTCAGAGGCAGCGTACCGCCAAACGAGACAAAGTGTTTATTTCGGTATGTTTTGACAACGGTCGACGGCGGATGGAGATTGTAAGGGTGTGCGCCTACGAGGTCCGACCGCGCATCTCCCGGTCGACGCGCTGACCTCGGGCGGGAAGGTTGAGCAATGGCCGGCGCCAGGACACCGCAGAGCTTGAACAGGCCCATCGAGCACGACGCACCTCTGCTCAGACGCGGCAAGTTGGTGAAGCCGGGGGAGGGCGTCTCGATCTGGTGGATGGGCGACGACCGGATCACCTTCGCCGCCGTCAGCGAGGACACCGGAAGTGAGTACGCGTTCTGGCTCGACTGTCCACCGGCCGGAACAGGCCCGCCCCGGCACGTCCATTCACGCGAGGAAGAGGGCTTCTTCCTGCTCCGGGGGAAGATCGAGCTGAAGGCGGGGGGCATCAACACCACGGTCGGCGACGGCACGTTCTTCGCGGCGCCGTGCGGCATCGCTCATGAGTGGCGCAATGTCGGGGACGAGAGCGCGGAACTCATCACCTTCACCACCCCGGGCGGTAACGAGGGCTTCTTCCTGGAATTGGGCGCACCGGGCGATGAACCCCCCGGGAAACGCGGGACGATGCCGGTCCAGGAGATCAACGCCCGGACCCCGCGCTATGGCGTCACCTATCTGGAAGGCACCGCGGACGGGCACGAAAGGCCCCTCCCCATGAGTGAGGGACGCGGTCCCACCCTGGTGCTCCCGGATGAAGGTGACCGTCGGTACGCCGCCGGAGTGACCTACAACATCAAGGCGGCGGGCCTCGCGACCGCGGCGGCCTACACGGTCACCGAGATCACGATCGAGCCGGGCGGCGAGATGCCCGCGCACCGTCACGCCCGCTATGAGGAGGCCCTCTACGTCATGGAGGGAACCGCCGAGGTGTTCCTGGACGGAGAGGAATACGAGGCCTCCGCGGGAACAGTCGTGGTCGTGCCCTGGGGGGTGCACCACCGGGTGCGGAACCGCACCGGTCAGCCGGTTCGGCTGTTCGACCTGACGGTGCCCGGCGGGATCGAGGAGTACTACCGCTCCGCGTGCCGCCCGTCTCCCGGGCCGGCCGGCGACCCGGCCGGAGATCTGAACCGGTTGAGGGCGACCGGGAGGCAGTTCGGTATCGAGGTGGATCGGACAGGAGAGTTCTCATGACAGACGCCAACTTCTTGACCGGCAGCAATGGCCTCGTGGCAATCGACAAGGTCGGGAATCATGTGCTGTTCCTCGATCCGGAGACATACGAGGTCGAGTTGACCCTCGAAGGTTTCGCGCCGAGGGTGCACGAGCTTCTCATCTCGCCCGATCACCGCTTCGCGTATGCCCCCATCTACGGCGCCGGCATCCACGGGGACAACCCCCATCCAGGCCATCTGATCGCACAGTTCGACCTGGAGGAACGGAAGCACGTCGGTGACCTCAGCACCTATCCGCATCTCGCTCCGCATGGCCTGCGCTGGGGAGCGGACGGCCAGTTGTACTGCGTCTGCGAGAACAGCGGCGTGGTGCTCGAAATGGCCCCCGGGAGCGGCACCATCGAGGACGTGATCGAGGTGGGCTCCAACAAGGCGCACCGCGTCGAGGTGCTGCCCGACAACAGCAAGCTCTATACGGAGAACGAGGAAGACCCGTTCGCGTCGGTCGTCGATCTGGCCACGAAACAGGTGGTCAAGAAGATTCCCATGCCCAACGGCACCGCGGGGATCGGCATGCCCCCCGACGGGGAGACGGTCGTACTCGTCGACGCGCGGCAGCCGCAGCTCTTCGTCGTGGACACGGACTCGGACGAGATCCGCTCGACCATCACACTCGACGGGCACGAGAAGGCGGCCCAGATCGCGCGCTACAGCCCCGACGGCAAGTACCTGGTGGTCACGAACTTCGAGGAACCGCTGGCCACGGTCTTCTCCGAGGACCTCAAGTCACAGAGCCTTCTTCACCTCGGCCAGGGCCCCATGAACATGGCCTTCCACGAGGACGGGGAAACGGTGCTGATCGCGAACCACAACGAGGGTTCGCTCGCCGTGTGCAACCTCGAACGCGGTGAGGTCCTGCGTACCGTGCAAGCGGGGGTCGGCGTCGAGACCCTCTCGTTCTTCTAGGGGTCGCTCATGACCACCGACTGGGAATCCAAAGCCGTACCGGGCTTCCATACCGTCGCCGACTTCCCGTTCGATGACGGACACCGCCTCGATGTGACCCTGGCGTACCACACACTCGGTTCATTGAACGCGGGCGCCGACAACGCCGTGATGCTGTTGCACGGCACAACCGGCTCCGGCCGGCAATTCCTGCGACCGTCCATCGCCGACTTCCTGTTCGGGAGCGGCCGGCCTCTCGATGTGAGCAGGTTCTTCGTGATCCTGCCGGACGCCATCGGTCACGGCGGGTCGAGCCGGCCCAGCGAAGGGCTTGGACCTGACTTCCCGCACTACGGCTACGGCGACATGGTCGAGGGCCAGCATCGGTTGCTGGTGGAAGGTCTGGGCATCGAGCGCCTACGGCTGCTGCTCGGCACCTCGATGGGCGGGATGCAGACGTGGATCTGGGGCCAGCGGTATCCGGACCAGCAGGCGCTGATGGCGGTCGCCAGTCTTCCCGAGCGGATCACCGGGCGGAATCTGCTCTGGCGGAGGATGCTCATCCATCTGATCACATCCGATCCCGGATACGCCGACGGCCGCTACAACAAACAGCCGGCCGGACTCGGGCACGCGATGGCGCTGTTCCAGCTCATGGTCGGCAGCGCGCGGTACATGGCGTCCGATCTGCTCTCCATCGATGCCGTCGACACCCGGATCACGGCGACCGAGTCGCAGGCGCTGGACAGCGAGGACGCCAACGACGTCGTCTGGGAGTTCGACGCGTCCAGGGACTACGACCCGGCCCCCGGCCTCCGGTCGATACGGGCCCCGCTGCTGGCCGTCAACTTCGAGGACGACGAACTCAACCCCTTCGAACTCGGCGGACTTGAGAAGGCCATCGCCGCGGTTCCCCACGGACGGGCCATCACGCTTCCGGCCGACTCGAAGACGCGAGGGCACCAGACGCTCCATGTCGCCGAGGTCTGGTGCGACCATCTCGCCGAGCTGCTCGCACAGACCCAGGGCTGATACGCGGGCCCAGGGCTGATACGCAGGTACTCAAGACCCTCCGGGGCGCTACTCCGTGCTGAGTTGGCGCAGGTTCGACTTGGTGAGCTCGAAGATCTCGTCCCCTCGCCCCGAGAGGATGGTCCGGGTGGCGAACAGGGTGAAGCCCTTGAGCTGCTCAAAGGTGATCTTCGGCGGCAGCGAGAGCTCGTACCGTTCGGTACGGGCGTCGATCAGCGCCGGTCCTTCGTGCGCGAAAGCCTCGCGCAGGACGTCGTCCAGCTGGTCCGTGTGCTCGACGCGCGCCCCGAACAGGCCCGCGGCGCGCGCCTGGGCGCTGAAGTCGGGGTTGTCCAGCCCCGTGCCGTACGTGACGATGCCCGCGGCCGTCATCTCCAGCTCGACGAAGGACAGCGCCGAGTTGTTGAAGACGACGACCTTCACCGGGAGGTCCAGCTGGCGCAGCGTGATCAGCTCGCCGAGCAGCATGGCCAGGCCGCCGTCACCTGACAGCGCGACCACCTGGCGGCCGGGCTGACTGGCCTGGGCGCCGATCGCGTGCGGCAGCGCGTTGGCCATCGAGCCATGGGTGAAGGAGCCGATGAGCCGCCGCTGACCGTTCATCCGCAGATAACGGGCCGCCCACACCGTCGGAGTCCCCACGTCGGCGGTGAAGACCGCGTCGGGCGCCGCCAGCCGGTCGACCGCGGCGGCGACCTGCTGCGGATGCATGGGGGAGTCACCACGCTTGGCCTCCGCGAGCCGGTCCAGACGGGCCCGTACCCGCCGGTAGTGTCCGGTCATCCTCTCCGCGAAGTCATCGTCCGTCCGGTGCTTCAGCAGGGGGAGCAGCGCCGGCGCGGTGTCCTTGACGGTGCCCACCAGAGGGACGTCCACCTGCGTACGGCGGCCGATCTGCTCGCCGCGTACGTCGACCTGCACGACGGGCACGTTCTCGGGATAGAAGGACCGATAGGGGAAGTCGGTGCCGAGCATCAGCAGGGCGTCGCAGTGCTCCATCGCCCGGTAACCGGAGCTGTAGCCGATCAGCCCCGTCAGGCCGACGTTGTACGGGTTGTCGTACTCAAGGGAGTCCTTGCCGCGCAGTGAGTGGACCATCGGCGCCTTCAACGCCGTGGCCAGGGCGACCGCCTCGTCATGGGCGCCCGCGCAGCCCGCCCCGGCCAGGATGGTCACTCGGTCGGCGGCGTCGAGGACCCGCGCCGCCCGCGTGAGTGACTGATCGTCCGGACGGATGACCGATGCCGACTTGAGTACCGGGCGCGGCGTCGGCGAGGGGGTGGCGCGGTCGAGGAACAGCTCGCCGGGGATGACCAGCACCGCGACGCCGCCGCGCTCCAGGGCGGTGCGCATGGCGATCTCCAGCAGCCTCGGCAGTTGCTCGGACACGCTCGCCATCTCGCAGTACACACTGCACTCGCGGAACATCTCCTGCGGGTGCGTCTCCTGGAAGTAGCCCCCACCGATCTCCACGCGCGGGATGTGGGCGGCGATGACGAGCACCGGTACCCGGCTGCGCTGCGCGTCGAACATGCCGTTGATGAGATGCAGGTTTCCGGGTCCGCAACTCCCGGCCGCGACCGCGAGTTCACCGGTGATACCCGCTTCGGCGGCGGCTGCGAACGCGGCGGCCTCCTCGTGGCGCACGTGCTCCCAGGCGATACCGCCGTCGCGGCGCAGGGCGTCGGTGAACCCGTTGAGGGAGTCCCCCGGCAGGCCGTAGACGCGCCGTACACCGGCGGCCTTGAGCGTAGAGATCATGGCATCCGCGACGGTGGCGGCCATCCGTTCCTCCTAGGACTGGGTTGGGCGGGCTCCCGGCGTGGCCGGCCTGACCGGTTCAGGGGCTTCGGGTGACGTCCGTCTTCCCGGACCGCTCCCTCGTCCGCAACAGCGCACGCCGTGTGGCCAGGCCCCCCAGTACTCCGGCCGCGCAGCCGGCGATGCCCGCGGACGCGGGCCAGTTGACGCCGGTCAGCCGGTCGAGTGACCAGGCGCCCGGCCCGGTGAGCCCGGTGACGGCCATGGACGCGACCAGGACCAGCGGATACTCGTAGCCGTCGTTCTGGACCCACAGCCCGTGGGGGAGCTTCACCGTGGCCGCGACGGTCATGACACCGGCGACGGTCGCCACCGCGAGCGGTGTCAGAAGCCCGGCCGCGAGCAGCAGGCCCCCGACTGTCTGACCGCTCCCGGCCGCCACCGCGGTGAGCCGGCCGCCGCGGAAGCCGTCGCGCCGGAACTCCTCGGCGCCGGCGGCCAGGCCCTCTCCGCCCGCCCAGTGCGTCATCTTCTGGAGGCCGTGGGTGGCGACCAGGCCGCCGACGACAAGACGGAGGGTGAGCA
Organism: Streptomyces sp. NPDC051662; assembly: GCF_040681655.1. Classification (NCBI taxonomy): domain Bacteria; kingdom Bacillati; phylum Actinomycetota; class Actinomycetes; order Kitasatosporales; family Streptomycetaceae; genus Streptomyces; species Streptomyces sp. NPDC051662. Next base: position 40,949 of record NZ_JBFAZD010000021.1, read on the forward strand.
GCCCGGCGTCGGTCCAGCCGGCACCCGGGCCGGTGACACCCCCTGCCGCACGCAGAGACCGTTGTCCGACGGTGAGACAGGGATTCCGCATGGTCACTTCTCTTCTCGCGCCACGACATGATCGATCAGCACCTGGATCCGGTGGCCATCAGCGAGCGCCGGACAGCCCGGCCCGGACAGCCCGGCCCGGAAAGTGTGATTTGGTGGCTTTAGTACAACGCCCTCATCTTCAGCACGCAAACGGTGGGCCGTGATCGTGCCGGAGAAGCGGTCAGTGGGCGTTCGCGCGTCTTCCGCGGGGCCACCAGCCGATCAGCGCCGCCGCGACACAGGCCGCCGCCCCCAGGGCGAGCGAGTACCGGGGACTGGCCGCGTCCGAGACCGCGCCGATGACGGGTGACCCGATGGGCGTGCTTCCCACGAGCGCGGTGGACCACAAGGCGGTGACGCGGCCACGGTACTGCGGTGAGGAGGCGAGTTGGACCGTGGCGTTCCCCGTCGTCAGGAATATGACGCTCGCGGCTCCGACGCATACGCAGGCGACGATCGCGACCGGCACCGTCGGGGAAAGAGCCAGGAAAACGACGGACGCGGCATAGGCGCAAGCGATCCTGACGAGAAAGGGAACCCCGGTGCGTGAGGCGCGGGCCGCGTACAGCCCGCCCGCGACAGCGCCGGCGCCGAGCGATCCGATCAGCCAGTTGTAGGTGGTTTCGACACCGTGGAAGGTGTCGTGTGCCAACAAGGGAAGGCTCACTTCGAATTCGAAGGTGAAGGTTCCCACCACGGCCATCATCAGCAGCGGCCGAGCGATCGCATGGTGGCCCATGGCATAGCGCAGGCCCGCCCGCAACTGTCCTTTCGCCCTCGGGGCATGGGCGCTGGTGTGCAGTTGTCCGGTGTCGAGGGACAGCAGAGACAGAACGACGAAGCTGAAACTGACGGCGTTGGCGACAAAGCACCAGCCGATGCCCACGGTGGTGACCAGAACGGCGGCGACGGTCGGCCCCAGCACCCGGGCGACATTGACGAGCGTGCTGTTCAGGGTCACGGCATTGCGGAGCAGGGAGGGGCCCACGACCTCCCCTACGAACGCCTGCCGCGCGGGGTTGTCCGCGGCGCTGAAGATCCCGAAGAGAAGGGCGAGGACGACGACCTGCCACAGGGTGATCGTGCCGGCGAGGACACTGACGCCCAGGGCTGTGGAGACCAGCCCCAGCCCTACCTGCGTGAGGATCAGAAGGTGCCTCTTGTCGAACCGGTCGACCAGCAGGCCCGCGTACGGGGAGAGCAGGAGGACGGGAAGGAACCGGGCCGAGGTCGTCAGGCCGAGCGCGGTACCGGAGTCGGTCAGACGCAGCACCAGCAGTGCCTGGGCGACCGTCTCGACCCAGGTGCCGATGAGGCTGAGGGCCTGGCCGCTCACATACCGCCGGAAATTCGGCACCGCCAGCGCGGCGAAGATCCGCCGCTTCACGGAAAGATCCGGCTCCGCTTCCTGGAGGGCGCCGTGATCGGACGTTTCGTGGTGCGTGCTCACCGCCGGCTCCTCGCGTTCGCTTCCGGGGCTGTGATCGGCACCAGGGAAACGTGGCATGAAATGGGGTGCGGGCCTAGTCCGACACGGGGAGAGGTATGGGCCGACCCCATGGTCGTACGGGAGCGGTCCCAGCACGATATGGCGGCGCACCCACCCGTATCGCCACTCCCCGGAGGCCCGCCCCTATGCGACTGTCCCGAGGCATCCCGGTTCTCACCGCCCTTCTGCTGGGGCTGTCCTCCATGGGCCCCGCCGGGGCGATGGGGGCGGCACCACCGGACCGCGCGGACACGCACTGCGCCCGGCAGCACCGGCTGGAGGTGCCGGGAGCCGGCCATCAGCGGACCGCGTGTCTGGGAGATCTGACGACGACGGCGCTCGCCGGCACCCCGTACACCGATCCGGCCGACCAGGCGGGACTGTCCGCGGCCGGGACGGAGAAGCCCTCCGGGGTGCCGGGGGTCCAGATCGACGGGTACTTCCCCGACGACTCGCGCTCCAATGCCACCCACGGCTGGCGGCACGACGCCCAGTTCGTGATCAGGCTGCCCGACAAGTGGAACGGCGGCCTGGTCGTCACGGGCGCGCCGGGCAACCGCAGGCAGTACTCCACGGACGTCCTGATCTCCGACGCCGTGCTGGCGAGGGGATATGCCTACGCGGCCACGGACAAGGGCAACACGGGTACCGACTTCTTCGTGGACGGCGAACGGCCGGGTGACGCCGTCGCCGAATGGAACAGCAGGGTCACCGAGCTGACGCGCGCCGCCAAGAAGGCCGTACAGCAGCGCTACGGGCACGGGCCGCGCCATACGTATATGACGGGCATCTCCAACGGCGGATATCTGACCCGCTGGCAGCTGGAGAACCACCCGGAGCTGTACGACGGGGGTGTGGACTGGGAAGGCACGCTCTGGACCACCCGCGGGCCAAGTCCGCTGACGAGTCTGCCGGTCACCGTCGCCCGGAGCCTCGGTACGGCGGACGACGACGATCTCCTCGCGGCCGGCTTCGCGGACGGCTCCCGGTTTCTGTGGCCGTACCACCAAGCGGCTTACTGGGGACTGACGCAGAAGATCTTCCGCGCGGAGTTCGACCCGTCGTACGACCCCAAGTGCCCGGGGGCGTCGGCCGGTTCGTCGACCGAGGAGATCTTCGCCGCCTGTTCCTCCGACGCCGCGTACGACTACGCCTCCCGCCCCGCGTCCGTCCACCGCGCCGTGGCGAAGGTCGCGCTGACCGGGCGGATCGGCAAGCCCATGATCACACTGCACGGTGATCTGGACGCGCTGCTGCCGATCGCCACCGACTCGGATGTGTACGCGCGGATGGTCGACGACCGGGGCCGCGGCCGGCTGCACCGCTATTACACCGTCGAGAACGGCACCCACACCGATGGCCTCTACGACACCTATCCGGACCGGCTGCGTCCGATCCTGCCCTGCTACCGCTCGGCGTTCACGGCCCTGACGGCCTGGGTGGAGGACGGTACGGCCCCGCCCGCGGACCGTACGATCCGCAGGCCCGCGAGCGGTGATGTGGTCAACTCCTGCGCGCTGGACTGAGGGGCGCGCATCTCCCTCCTCCGGTGCCGCCGTTGGGGCGGATTCGTGTGGGCGGAACGTGTGGTGCACCGGGGAATCGGGATTCGTTCCCTAATCTCCGGCTTGTTCCCCCCGTGCTCCGGGCCGTGACCCCGGAGCACGACATGCCGCCCGTAGGGAGAGAGCTGTGACTCGGTCGCGTTCCACACTCACCTGGCTCGTCGTCGGCCTGGTGCTCGCCGCGGGCTGGCTGGCCGGCTGCGGGGGCTCGGTGTCCGACCGGGCGCCCGGGGCCAACGAAGGGCCGCTGCCCGGGGCGTCGCAGGCCGAGCGGACCGGGAAGGGCGAGCCGCTGCGGAATCCCCCGCAGATGGTGAGCCACAACGGAGTCCTGCGCACCACCGTTGTCGTCGAACGGCAGAAGGTGCAGGTGGGGGACCGCCGGCTGTGGGGCCTCACCTACAACGGCCGCTATATGCCGCCCACTCTCCGCGTGAAGCCGGGTGACCGTATCGAACTGGCGATGGTGAACCGCGTCACGGAGAAGGTGCAGGGCGTGACGAAGGACACCAATCTGCATGTGCACGGGCTCCATGTCTCACCGCGCCAGCCCGCCGACGACATCTTTCTCTCCATCAAGCCGGGCACGACCTACAACTACTCGTACCAGCTGCCGCGCGACATCACGCCGGGCACCTACTGGTACCACTCACACATCGACATGTACTCCGCCGCGCAGGTGGCCGGCGGGCAGTCGGGCCTCATCATCATCGACGGACTGCGGAAGTATCTGCCGCCGTCCCTGAAGAACATCACCGAACGTGTCGTCGCCCTGAAGGACAACCAGATCCAGGGCGACGCGATCAAGGTCAATCCGCTGAGTATCCAGGCGAAGACCAACCGGACCGTCAACGGCCAGCAGAATCCGGTCATCAGCATCCGCCCCGGTGAGACCCAGCTGTGGCGGCTCGCCAATATCGGCGCGAACATCTACTACAAACTGCGTCTGCCGGGCGCCACCTTCCATGTGATCGCCCAGGACGGCTATCCCGTCCAACAGGTCTACGCCGCCGAGACGCTGCTCATCGCGGCCGCCGCCCGGTTCGACGTCCTGGTGCAGGGGGGCAAGGCGGGCACCGCCCAGCTGGAGACCCTCCCGTTCTACACCGGGCCGGCCGGGAACAGCTTCCCTCAGGTGAATCTCGCCAGTGTGGTCACCGGCGGTGCTCCCATGACCCCGGCCGCGATCCCCACCACCTTCGCGCCCAGCGAGGACCTCGCCCGGGCCACCATCGCCGACCGCAAGAATCTGGTGTACACGGAGACGGCCAACCCGGCGCGCTATTACATCAACGGCCGGTATTACGACCCCCATCGCATCGACTTCACCTCCCGCCTCAACACGGTGGAGGAGTGGACCGTCCGCAACGACACGGAGGAGGACCATTCCTTCCACCTCCACACCAACCACTTCCAGTTGATGAGCGTCAACGGAAAGGCCACCGACCCCGGTCACCGCTGGTACGAGACGGTGAATGTCATCCGGGGCCAGTCCATCGTCTTCCGCGTCCACTTCACGAATTTCACCGGCAGGACGGTGGCGCACTGCCATCTCCTCAACCACGAGGACATGGGCATGATGTCCGTCCTGAACATCGTCGACGGTCCTGGCGCCAAAGCCGGTTCCCGCCCGCCGAAGTCAGGATGACCGAGACGTCGCGGGTGTCGCGCCGTTCGCGTAGTGCGCGTGGGGTACGAATTCGGCGCGCAGGGCATCGGAGCGGTTGTTCAGCTCGGGCGACGGGATCATGGTGCCGAGCGAGTTGTACGAGCCGAACTTGACCGGGTTGCCCGGGACCTGGAAGCCACCGACGTCCTTGACCATGCCGCGTACCTTGATCTGCTCCATCCTGCGGGTGTCATCGACGTTGAGGATCAGGCTGACGGGTATGCCCGCGTCCTCCAGCCGGCTGTGCCAGGCGGCGGCGGTGTCGGTCCGCAGCACCTCCTCCATGGCCGTCTTGAGGTCGGCCTGGTTGTCCATCCGGTCGACGTTGGTGGCGAAGCGCGCGTCGGTGGCCAGCTCGGGCTTGCCGAGGGTCTCGGCGAGGATGCCGAAGAGATGGTCGTTGCCGACGCAGATCGCCACGAGCTCGTCGGAGCAGCTGAAGGTGTCGAACGGCGCCATGGACGGATGGCGGTTCGCGATGCGGTGCGGGCGCTTGTGCACGCCGAGCGAGTCCATCAGGCCCTGCTCCAGGGTGGCGAACGTGGCATCGAGCATGGCGACATCGATGGTGGTTCCCTTGCCGGTGCGTTCCCTGGCCGCCAGCGCGGTGACGACACCGCAGTAGCCGAAGATGCCGCCCAGGATGTCGGAGATGGAGGTACCGACCCGGGTGGGGCCCCCGTCGGGCTCGCCGGTGGCGTCCATGATCCCGGAGATGGCCTGGATGACGGTGTCGTAGGCCGCCTGCATATGGAGCGGCCCGTACTGGCCGAAGCCGGAGATGGAGCAGACGATCAGCCGCGGGTGCTCCTGAACGAGCTTGGCCGGGTCGAGACCCAGCCTCGCCATGACGCCGGGGCGGAAGTTCTCCACGACGACATCCGCCTCGGCGATCATCGACTCGACCAGGGCGAGATCGCCGGGGTCCTTGAGGTTGAGGGCGATGCTCTCTTTGCCGAGGTTGGCGAACCGGTAGTACTCCGAGGTGCCGTCACTGGCGAACGGGCCCATCTGGCGGGTGTCGTCGCCGGTCTCGGGCCGCTCGACCTTGATGATCCGCGCACCGGCGTCGGCGAGCATCCGGGTACACGTCGGCCCGGCCAGGACGCGGGTGAAGTCCACGACCGTGATGTGCTCCAGGGCGTGCGGCTTGCTCGCGTCCAGGTGCTCGTCCGGGGTGGCGGCACCGTGTGTGGTCTTCTCGGTCATGGTGTTTCCTCCCGGTCTGATGTCCTGGTCAGTGCGCCGACTGCAGGGAACTGCTGGTGTTCATGCTGGTGAGGTGGCCGGACTCGGTGCCGGCTGTCGGGTCGGTGACGGCGTTGATCAGGGCCGGCTTGCCCGCGTGCAGCGCGGCACGCAGCGCGTGGCCCAGCTCCTCCGGGGTGTCGGCCTGATAGCCGACGCCGCCGAAGGCCGTGATGAGCTTGTCGTAGCGGCTGGAGTGCAGCAGCACGGTGGGCGCGGGGTCGGCCGAGTACGTGTTCACCTCGTCGCCCTTGTAGACACCGCCGTTGTTGAACACGATCGTGACGATCGGCAGGTGGTAGCGGCAGATCGTTTCGAGCTCCATGCCGCTGAACCCGAACGCGCTGTCGCCCTCCACCGCCACCACCGGCTTGCCGGATTCGACGGCGGCGGCGATGGCGTAGCCCATGCCGACCCCCATGACGCCCCAGGTGCCGGAGTCGAGCCGGTGCCGCGGCTCGTACATCGGCACGATGTCGCGGCCGAAGTCGAGGGTGTTGGCGCCTTCGTTGATCAGGTAGGCGTCGCGGTGGTCGTCGAGTACGTCGCGGATCGCGCGCAGCGCGGTCGAGAAGTTCATCGGCGTCGCGTCGGCGTCCAGCCTCGCCTGCATCTTCGCGACGTTCTGCGCCGTCCGGTCCTTGATCGCGTCCCACCAGGCGGCCGGTACGGCGAACTGGCCGGGCCGCGTGGCCCGGTTGAAGGCGGCCATCGCCGAGGCGATGTCCCCGACCACCGGAGCCGCGATCGGCCGGTTGCTGTCGATCTCCACCGGCTGGGCGTCGACCTGGATGAACTTCGCCGTCGCGGACCAGCGCGGCGGCTGGCCGTGTGCGAGCAGCCAGTTCAGCCGGGCGCCGATCAGCATCACCACATCGGCCTGTCCGAGTACCAGGGACCGGGCCGCAGCCGCCGACTGCGGATGGTCGTCGGGCAGCAGCCCCTTGGCCATCGACATCGGCAGGAACGGGGCGCCAGTTGTCTCGACGAACGAGCGAATGGCCTGGTCGGCCCGGGAGTAGGCGGCCCCCTTGCCGAGGACGATCAGCGGACGCTCGGCGTGCGCGAGCAGCTCCAGGGCCCGGGTGACGGATTCGGGCGCGGGAATCTGCGCGGGCGCCGGGTCGACCGCCTCGAACAGCGACGCCCGGCCCTCCTCGACCGAGATGGTGTCACTGAGCACCGCGGCCGGCAGGTCGAGATACACCCCGCCGGGCCGGCCGGACACCGCGGCGCGAATGGCGCGGGCGACACCGAGACCGATGTCCTGCGGCCGGTCCACCCGGAACGCGGCCTTCGCGAAGGGCTTGGCCGCGTTGAGTTGGTCGAGTTCCTCGTAGTCGCCCTGCTGAAGGTCGATGACACTGCGTTCGCTCGACCCGCTGATCTGGATCATCGGGAAACAGTTGGTGGTGGCGTTGGCCAGCGACACCAGTCCGTTGAGGAAGCCGGGCGCGGACACCGTCAGACAGATGCCCGGCCGGCCGGTCAGGAATCCGGCCGCGGCGGCGGCGTGGCCGGCGTCCTGCTCCTGCCGGAACCCTATGTAGCGAATGCCCTTGGCCTGCGCTATGCGGGCCAGATCGGTGACGGGTATGCCGACCACCCCGTACATGGTGTCGACCCCGTTGGCCTGTAGCGCATCGACTGTCAGCCTGAAACCGTCGGTGAGCGCGACATCCGGACGCGTCATTGTGCCGGCAGAGTTCGGTGCCATAACTGGCTCCTGTTCTGGTTTCTTTTTCTTTGAGGGCTTTCCCGGGAGCCTCCCCGCCGAGCCTGCCGGCCGGGGTCAGGCCGAATTCACCGAGACCTGCCGACTCATTCCCCCCGACCATTCAGGTCGCGTCGCTCCGCATTACTCGCAGCGGCGTTGACGCGCGGGTCGGGCATCGGCCTCCGTCATCACAAGGTTAACGCCGCCACCTCATCCGCGCTTTTCGCCACTTTTCGTGGCGATCGGGTTCTCCCACCGGTCGCCCGCCGGGACGGGGGGCTCTATCGTGGCCATCAGGAGGATCGCGGTCCGCGGTGCGCCGCGTCAGCCCCGTGACTCCAGCCGTCCCTTGTTCTGGAGGATGTAGAGGGCGATCAGGGACGGGGCGATGAGCACCCCGGCGGCGCCGGCCACGGAGGCGAGCACCCAGAGCGTGGGCGTCGGCGCCGCGGCGTCGGCGATGCTCAGATGCGTGCCCAGCAGATACGGGTACTGCGCGACGCCCCAGCCGCATACGACCGTCGCCACGGCCAGCGCGGCCAGCATCCGCAAGGCGAGGGCGTTCTCGCGTCTGAGGAGGAACAGACTGAGCAGCCCGCTCAGCGCCGAGATGACGAGCAGCGGCAGGCCGCGGTGGCTCAGCTGGTGGAACAGCCGCGGGGAGTCGGCCTGGAGAAGGAAGATGCCCGCCAGACAGACCACCCCGGTGACGATCCCGGCGCGGAGCGCGCGTCGGCGGAACCACGCTTCGAGCCGCGGGCTCCCGTTCTGCCGCGCGGCGGCGGTCAGATACACCGCGGCGAGGTAGGCGCACACCGATACGGCCAGCACCCCGCCGAGCACGGAGGTGGGGTTGTTCCAGCTTCCGACCGGGTCTCCGTTGCCGGCGGTGGGTACCCGGCCCGACGCGATGGCACCGGCCACGCTGCCGAAGCAGTAGGGGGTGAGCACCGAGGACAGCGCGAACGCCGCCCCGTAGATCCGCTGTTCCGGCGTGCGCATCGACGCCTTGCGGAAGGCGAAGCCCGCGCCCCGCAGGACGATTCCCAGCACGGCGAGGCCCAATGGGATGTAGAGCGTCGTGGTGATGGCCGCGAACGCGAGGGGGAAACCGCTCCACAGCATGACGAGGCAGTAGATCAGCCAGGTGTGGTTGGCCTCCCAGACGGGGCCGATCGACACGTCGATCAGATGGCGGGACCTGTTGCCGCGCGCCGCTCCGCCGGCCGTCAGGTCCCAGAAACCGGCGCCGAAGTCCGCTCCGCCGAAGAGCGCGTAGGCGATGACACCGATGAACAGCAGGACCGCGATGGCATCACTCATGGCTGCCGGCCTTCCCCGTGTGTGCGTCGGTCAGCGGCCGGTTGGGGCCGTAGGGTACGTCCAGCCCCTCGTCCTCTCCCTCGTCCTCGCCGGCTCTCCAGCGTCTGGTCAGGGAGCGCAGGATCAGCACGGCGCCCGTACCCACCGCGAGGTAGATGGCGAGGGCGGCGGCGAAGAACGGCCAGAGATTGCCCTGGGTCGTCACGGCGTCCTTGGTGAGCAGCAGGCCGACCACCGTCCACGGCTGCCGCCCCACCTCGGTGGTCACCCAGCCCGCCTCCAGGCACACCACGGCGACGACTCCGCTGAGGGCGGCGCAGCGCAGGAACCACCGGTTGGTGGGCACCCGCCGCCGGCGCCACAACAGCCAGGCGAACCAGAGGACCAGCAGAAGCAGCAGGCTGGCCGTTCCCACCATGACGTCGAACGCGAGGTGGACCACGCTCACCGCGCTGTCGGAGGGCCGTACGGCGGGGTCGATCGCGTCGAGTCCGCGGATCTCCGTGGACGGGCTGAACCCGGCGAGCAGCGAGGCCACGTCCGGAATCCTGAGGCCGTAGCGCACCTGGCCGTCCACGAGCACCCCGCCCAGCGTCTCGGGGACATGGCTGCTTGTGGTGGGCAGCATCTCGATCGCGGCGAACTTCGCCGGCTCGCTGTGGAACACCTGGCGCGCGACGACATCGCCGACATAGATCTGTACGGGCAGGATGACACCGGCCACGACGAATCCGATGAGGAAGCCGAGCCGGTGGTAGTGGTCGCGGCGGCCCCTGAGCATGCCGACCGCGTAGACCGCGGCCACCGAGAAACCGGCGACGATATAGGCGGCGAGCAGCATATGCACGCTCTCGAACCAGAAGGCGCCGTTGAAGAAGACCTCGGCCGGCCGGACCTCCACGACACGGCCGTCGCGCATGGTGATACCACCGGGCTGGTTCATCCAGCTGTTCGCCGCCACGACGGCGGCGGTGCCGCCCATGCTCGCCAGGACCACGGGTACGCCCGTCCAGAAGTGCACCCAGGGAGGAAGCCGCTTCCAGCCGTAGATATAGATCGAGACGAAGATCGCTTCCAGGAAGAAGAAGATGCCTTCGATCGCGAACGGGAAACCGAACGCGGCGCCGTATCTGCCCATCAGCCCCGGCCACAGGATGCCGAGTTCGAAGCTCAGCACCGTACCGGTGACCGCTCCCACGGCGAGCAGCACGGCGGCGACCTTCGACCAGCGCTGGGCGAGCAGCAGGGCCTGGTCGTCGCCGTGTTTCAGACCTCGGTAGTTGGCGATGAGCATCAGGGCGGTGAGTGCCACTCCGAACGGCACCAGGATGATGTGGAAGCCGAGAGTGAAGGCCATCTGCTCCCGGGCGGGCAGCAGCTGCGGTGGGTCACCGGCAGAGGCCGCGGCCCGCAGGAGAATCCCGGCGGCCTGTGCGGAAGTTGGCATTCCTGCATCGTCCACGCAGGGCCCGGTGTGCCGGTCCGGCGACACGGACCGGTGGCGAGCGTCACCCGTTCAGACAGCCGTGTGGTGGCCGGCCGGTGGAGAAATGGCCGACCACCACGGGGGCGATGCGTTACCAGCGGTTGGCCAGGGTGCGTTTCTGGGCCTTGGCCGCTGTGGTGCCGCCTGTGATCACGAAGCTCGAACCCGGTTGCGTGACGATGTTGCCGTCGGCCGAGTTCGTGATGGTCACGTTCGTCAGGGTCGCGCCGCCGCGGGCACCGCTCATGGCGAGGATGCCGGCGCCGTTGTTGGATTTGTCGATCTTGACGTTGCTGATGGCGACGCCCGACATGGTGCCGCCACCCGTTTTGAACTGGATGCCGTCGTAGGTCGAGTCGAGGATGTCCGTGTCACGGATCGTGACCCCGGGGATGTCTCTGCTCTGGGCGAAGAGGGTGATGGCGCCGAACTCCTGGTCCTCGTTCCAGAAGGCGCCGCCGGTGCGGTGCAGGGCGTTGTTGGCGATCAGGGTCTGGCCGGAGAAGGGCAGCGGGTCGTGGTCCGTGGCCAGCATGATGCCGGGGTAGTTGGCCGTGTCGTAGATCAGATTGTTCTCGATCTTGTTGCCGTAGCCGCCGTAGACCGCGACGCCGTTCGCCCGCCAGGGCAGCTGGATCGTGTTGTTGATGAACTGGTTGTCGTGCGCGATGTCCGTCGACGGGTTCTTCACATAGCGGTTGGCCCAGACCGCCAGGGAGTCGTCGCCTGTGGTGCGGAACGAGGAGTTGAAGACCCGGGAGTTGCTGGTGCCGTTGGTGAAGTTGATGCCGTCCGCGTAGGTGTTGCGGATGCGCATGCCGGTGAACTGGAGGCCGTCGGCCGGGCCCCAGAGATCCGGGATGTTGTCGTAGTCACGGCCGACCCAGACGCCCACATTGGCGTGCTCGATCCAGACGTTGGAGATCTTGGTGTCCTTGCCGAAGCGGCCGTTCAGACCGACTCCGCCCTCGGCGCCGCCGGGGCCGCCGCGGATGGTGCCCGAGCCGAAGATGGCGATGTCGGAGATCTGGGTGTTGTCGTCGATGTCGAAGCCGAAGTTGCCCTCGTGCGGGTGGTTGATGCTGCCGACCGCCTGGTGCGGCTCGGTCAGGGTGTAGAGCTGGGAGTGCCACATCCCCGCGCCGCGGATCGTGACATCGCTGATGCCCACCTGGTTGTACTGGCCGCGGTCGAGCGGGTCATCGGTGAGGATCTTCTTCTCCTGCCGCCACTGCCCCGCCGGGATCCATACGCACGCGATGGCACCCTCCTGGTCGGCGGTCACCGCCCGCTGGATGGCGGCCGTGTCGTCGATCCCGTCGTCGGGCACCGCGCCGTACTCCGTGATCGAGGTGCACTCGGCCGGCTTGCTCGACGGGGGCGCCACCTGCTCCAGATCGATCAGGTCGATGATGTAGAACGCGGCCGAGTCGGCGGCGTCGCGCTGGAGCCGGAACTTGGTGCCGACCGGATAGGTCGTCGGCAGCAGCGCGTGCGACTCGTCGAACAGACGACGGGCGTCGGCCTGGGGCGTGTTGGTCAGGGCCTCGGGGCCGTCGGTGTCGCCGTACAGCCAGCTGTGCTTCGACGAGAGCGTCAGCTTCCGGACGAAGGTGTCGTTGACATAGAGGCTGATGGTGGCTTCGGTGCCGCCGCCGTTCGGCGCGTCGGGGATGGAGTTGCGTACGACGATCGAGTTCGAGGGGTTGGTCGAGGTGAACTCGACGAACTGACCGGTGGAGTTGAGCCGTACCGACTTGCGGCCCGAGGACTCGGTGGCGAAGTTGGTGTGCCCGAAGGTGCGCAGCGGGTCGGTCTCCAGCAGGGTGCCCTGGTAGCGGGCGGCCTCGGCCTCGTACTCGACATACGGGACGGCCGCCCCGCGTCCGACGACGATCGACCGCGAGAACGTGTTGTTGGTCTCGTTGGTCTCGGTGACGACGTTCGTGGCGTCGGCGGTGGCGACGATGGTGGCTCCGCCATTGGTTGCGGTCCAGGTGCCGTTGACATTCACATTGGCCGTCGCGCCCGCCGCGATCGCCGGGGTGTTGGTGTTGAGCGTGGTGCCGCCCACCGCCACGCGGGTGACCGTGGTGGCGCCGGAGCTGGTGGTCCCGCGGTTCTTCACCGCGACGGTGAAGCTGACCGGCGCTCCGACGGCCGGGTTCGCCGGGCTGGATTCGACGCCGAGCACCTGGAGGTCGGGGCCGGGGCTCTGCCCGACGACCAGGTCGGAGGCCGCGGTGAGGCTGTTGTTGTCGTTGTCCTGCTCGATGATCGTGTCGGTCGGGTCCACCAGCGCCGTGACGCGGTACGTGCCCGCCGCGCGCTTGCCGATGTCGACCGGGACGGTGGCCGAGGCCCCCGCGCCGAGCGCGGGCACCGGCGCGCTGCCCGCGACCACGCCGCCCAGACTGACGTTCAGCGTGGTCGCGCCGGCGGCGGCCGTTCCCGTGTTCCGTACCGTCGCGTTCACCTTGGTCGTGTCGCTCTCCACGGGGGAGGCGGGGGTCCACGACAGGGCGCTGACGGTCAGGTCCGGGTTGGGGGCCGGAACCCCCATCACCTGGAGTTCGCCGACCTGCCCGCCGGGCGCGCCGGTGTTGCTGAAGAACTGGAGCTGTAGGTCGGCGACGCGTCCGGTGACCGGGATCGTGACCGTGTTCTGGTTCGACGCCGGGTTGAAGACATGGTCCGCGCGGGCGACGAGTGAGGTGAAGCCGGTCGCCGCCTGGTCGCGGCCGAGTACCTGGATGTTCTGGGTACGGGTGCCCCATATCGGGTCGGGGTTGAGCTTGATGACGACCGAGGTGATGTCGGCGTTGGCGCCGAGCTTCACCGTCAGCGTCGACGGGTGCCCGGCGGCCTCCCAGTAGGTGCCGGTATTGCCGTCGTTGGCGTTGCGCGCGACGAAGTTGAAGACCGTCGACGACGCGTCGATCGGCTTGCCGCGGGCCAGATCGGCGGCGGCGACTCTGTCGCTGCCACCGCCGTTGGGCCGTTCGGCCGCGTGGGCGGTGCCGGAGCCGGCGGCCGAGACGGGCAGGAGCCCGACAGTGATCAGGGCGGCGATGACCGCGCCGATGATCAGTCGTCGGCGGGGCTGTTTCCGTTTCATGGTGTCCTCTGTTCTGTCGGAACGAGAGAGCCTGTCGGAACGAGAGAACGGACAGCCCGCTGGAATGGGCCGGCCGTACGGCGCGCGGGACCCGCGTCACGCGCCACGCGGGTGCGTGCGGTCCGAAACGGAGCGGTGCGGTGGCAGCAGGCGGGGGCGGGTCCCTGCCGAGAAGCCGCACATGAGGTCACAAACGAAGTTGCACAGTGAGCGCAAAGAAATTGAGCTAGTTATCGATGTTTTTGCGAGTCACAGGCTGCAATCATGTCATGTGTTTGTCAACGGTTCTCGCACGCCTGCCGAGTTTTTGGCGCGCCGAAGCCGCACCGGGGCAACCGACACAGAGCCCTGGCGCGGCTTCGTACGACGCGACGCGTCAGTCCATGAAGACGACCCGGCGCGAGGGGCCCGCCGTGCCCGGGGTCGCGGTGGTGACGGAGCGGCCCGCGGGGACGGCGCGGTCGCGGCCCCAGGCGCGGATCTCCTCGATCTGTTCGGGGTTGGTGCGGCTCATGGGGGAGGCGTTGGCGAAGGTGTCCTCGACGAACGAGGGGTCGAGCTCCTTCGGATCGTCCTGGAGGTGGAGTTCGGCGCCGACGTCATGGAGCGCGGCCTCGATGTCGGAGCCGGCGAAACCGTCGGAGAGATCGACCAGCAGATCCAGCCGGTCCGGGGCGGGCTCGGCCTTCACGTAACGGCGGTAGTAGAGCTGGATGATCTCCCTGCGGTCCTGCGCGTCCGGCAGGTCCACGAAGAAGAGTTCGTCGAAGCGGCCCTTGCGCATCAGCTCGGGCGGCAGGCTGCGGACATCGTTGGCGGTGGCGACGACGAACGCGCGCGAGTCGGACTCCTGGAGCCAGAAGAGGAAGTGACCGATGATCCGCTGCGGCACCCCCGTCGTGTCGTCCTTGCCGGCGAGGCCCTTCTCGATCTCGTCGATCCACAGGATGCACGGCGCCACCCGGTCGGCGGTCTCCAGGGCCTCCCGCATCCGGCCCTCCGACTCGCCGAGGTACTTGCCGTGGATGCTGGCCATGTCCAGCCGGTAGAGGGGCAGCCGCCACTGGGCGGCGATCGCCTTGGCGGAGAGAGACTTCCCGCAGCCGGGCACGCCGACCAGGAGGGCGCCGCGGGGCGGCCGGAGGTCCGTGCCCCGCAGATCGGAGTGCATCAGCCGGTGCTTGCGCCGCAGCCAGTCGCGGAGATTGGTCAGTCCGCCGATCCCGTAGTCCGCCTCGCTCTTGAGTTGGATACGTTCGAGTCCGGCCAGATCGCTGAAGATCCGGTCCTTGGAGCGGGCCAGGGCAAGGACGTCGTCCTTCTCCACGGATCCCTTGGCGACCAGCGTGGCCATCAGGTTGACGGCCTCGCCCTCGGTGACGCCCTGGAGGAACTCCGCGGCGCGGCGCGCGTCCTCCTCGGTCCAGGCGATCGGGACGACTTCGTGGTGGTCGCCGAGGAAGCTGTGGATCGTCGCGTACATCTCGTCGAAATCGGGGAGTTCGAGCTGAAGGCTCATCCCGAGCCGCTGGAGGCCGCTCCAGATCGGCTTGTCGGTGATCAGGACCAGACTGCCCGCATTGGCGTCGGCGAGCCTGGCGAGTTCGGCGACATGCCGGGTGAACGGGGTGTCGGTGTCCAGGCTGTCCGGGTCCACCAGCACCAGGGTCGCATTCGGCCGGCTGCTGAACTGGGCCGCGGCGAACTCCATCGCGCCCGTCAGTGAACGGTCGTCCTGCACCGTCGCGTTGGACCGCAGATCCCGCAGCCCGGTGGCGCGCGTATAGATCCAGAACGGCTGTCCCGAGCGGCGGGGCTGCGTAGCGATCTCCTTGACGAGGCGCAGCGCGCGCGGCTGTTCGATGGTGCGCAGGCCGATGACCGGCACGCGTGCGGTGAGGTAGTTGTCCAGGTCGTCGTGGCACTCACGGTAGTTCGGCATGCGGGGCCTTCTGCTGAGGGAAGGGGAAGGGCGGGGAGGTGACGGCGGGGGGCGTTACGGCGGCGTCACCCGCCGCCTGCCCGTCGCCGTCGGGTCGTACGACCAGCCGCCCGTCGCGGCGGGTTCCCCCGCGGGTACGGGCGGTGGCGCGGAGGTCACTGCCGTGAGCGGGTTGTCGCGTACGGTCCGCCGCCGGGCCTCGACACGGCGCGGATCACTGCCCTCCGCCACCATGCCCTCCACGGCCCGTTCGAGATCCTGTTGCAGCGAGCGGGTCGCGTCGTCCACCATCTTCAGCAGCCGCGGTCGCAGGTCCTCGGGCAGCGCGGGGTGGTTCGCCAGGGCCCGTACGGGATGCAGCCCCGACCTGGCCTGCGCCAGGGCGCGCCCGACCGAGAACTCGTCCGCCGTCTCGCCGATCGCCGTGGCGAGCGCGTCGGCGCAGCGCTGGAGGCGCGCGGAGATCGCGTCGGTGAGCCGGAGCCGCAGCCGGTCCCAGGTGTCGGCGGCGAAGTCCTCCTGGCGCAGGGCCGGCAGCCCCGCGCCGTCGGACCTGCCGCCGGCCGCCCAGTCGGTCAGGAACGCGGCCCAGGTCTCGTACGTACCCCCGTGGGCCCAGAGACTCCCGGTCACAGGTCCTGCTTCGGGCGTCGTACGGTCATCTCGCCCGGCGGCAGCGGCTCCCAGTCGGGCAGCCCCTCCACCACCTTGCGCAGCCGGGAGGTGGTCCGCTCCTTGGGGCGAGCGGCGGTGGACGCCCAGGGTGAGGCGGCCTGGGACGGCGCGGCCTGGGGGGCCCGGTCCGGCGCGGGCGGCGCGACCACGCGCCGGGGCTGCTGTTCGGGGATCACGATGTCTGCTCCTCCGCCGGCTCGGTGACGGTGCGGCCCTCGTACGGTGACGAGGCGTGCGTGGCGGTCGCCAGCGAGGCGATCATGGCGCGGGTGGCGGCTTCCACGGCGTCGGCCCGCTGGAACCGGCTCTGCCAGTCCGTCAGTTCGGCGCGGGCCGCGCGCAGGGTCCCGACGGATTCCTGTTTGGCCTGTTCCAGGGAGTGCCTCGCCGTCTCCTGGAGCTTGCGGGACGCGGCGGCGCGGTTGTTCAGGATCAGCGCCCACACCCCGCCGACGATCAGCGCCGCCACCCACGCGAAGCCGGCGTGGAACGGGCTCAGGAGCACCAGGACGGCGAGCACGATCCCACCCGGCAGCAGGGCCTGCCGCCGCCAGGGGAAGGCGAGCGAGTCGATGAACGGCCGGGCGTGCCCGTCCCAGTGCGCGATCAAAGACGCCTCCAGCGTCTCCAGCGGGGTGGTGAACGAACCCGACCACGGCGGCAGCGCGAAGGTCGCCGCCCCCACGCCGTGCGAGGTGGCGAAGTGCGCCCCCACGTCCGCCGGGATGGCCGCCCGGTAGTCCCGGCTGAAGGAGGCGTGCGCCCGCTTGAACCAGCTGTGGCAGGCGGCCACCGAGAGCCGCTGGGTGGCCGGGGAAGCGCCGATGGCCCCCGGGTTGAGCGCCGAGGTGGTCTGGACGGTGAGGTAGTCGAGGGTCTCCTCCAGCGACGCCGAGTCGATGTCGACGGCCTGCTTCGCGGCGTCCAGATCGCCGCCGCTGTCGATGACGGCGTGATGGAAGGCCAGATCGCGGCGGAGCGGCAGCTCCTCGTTGTCGTACTCCCCGACCAGCCGGTCCAGGATGTCGTCGACCGCGTCCTCGATACGGTCCGAGGGCCCGGACTCGCGCGCCATCATCGCCGTGTACTTGTCGAGTACGTTCTGCTGGGCACGGGCCGAGGAGAGCACGGCGTCGAGCTGCGCCCACTGCGGGGACACCGCGGCCAGCCGGGGGAAGTCGGCCGTGGCGGACGGCGCCCGCAGCGAGTCGATCTCCGCCCGCCAGCGGGTCACCTGGGCGGTCTCGGTCGCCTCGTCGGCGAGCAGCGTCTCGCGCCAGGTGGCGAGGGTGTCGCGCAGCAGCTCGCGCCCCGCCGCGCCGAACGCGCCCTGCGAGATCGATTCGAGGATCACCGCGAACTCCCGGCCGAGCGCCGCCGGGTCCTGGACGTTGAGGTAGTGGCGCAGCCAGCGCACCGCGCCGGCGTGCCGGCCCTGGCGGCGCAGCACGAGCGCGAAGAACAGCGAGGTCCGGTCGGGGGAGCGGCGGAACGCCTCCTCCACGGCGCGCTCGCACAGCGACCGGTCGTCCGCCGCCCAGCTGGAGAGCCCGATCAGCGCGGGGGCCAGCCAGTAGCGCGGCGTCTGGATCATGAGCTGCTCGCCCACGTTCCGTACGGTCTCCTCGGAGACCAGTCCGGTGTCGAAGGCCTGGAGCATGCCGACCGCCGAGCGCCTGACCACCTTGTGATGGCCGAACTCGTGGTCCACCTTGTCCTGGATCACCCCGACCCGGGTCTCGGCGCGCTGGATGTTGGCCGTCAGCTCGGCCTGCCGTACGTACGTCATGAAGTCGGCCCGGAGCTGCTGGAGTTCGGTGCGGGTCTCCTGCTGGGCCTGGCCGACGGCCGACACCTGGCCGGAGACCGCCCCCACCTGTTCGCCCAGCCGCACCACCAGGCTGTTCACCCGATCGACCTGGCGCCGCAGGTGGTAGTCCACCTCGGACATGGTTCCTCCGTCGTTGTCTGTGGCTCTGAGGTTCTGCCGGCCGGCGCGCGCGTGGGCTCTACGGACGTACGACCGAGCCGTCGTCCAGGACCGGAAGCACCGTCCCGCCGGCGTAGACCTCGACGTACTCATAGGCACCGGACCGCACCAGCATCCGGGCCGCCGCGAAGGGTTCCGGCATCGGATCGCCCGGCGCGAAGTGGTCGATGATCGTGTGGAAGAGGCTGAGCCGGTGGTCCACGAAGGGCGGCCCCAGCCGGCACACGGCCACGAAGCCCACCGGGACATCGCCGTACGACACGGCGTACTGCTCGCGGATCCAGCCGGACAGCTCCCGCACCGCCGCCTCGTTCAGCCCGGCGTCCAACCGGCGTACGGAGTGCATCAGTTCGCGCGTACGGTCCCGGTAGCGGTCCCGCGAGAGCGCCGGGCGGCCCGTCGGCGACGCGGATACGGCGCCTCCGCCCAGTGCGGCGCCCGGTCCCGCGGCGGGGCGTACCACCCGGCGTGGCCCTTCCATGAATCCCATGGATCCCCCAAGATCCCCGTGTGCCATGCGTCCGTCCGGCACGGTCTGAACCGCGCGGGCTCAGAACAATAGCGACGGCACCTCCATACTGCTAAGCGTCTGGCTGCCGCGACAGCGGATAACCGAAGTACGCCCGTGAAGCGCCCAGTTCACGACCGGCGTGGGCGCGCCACCCCCGTCCGTGCCCTGACAGACTTCTCCCATGGGGACCGTGTTCGTACTTCTGGTGGGGATCAATGACTACGCGGCCTTGCGGCCGGCCGACGGCCCGCCGGGGGCGCCCGGGGCGCCGGCTTCGCTGACCGGCTGCGTCAATGACATCCGGGCCGCGCGGGGCTGGCTGGAGGGGCGGCTCGACGGCCCGCCGCCCCGGATCCTCGAACTGACCGACGGCGAGGCGACGGTGGCCGCCGTCACCGACGCCCTCCGTACGCATCTGGGCCAGGCGGGCCCCGGGGACACCGCGCTGTTCTGGTACGCGGGCCACGGCACCCAGTTCGCCGCCATCGAACGCGCCCATCTGTATATCGAGCCGACCGGCTTCTGCCAGGCCCTGGTCTGCGCCGACGGCATCCTGATCGACAAGGATCTCGGCGCGCTCCTCGACGGTGTCGCCTCGACGGGCGCGCACACCGCCGCCGTCCTCGACTCGTGCTTCTCCGGTGGCGCCACCCGGCTGGGCGACGACCTCGTCAAGCGCTCGCTGCCGCACGACCCGTCATGGCCCGCGTACGGGGACCCCGGACCAGGGGCGGCCGGCCCGCGGGCTAGCGGCCCCCGGTCGAGCGGCCCCCGGGCCCGCGATGTCCCGGCCCCCGCCGAAGGGGCGCGGCATGTGCTGCTGGCGGCGTGCCGCGTCAACGAGCGGTCGTTCGAGGACGGGCACGGCACGGATCGGCATGGGCTGTTCACCCGCGCCCTGCTCGGCGCACTGCGCGACATGGGGCCCGGCGCGACCTACCGGCAGGTGCTGGCCGCGGCCGGTTCCCGGGTGCGGTCCGCGACCGAGCACCAGAACCCGGTGCTGTACCCGGCGGAGCCCGGGGGCATCGCCGACGGGGCGGTCCTCGGGGGCGCGGCGGACCGCCCGCTCAGCCCGCATCTGCTGCTGCACGGCCCGGACGGCTGGCAGGTCGACTGCGGGAGCACGCATGGGCTGTCGAGGGGTCCTGAAGGTACGCCGGGTGGGCGGGGTACGGAGTTCGGCGGTACGGAGTCCAGCGGTAGGGAGCGCGGCGGTACGGAGTTCAGCGTCGTCGGCGCGGATCGCGAGGGGGACGTCGTACACGTACGGGCCGTCGAGCCGCTGCGCGCGCTGGTCACCCCGGTGGGCTGGACCCCGGATCCGGCGCGGATCTATCCCGTCGCGGTGTCCGCGCTTGCCCTGCCGCCGACCACGGTGGTGGTGGACGGCGGCGACCGTACGCTCCTCGACGCCATCGACGCGGCACCGCTTCTGCGCCTCGCGGACGGTGGCTCAGGTCCGGGTTCCGGCCAGGTCTTCAAGGTCGTCGTCCGGGACGACGGACGGGCCCGTGTCCTGCGCAGGGACGGGACCGAGGCGACCGCTCCGCTCCCCGTCCACCGTGTGCCGGACTGCCTGGTCCATCTCACCCGCTGGCACCAGCTGCTGGATCTCGCCAACCCGGCGTCGTCCCTCGCCTCGCTGGTGGATGTCGACGTGTCCGTCTGGAACGGCGAGCGGATTCTGCCGGACGGCCACGGCGAGATCCGCTGCGCGTTCGACAACGGGCGCGAGCCGCTGCTCTCCGTACGGATACACAACCGCTCCCACGACCGCACGCTCTGGTGCGTGCTCCTCGACCTCACCGACAGCTACGCCGGCCATTCGGCCCTCTTTCCCGGCGACTTCATCGGCCCGGGGCGCACCGGTTACGCCCTCGGCAACGCTCCCGTACACCTCTCGCTGCCGGCGTCGCGCAAGGCCGAGCCCGGCGCGTATGCCCGCGACTGGCTCAAACTCATCGTGGCCGAGGGCGAGTTCGGCACCGTTCCGTTCCAGCTCGGGCCGTGGAGCGCGGACGCGCCCCCGGCCGCCCGCGACCCGGAGGAGGACCATGTCCTGCGTTTCACCCGCCCTCCGCACGCGGGCCGTGACGCGGGCCCGGGTCCTGGCGGCGGGAGGGCGCCCGGCCAGTGGTACGCCCTCACGATCCCCCTGCGGACGGTGGTGCCGGAGTGACGCCTGTCCGATGCCGGGGGGTCAGCGCCCGAGGTGTGTGAAGCCGGCCCACGCGGTGAGGTCGTCCGGGCTGAGGGCCCCGGCGCGCAGCGCCAGCGTTCCGGGCATGGCGGGCGGGAGTACGCGCGCGGGGTCGAGCATCCACAGCTGGGCGCGGCGCAGGGCGGCACCGGGGGACAGGCGCTCATCGCGCAGATAGTGGTGGGTCATGAACATGAGCAGTGAGGTCGCGTCGTCCGGCACCGGCCAGAGCGAGCCCACGACCGACCTGGCCCCGGCCACGAGGAAGGCCGTGGCCAGGCTGTAGGCCTCGTTGTGGCCACGTCCCGAGACATGGCTGCGGCAGGCCGCCAGCACGACGAGTTCCAGCTCGCCGCGCCCGGCGCCCGCGGCGGCCTCGGTCAGTTCCTCGGCGGCCAGCTCGCCGCCGTACAAGGAGAGATACGCGCTGTGCCGCCGGTTCGCCGCGACCGTTCCGTGGCAGGCCAGATGGAGTACGCCGCCGGTGTTCGCGGGGTCGCGCAGCCAGGCGGTGACCTCGTCGGGGCCGGCCGGGCCGCGCCCGAGGGAGCGCCCGGCCGGGTAGAAGGCGTGGCGTACCGCGTCGGCCTCCTCGCCCGCGTACCGCAGGTCCCCGGTCGGGTCGCCGACGATCAGGGCGGCGCCCTGGTGCGGGACCGCGGGCCGCTCCGCGACCTCGCAGAACAGCCGCGCGGAGGCGGCGTACGAGATCCCGGCCGCCTCGACGGCGTACCGCCGGCCGCCCGCCGCGAGGGATTCCCAGGCGGCGTGCCAGGGGACCACACCCAGCACGCCCATCGGGACGAGGACGAAGGTGGGCGGGGGTTCGCCGGGCGCCTCGCCCACCCCGAGCCCCTCCAGGAGCGGCTTCATCGCGGCGTACCACGCCCAGCCGCACAGCCGGTCGAGCCGCTTGCGCGGGGTCGACGCGGCCGTCGCGTACGGGGCGCCGCTGCCCGGCACCGGGCCCATGTCACGGGTGGCCGGGGGCGCCGCGTCGTAGGCGCGCACGGGCCCCGCGTCCTCGCGGAGCAGGGGCAGCGGGAGCGAGCCCACCCGCCCGGCCGCGGTGACGACGACGGCCGCGCCGGGGCCGGTCTCGTAGCCGGGGACGAGATAGACCAGATAGTCGGCGCCCACGGCGGTGAGCGCCGCGCCGATCCGGGCGGGCTCCGGCGGTTCGAGGAGCAGGTCACGCGGCTGTCCCGTCCCGTCGGGTCCGGTCAGTACGGCCAGGACGCGCCGGCGCAGCTCGCTGGGGACGGCCTGCGCCGCGTCGGCCGGCGGGCCGGTGTCCACCCCCGGCAGCGGACCGTTGCCCGCCCCCGGTACCGCGTCCGTGCCGCCCGCCGCCCGCCACTCGTCGGCCAGGTCCTGGCGCCCGGCGGCGGCCAGTCGCTCGGGGACGGATCTCGACGTGATCGCGGTGTGCAGAACCAGCCCGCGACAGGAGTCCAGTGCCTGGACCGCCTCGTCGGGGGCGTTGTCCTCCAGACACCACGAGGCCACTTCGAGGGCCGCCTGTGTGGCGTTCGCGGCGACCTCTGCGGCATGCGAGGTGCCGGACTGGAGCAGCGCGGCCCAGGTCCAGCCGCGCAGCGCCTTGAGTCCGGTGCGGCGGCCGGTGCGCCGTTCGTCCCGGCCGGGGGCGGCGCGCAGCCGGTACGCGCGGCCGAGGTTGAGCCCCATCGCCCCGTACAGCCGGTGCTCCGGTCCGCCGGTCCGGTGTGTGGCGCGCTCCAGCCAGTCGATACCGGTGTCGAGCTCACGGGGGTCGCGCCCCTCGGCGGCGACCGCGCAGAGGGAGAGGCCGATGATGCTCGCGTACCGCAGCCAGTCGTCGCTGCCCTCGTCGACGAGCGCGAGCGCCTCTTCCACCAGCGTGAGGGACTCCCGTACGCCCCGCGCGTCACTCCGCGCGCCCGCGCGCACGTTGCGCGCGATGCCGTTGTCGCCGAGCACCCAGGCGCGGTGGTCACGCGGCAGCCTGGCCGCCAGCCGCCGCAGCTCGGCCGTACTCGGCTGACCGGACGGCGGCGGGAGCGGTGGTGAGCCGAGCCTGTCCGCGAGATGGTCGCGCTCCGAGTGGACGTTCACCAGCATCGTCCACACCTCGACGCGCGAGGGGTCCTCGGGGTCCAGCTCCGCGTAGAGCGCCGCCAGCTTCGCGCGGCCCCGGTCGACGCCGGCCAGATCGCCGCTGAGAGCGGCCCGGTGCGCCTGGAGACCCGCCTGCTGGCCTTCCAGGAGCCGGCGCATGTACGGGGTGAAGGTGGGGCTGTCCTTCAGCCGCTGCCAGGCGTCCTCCGCGGCGTCCAGGTCGTCCATGGCGCCGCGCAGTTGGCCGCGCTGGTTCGTGGCGAACAACCGCAGAAGGCTGACACCGTCGAGGTGATCGCGCTCGGTGTCGCCCGACTCCGGTACGGTCCCGGCGCCCGGCCCGCCGGACGCGCCCCCCTCGGACCCGCCCAATGTGGTCCTGGCCTGGTCGAACTCGGCGATGACCTCGTCCAGTCCCGTGCCCGCGCCGGCCAGCTCGTCCTGGAGCCCGACGTAGCCGGCGACCCCGTGCACCCTGCTCTGCCAGGTGGCGTTCTCCGGTCTGCTCGCTCTGGCGGCCTCGAAGAGGGCGGTCTTCCGCTCCTCGCCGATGCGGTCGCCGTGCGGGTCGAGCATCGGCGCCATGTTGAGGAGATGGCCGGCGGCGATCCCGTACTCCTCACTCTCCGGATCCAGGGCGCGCCACTTCTCATAGAGGTGATCGAACGTGTGGGTGAGCCGGTCGGTGCTCGCCACGTCATGGAACGTGGCGCCGTACGTGTCGCTGTCGAAATCGCCGAAGTCGAGGAAGCTCCGGCCGTGGGTGAAGTCCTCCATGAACTCCTCGACCGCTTTCCGGCCCTCTTCGAGCACCCCGTCGGGGTCGTCCTCCACCCGCCCGAACGGTGCCGGCGCCGCCGTGTGGAACCGTGCCAGGGCGAGCAGCATCTTCGCGTGACGCCGCAGCTCCGGGTGGGCGTCCTCGATCGCGAGCACGCGCCGCGCGCAGTCCTCGATGTCCGACAGCCGGGCCGGGTCCTCGTCGACCAGGTAGCGCGTCAACTGGATGGAGGCGAGGAGCATCGCGCCGGGCACCGGGTCACCGTCGCGTGCGGGCAGCCACTCCCGTACGGCCCGCCTGAGCAGGGGGATGGCCAGCTCGCGTGCGGAGTCGTCGTCCTGTGCGGCGGCGTGGTCGTAGAGCAGCCGGCCGAACATGTCAGCGAAGACCGGCGAGAGGCCGTCCTCGGCGCCCGGTTCGGCGAGCAGGGCGTGCAGTTCGGCGACGGCGGGGGCCAGTTGTTCCCGCTCGTGCCAGTTGAAGTGCAGACAGGCGCGGACGAAGACGCTTCTGGCCCGTGCCTGCCAGGCCCACCAGGGCTCTTGCGCGCCGGTCGCGCCCTGCCCGTGTCCCTGTCCCTGTCCCTGTTGCTCTTGCTCTTCCGCTTGCTGTGACTGTGGCCGCGGCTGTGGCTGTCGCCGCTCGCGGGCTTCGGCGAGCGCGCGGACGAATTCGTTCCGGGCCTCCCGCAGTAGCTCACGGTCGCCGGCGGCCCGGCCGCTCGCCAGCAGCCCGGTCGCGAGTCCGTACCGGAGCAGTGGGACGTCGGAGCCGGGTGCCGCCCCGGTGAGGGCGGCCCGGAAGTGCTCCACCGAGGCGCTGAAGTCGCCCTGTTCGAGGGTGAGCTCGCCCAGACACGCGTACAGCTCGGTGGCCTCCTCGGAACCGGCGGCGTGGTCGCCCAGCGCGTCCCGCTGCCGGCCCACGGCCGAGGCGAGGAGGTCCGCGCGGCCGGGGTCGTCCGCCGGGGCGCCGCTGTACCGGGCGGTGGAGATACGGGCCAGCAGGAGGCGGGCCAGTGGCACGTTCCCCGCGGCGAACGGTGAGCTGTCGGGCAGCCCCGCGAGGCCGGCGGTCAGCCGCTCCTCCGCCTGGTCGAGAAGGGCGGGGGCCGGCTCCTGGCCGTACTGGTACAGCAGCACCTGGCCGTGCAGCACCCGCCAGGCGTACCAGATCTCCTCGTCGTCCTCGTCCCGCGCCGCGAACGCGCGCGGCAGCGCGTCGGTGGCGCGGCTCAGGTCGTCGTCCCGGCCCTGCCGCAGATGCAGCTGGAAACTCCACTCCCCGGCCCACGCCCACATGTACGGGCGTTCGGGATCGTCGTCCGGTGTCCGGTCCAGCATCGCCAGCAACTCGTCCCGGGACGCCCGTAGTTCTTCGTCGGACAGTTGGGAGACGTCGGGCAGCTCGTCCTCGGACACGAAGGTGCTCCTATGGTGCGATCTGTGCGATCTGTGTGATCGGCGCGATCTGTGCGAGATACGGCGCGAGTACGGAGTTGAGCCAGCGTTCGCCCTCGGGCGTCGCGAAGTCGATGGGCGGCTCGTCGGTCTCCTCGACGATCTCCGTGAGCCCCCGGTCCAGGCAACGGTCCTGGAAGAGGATCAGCGCGTGCGCGGCGGGCTCGCGCTTCGACGGCCAGACGAACCCCTGGGCCCAGGGGGCGGTCCCGCCCCTGATCCAGTGCCCCCAGTGCCGGGTGTACGCGTACTCGTCGGGCTCGCACTGGACCAGCCACGCGTCCTGCGCGACGGAGGCGAGATCCGCCCCGGACACCAGCGAGACGACGTCCACGTCGGCGGTCAGCCGCAGGAAGGAGAGCCGCTTGCCGCGTACGGAGGCGCGCGGCAGCAGCCGTACCCCGCCGCCCGGATCGAAGGGGACGGACCGCAGCAGCGACTCGCAGACCGCGGCGGGCGCGGTACGCCCGGCGTAGAGAAAGGGGTAGTCGTCGCAGTGCGTCGCGTCGAACCGGCCCCCGTCATAGAGGCAGTCGGACGGTACGGGGTTGAACGCGGTGCCCGGACGTTTGGACGCGTGGACCCGGAAGAGCGGCGTACCGGCGGGCAGCGGCACCTTCGTGGGCGTGCGCGGGAGCGCGGTGGGCGGTCGGCTGTTCGGCACGGAGTTACTCCCCCTCCACCAAGTAGCGTGCGGTACCGACGAGCTGGCCGTCCCGGCCGCTGCCGAGCAGTTCCACGGGGGCGACGCCGAGGTAGCCGTTCGCCGACAGCCACCAGTCGGCCGCTCCCCACGGATCGCGCGCGGAGTCCAGCAGCCCGTTCACCGCCACGACGACCGGCCAGGGGGTGACGGCGTCGCCGAACTGGAAGGACGGGATACGGTCCACGCCCCGCGCACCGGACTCGCCGCGCAGCCGGATCAGACCGTGGGTGCGCGCGTGCGCCTCGGCGGCCCAGTCGTCCAGCATCGGATACGAGAGCAGGCGCTCCCGTACGGGGCCGAGCAGCGGGCCGACCATGGGGTTGTCGTCCAGCAGCAGGAAGGCGAGGTCGGCGGCGCTGAATCCGGCGTACGTCTCCTCCTCCAGCGTCCCGGCGAGGCGGTCCGGATGGCCGGCGACGAGCCGTTCGGCCTCGGCGGGAGGCAGCAGGGCGAGGAGGAAGCGCGCGGTCTCGCCGGCCGCCGCCGTACGGCCGGGGGCCTGGCGCTCCATGGACCGCAGCGAACGCAACGCGGACGACAGTCCGTTCGCGGCCCCCGCCGCGTCACCCGTGCCGGTCGTGGCTCCCGTACTCGATCGCAAGTAGGGGCCGAGCCGGCCCCAGTCGGCGGCCACCGCCGCCAGCACACGATACGGATTCACCCGCGCCCCCTCCCCGTGGTGAGCGCCCCGCTCCACCACGTCCGTCCCGGGGCCTCGGCGGCATGCCCGAAGGATCGCACTGCCGGGCACACCGCTTCAACCGCATCCCCCACCCCCATTCAACCGACCCCGCTGGTCGGTTCCCGGTCGCGAACGGGGCGACTGCTGGAGCGGGGCCGGTTTGTCCACCGTGGGTTCGAGGTGAAGATCGCACTTTTCCCCCCGTACCGTCATGTGGTGTGATGGCGCGCTCGCGCATTCTTCTGCGCCGCGTCAACAGGGGGAGGGACGGCGTGACTTCGCGTCGGATCTGGATCACGGCCGGTATCACGGCTGTCGGTGTCTCGGGGGTACTCGCCTTTCAGGGCATGTCCGGAGGGCTCGGGTTTCCCGGGTCCTCGGACGCGTCCGGCGGCGGCGAGCGCTCGGGGCCGGTGCGTACGGACGTCCGGGCGGCGGAGCTGCGGCCCCAGGACGACGGCCGGGGCGCCACGCTTCCGCGACGGGACACCGATCGGTTCAGCATGCTGGGTGTCACCTGGGACGACCCGAGTGCCCGGGTGTCCGCCAAGGTCGAGGCACGTACCCGCGCCGTGGGCTCCGGCACCTGGTCCCGCTGGCTGGTGCTCGACGGTGACAGCGGCCAGGGCGAGAGCGCTGCCGAGCGCGGTGGGACCGAGCCCGCGTGGGTGGGGCCCTCCGACGGTGTCGAGGTACGTGTCACCAGCGGCGGGAACACCTCGGCGCGACTGCCCGCCGGCCTCAGCCTGGCCATGATCGACACGGACAGCGGCAGCGGCAGCGGCGGTGACAGCGGCAGTGACGGCGGTAAGGACCTGGCGATGGCGCCCGCCGGCTTCGCCGCCGACGATCCCGTCGTCCCGCCGCCGGGCGGGCCTTCGGACGCCCCCGCCTCCACCGACGGGCCCGGCACCGTTCCCACGGACGGTACGGACCCCTCGACCCCGCCGGCCCCGGACGGGACGCCGAACGGGACCCCGAGCGACGACCCCTCGATCACTCCGCCGCCCTCCTCGGAGCCGCCGGTCACCACAGAGCCCTCGACACCCCCGGCGTCCACTCCCACCCCGACCCCGACGGTCAGCATCCCCACCGCGCCGCCGTCGACCGCACCGCGCCCGCTGATCACCTCACGGGCCGGCTGGGGAGCCGACGAGTCGATCAGCCCCGAGGAGCCCGGCTATCTGGCGGACGGCCGGATCAAGGCGGTCACCGTGCACCACACCGCCGAGAGCAACACCTACACCTGCGCCCAGGCCCCGGCCGTGGTGCGCGGCGTGTACGCGTACCACGTGAAGGAACTGGGCTGGAAGGACATCGGCTACAACTTCCTGGTCGACAAGTGCGGCACGGTCTACGAGGGCCGCAAGGGCGGCGTCGACCGGCCCGTGCAGGGCGCGCACGCCTATGGCTTCAACTCCGAGACGACCGGTATCTCCGTCCTCGGCACCTACACCGACGCCGCGCCGTCGCAGGCCGCCATGGTCTCGGTCGCCCGTATCGCCGCCTGGAAGCTGGGCCAGTACGGGGTGGACCCGGCCGGCACCGCCACTCTCACCGCCGGTGACAGCGGACGCGCCTACAGCGGCAAGACCTGGGCCAAGGGCGCGCGGATCTCCTTCCCGGCCATCCACGGACACCGCGACGGCTACAACACGCAGTGCCCCGGTGACGCCTTCTACGGCAAGCTGGCCACCATCCGGTCCTGGGCCGCGGGGCCCGCCGCCGGCCCGGCCGTCACGTCCGTCACCGGCGCGGGCCTCGCGGGAACGACGTACTACACCAAGGCCGCCGTCACCCTGAACTGGTCGACGACCACGCCCTCGGCGCTGATCACCAAGAACGAACTGCTGGTCGACGGCAAGGTGGCCGCGAGCGTGTCCGGCGCCACGACCTCCGCGAAGGTGACGCTCGCGGCCGGCACCCACAAGGTCGCCGTGCGCGCCGTCCATCAGTCGGGTAGGACCGCCACCAGCGCCACGGCGACCGTCGTCGCGGAGACCACGGCCCCGGCCTTCACCACCAAGCCCGCGCTCGCCCTGCGCGCCGGCCTGGTCAACACCACCGCCGTTCCGCTGACCCTGAACTGGAAGGCGTCCGACAGCGCGGCGCTCAAGGAAGTCCGGCTGACCGCGCCGGTCGCCAAGACATACGGCCCGACCACCACGAGCGCGGCGCACACCGCCAAGTCCGGTGCGGCGACGACCTGGTCGATGACCGCGTACGACCAGGCGGGCAACACCGCCGCCGCGTCGGTGGCCGGTACCCCGGTGATCGTCCAGGAGAGCTCGGCGGCCAGGACCGGTTCCTGGACCACCAAGTCGTCGACCAGCTACCTGGGCGGCAAGTCCCTCACCGGCTCGGCCAAGAACGCCTCCCTCAGCTGGACCTTCACCGGCCGCTCGGTGGCATGGGTGGTCTCCCGGGCGTCGACCTCCGGCCAGGCGTACGTCTACCTCGACGGAACGAAGGTGGCGACCGTCGACCTCAAGTCGGCCACCACCAAGTACCGGGACGCGATCTTCACCAAGACCTGGACGTCCAGCGCCAAGCACACGATCAAGATCGTCGTGGTCGGCACCGGCGGCCGTCCCACCATCACGACCGACGGCATCGTCTACCTCAAGTGACACCCGGCATTCCGGCCGGCGCCGCTCGTCGGCCGGGACGCGTTTTTTCCCAAGTCCGGTGAAACATTTCCGCGGGGCCGCCGCGTCAGTGGAGTGGGGGGCGGGCGGGGGAGCCGGGCGCCATGGGGATACGGGGGACCTGGGGGCCATGAGACGCACGGTGTGGACGGGGCGTACGGGCGGTGGCGAGCGGACACGGACCTCCCGGGTCGATGACTTCAGGGAGTTCGCCGGGGCCCGTACGAACCAGCTCTTCCGCTCCGCCTCCCTGCTGACCGGCGGCGACACCCATCTCGCCGAGGATCTGGTGCAGGAGACCCTCGGCCGGATGTACGCGCTGTGGGGGCGCGTCGCCCGGATCGACAACCCGGCCGGGTACGCGCAGACCGTCCTCGTCCGTACCTTCCTCACGCATCAGCGGCGTCGCTCGGCGACCGAACGGCCCTGCGGGGAGATCCCCGAGCCGGCCCAGGTCCCCGGCGACGACGTCGACCTGCGGATCGCGCTGCTCGACGCACTGGGGCGGCTGCCGGCCAAGGACCGCGCGGTGGTGGTGCTCCGGTACTGGGAGGACCGCAGCGTCGAGGAGACCGCCGACGCCATGCATGTCAGCTCCGCCGCCGTACGCACCAGATCGGTGCGGGCGCTCGCGAAGTTACGCGATCAACTGGGCGGCAGATTCGCCGAGTTGGCCAACCGCTGAGCATCCACCCCACGGGGCTCGATTCTGATTCTGTCCGGTACATGAGCAAGGAGTGGGGTTGACCATGCCCTCTGAAAAGCCATTCGAAGAGCCCTTCGAGGACGGATTCGGCGAGGCGCTGCGCCGCACCGGCGAGACATTCGCGCCCACGGACCGGGCCGCCCTGGTGGACGCCGGGCTGACCCGGGGCCGCCGCCGGGTGGCCGGGCGGCGCGCCGCGGTGGTGACCGGCAGCGCGCTCGCGCTGGCCGCCGTGGGGATCGGCGGCGCGTACGGCGGCGGACTGCTGGGCGGCGGACAGGGGGAAGGCCGGCCCGACGAGACATCCGTGGCCGCGCCGGACCCCACGCCCACCGGCCCCGCGCCGAGCACGGACGCGGACCTCGTAGCGATTCTCGCCGGGCTGCTTCCCGCCGGAGAGCTGAAGAACCCGACGACGAACACGTCCGACACCCCGGGCTTCCGGAGCGTGCGCGGAGTCTTCGACGACGGGAAGGGCGACGCCGAGATCTCGGTCGCTCTCACCCGCGCCGACGGCCCCCAAGCGGACCAGCGGGTGGCCTGCCCCGACAAGGTGTTCACCACCTACGACAACTGCGTCGAATCCGAACTGGCCGACGGCGCCCGGCTCATGGTCATCCAGGGCTACGAGTACCCGGACCGCCGCGAGGACACCAAGAACTGGCGGGCCGTCCTGCACACCTCCGACGGCTTCCTGGTCGACGCGAGCGAGTACAACGCCCCGGCACAGAAGGGGGCCGAGATCTCCC
The DNA here is from genome assembly GCF_040681655.1 of Streptomyces sp. NPDC051662. Taxonomy (NCBI): domain Bacteria; kingdom Bacillati; phylum Actinomycetota; class Actinomycetes; order Kitasatosporales; family Streptomycetaceae; genus Streptomyces; species Streptomyces sp. NPDC051662. The sequence goes on from NZ_JBFAZD010000021.1 coordinate 71,807, forward strand.
GCGCCGATCCGCCGCTGAACCCCGCGGAGTTGAAGGCGCTGGTCATCTCGGACGATTGGCGCGGTCCGCTGAACGAACTGCCCACCGTGCCGGCCTCGCGACCGCCGGCCGGCGGGGGTCCCGAAGCCCCGGCCGACCCGGACGGCGCGGACATCCGTAAGACGCTCTCCTCGCTGCTCCCCGCCGGGCTGCGGGTGAGAGGCGAGGGCGGCCAGGAGGGATTCGCGTATCTGGTGGTGGACGACGGCAAGGGCCGGAGTTACATCCAGATCAATGTGCAGCCCAACATGGGGGACGTCGTGGGCGAACTGTTCCCCGGCGCGACCGAACTGCCGGACGGCACGCTGCTCAAGACCTCGAAGACGGACGGCGAGAAGGGCATCGACGGCATCAAGATGTGGACCGCCGACACCATCCGGCCCGACGGGCTCCGTGTCGTCGTCTCCGCCTTGAACGCGGCCGACCAGAAAAGCCCGGCCACCCGCGAGAACCCCGCGCTCACCATGAAGCAGCTCACGGCGATCGCGACCAGCGAGAAGTGGCTGACGCGGCGCTAGGGCGTGTTGCGAAAGTCCCGCCTGGCCCGCGACGCCCGGCACGCACGCTCGCTGCGTTGTCGGGATCACCCCAGTACGTCCAGTACTGGGGAGACCCTCCGCCTTGCGATCGCACGCACCGGACGCCGCAGGCCCCGCCCTGCGGGCGGACGGCGCTACTTTCGCAACACGCCCTAGACGCCGTGCCCCCGAGGCCGCGGCCCGCGCCGTGCCCTCACTTCGCGTCGGAGTACCGCTCCACCGTCGCCGTCGTGAACGTGAACCGCACCGGCGTCTCCCCGAAGGCGATCCGCCCGGCCAGCTCCCCGGCCGCGCGGATCGCCTCGGCCACTTCCGCGGCCTCCTCCTCCGGGCAGTGCACGATCACCTCGTCGTGCTGGAAGAAGACCAGCTCCGCCCGCATTCCGGCGGTCGCCCGCCGCAGCGCGGCCAGCATCAGCAGGGCCCATTCGGCCGCGCTGCCCTGGACGACGAAGTTACGGGTGAAGCGACCGCGCGCCCGTCCGTTCGACGACGCGTAGCCCGGGGTGAACTCGCCGCCGGACGAGGCCGATCCATCCCCGTCCGTCCCCGGCGCCGGGGATATCTCCTGCGGGATCCCCGCCTCGCCGTCATCCTCCTCGGCCCCGGCCGCCCGCGGACTCGTCCGCCCCAGCCAGGTCCGTACGAGCCTGCCCTCCTCACCGGCCCGCGCCGCGTCGTCCACATACGCCACGGCCAGCGGGAACCTCCGGCGCAGCGCCGCCAGGTTCTTCAGTCCGTCGCCGGACGTCTGGCCGTAGATCGCGCCGAGCAGCGCCAGCTTCGCGTGGGCGCGGTCCCCCGAGAACGCACGGGCGGAGAGCGCAGTGTAGAGATCGCCCTCGTGCCCGGCCACCTCCATCAGCCCCGGGTCCCGGGAGATCGCGGCCAATACCCGCGGCTCCATCTGGTCGGCGTCCGCCACCACCAGCCGCCAGCCCTCGTCGGCGACGACCGCCCGCCGGATGACCTTGGGGATCTGCAGCGCCCCGCCGCCATTGGTCGTCCACCGGCCCGAGACCGTACCGCCCGGCAGATACTCGGGCCTGAACCGGCCGTCCCGTATCCAGTCCTGGAGCCAGCTCCAGCCGTGCGCCGTCCAGATCCGGTACAGCTTCTTGTACTCGATCAGCGGCTCCACCGCCGGATGGCCGATCTCCGCCAGCTCCCAGCGCCGGGTGGACTTCACCTTGATCCCGGCCTGCCCGAAGGCCCGCACCACATCCGCCGGCAGATCCGGCCGCACCCGCCGTCCGAACGCCACCGACACCTCGTCCGCCAGCTCCGCGAGCCGCCGGGGCTCGCCGCCGCCCGCGTACCGCTCACCGAGCAGATCCCCCAGCACCTCACGGTGCACATCCGCGCGCCAGGGCAGCCCCGCGCGGTGCATCTCGGCGGCCACCAGCATCCCCGCCGACTCCGACGCGGTGAGCAGTCGCATCCGCCCGGGATGCTCGGCGGCCGTGTGGCGTCGCTGCTGCTCCACGTACACATCGAGCAGCCCCTCGAACGGCACCTCCACCCCCGCGTGCGGCTCGAACAGCGAGGACTGCGACCCGGGCGCCGCCGACCGGGGCGGCGGGTCGGGCGGCACCGGTGCGTTCCGCAGCCTGGCCCAGGCAGCCGCGGCCGACCGGGCCTCCCCGAGCCGCCCCTCATGGCCGAGCAGCAGCAGCTCGGCCGCCTCGATGTCATAGCACCGCTCGACCCGCACCCCCGCCGCGAGCAGCCGCGGATACACCTCGGCGGTGGAGCGCCACACCCAGCGCTCGACCTCAGGCAGCCGGGACCTGACCGCCGCGACAAGATCGGGCTCCCGCGCCACGGGCCCGGCCGGACGGCCGTCCGCGCCCAGCGGAACGAGCAGCGCGCCGCCGCCGTCCGCCGGGGCGAGAGCCCATCGTTCGGTCATACCGCCGAGTCTCGCAGGAGGGTCTGACAACGACGGGGGATCCGTCCGGCGGGCGAGCCGGGCCCGACGACGGGAGGATCGATTCCGGAACCAGCACGTCCGCACCGTATGGAGGCTGAGATGCAAGCGATCGTTTTCGAGGAGTTCGGCGGCCCGGACGTCCTGCACGTCAAGGAGATCACCGAGCCGCACGCGGGCCCCGGTGAGATCCGGGTGGCCGTGAAGGCCGCGGGCGTCAACCCGATGGACTACAAGATCCGCCACGGATGGATGGAAGGGGCCTTCGCCACCTCGCTGCCCGCCGTACCCGGTCTGGAGATCGCCGGGGTCGTGGACGAGGTCGGCGCCGGGGTCACGGACGTCGCCGTCGGCGATGGCGTGCTGGGGTGGTCCACCACCGGTGCCTACGCGCAGTACGCCCTGGCCGGGACGGCCGTACCCAAACCCGACTCGCTGGGGTGGGCCGAGGCCGCGGCGATCCCGGTCGCCGGGGAGACCGCCGCGCGGGTGCTCGACGAACTGGCCCTGCGCGAGGGCGAGACCCTGCTGCTGCACGGGGCGGCCGGAGCCGTCGGGTCGATGGCGGCCCAGCTCGCGACGGCCCGTGGAGCGATCGTGATCGGCACGGCGTCCCCGGCCAACCACGAGTACGTGCGCTCGCTGGGCGCCATCCCCGTGACCTACGGCGACGGGCTGGTCGAACGCGTCCGCTCGGTCGCGCCGCAGGGCGTGGACGCGGTCTTCGACACGGCGGGCAAGGGCGCGCTGCCCGACTCGATCGAGCTGCGCGGCGGGACGACCGACCGGATCGTCACCATCGCCGACCCGGCCGCCGCCGAACTCGGCGTCGCCTTCTCGTCCGGCGGGTCCGGCAGCTCGACGCCCGAGCGCAAGCGCGCGGGCCTCGCGGAGAACGCCCGTCTGGCGGCGGAGGGGGCGCTGCGGCTGCGGATCGCCGGTACGTTCCCGCTCGCGGAAGCGGCACAGGCGCAGCAGACGAGCGAGGACGGTCACGCGAACGGGAAACTCGTCATCACGCCCTGAGCCGGCACGCCCTGAAACGGCACGCCCTGAAACGGCGGGTGCGACCTCGTATGGGTGATGTGGCATGGCGGCACTCCTCTCGGGCAACATAGGTTGCTTTCGGTGACCTATTGATGTCCGAGAGTAACGATGCTCACTGACAGTGGACTTGTGCACGACGTCTACGACCAGGGTCCGCCCTGGCTGCCCCTCGCGAGGATCCCGCTTCCGCACAGGCCGGAGGCGGCTCCCAAGGCCCGCCGTCACGCCCGTGAGGTCCTCGCGCTGCGCCGGGTGGACAGTGAACTGATCGCCACTGTCGAGCTGGCGGTCAGTGAACTCGTCACCAACGCGGTGCGGCACGGCATCTGCCTCTGCGGCTGCACCCGTGGCACGGTCTCCCTCACCCTGCTGCGAACGGGTGGCCGCCTCCGGGTCGAGGTCGCCGATCCGTCCCGTACGCCCCCGAGGTGGCCCACGGGGATCGAGTCGGTCGACGCGGAGGCGGCGGAGGGGCGGGGGTTGCTGCTGGTCACGGCCCTGGCGGCGGACTGGGGCGATCAGGCGGGCCCTACCCGGGGGAAGGTGGTGTGGTGCGAGTTCGCCCCCGCCGCCCCCGCCACTCGTGCGGCTGCCGGCGCCCCTCGCGCCGCCCCCGCCGCGGGCCCGTCCGCGAAGGAGCGGTAGCCCCCGGCTCAGTCCTCCAACTCGCGGATCACCCGTGCGGGATTGCCCACCGCCAGCACTCCCGCCGGGAGATCCTTCGTCACCACCGACCCCGCGCCGACCACCGTGTTCTCGCCGATCGTCACTCCCGGGCAGACGATCACCCCGCCGCCCAGCCAGACGTTGTCACCGATCGTCACCGGTGACGCCCTCTCCCAGCCCGCGCGGCGCCGTGCCGCGCCGAGTTCATGGGTCGGGGTGAGGAGTTGGACATTCGGCCCTATCTGGACGTCCGATCCGACGGTGATCGGCGCCGCGTCGAGGAAGACCGCGTTGAAGTTGATGAACGTACGGGCGCCGATACTGATGTACGTCCCGTAGTCGCACTGGAAGGGCGGCCGGATGCGGACATCCTCCCCCACCGAACCGAGCAGTTCCGTGAGGATCCCGGTGCGATCGGCCGGCGCGGCGCCGCCGTTCGCGTTGTACGCCGCGCAGAGCGCGAAGCGCCGTTCGGTGTCCGCGCCCAGTTCCTCGTCGTCGGGGACGTACCACTCCCCGGCCAGCATGCGCCGCTTGTTCTCGCCCATGGATGCCCTCCCTGTCATCGGTCGAAGGCGTCCACGGTAGTGCGGCGTACGAAACGGCGATGAGATATCCACAGCCTGTGGACAAGGGTCGGGCAAGGGGTACGGACAGGGACCTGCGACCATCGGAACGCGGCAAGGAGCAGTTCCGAGGAGGCACCCCGCATGATCATGGAACACACCGAGGCCGCGGCATGAGCGACAAGGACACCGCCGGCGCGGCGGCCCGCACGGTCGAGCGCGCCCTCGCGGCCGTACTCTCCGCACGGTCCGTGGACGGTGGTGGCGCCGACGGCATCGACACCGGCGCCTCCCTCCTCGCCGCGGATCCGGCGGCGGACGCGGAACTGCGGCGGCGCGGCGAGCGGTTCGTACGGCTGGCCTGGGAGCGTGGCTGGCAGCCCGCCGATGTCGGGCGCCTCGTACGCCGCGACCTCGACGGCCCGCACCTGCGGATCCTCGCCGAGCTGACGGCGGCGGAGGTACGGCGCTACGAGCGGCTGCCGCCGCGCTGGGCCGCCCAGCTCACGGAACTCGACGAGGAGCGGGAAGCGCGCCCCTACCGGGCCGACCGCTTCTCGTACGCCACCGCCGTACTGGAGTTGTATCTGCTGCTCGTCCGGCTGCCCGCGATCGAACCGGTCGGTCCCGTGCCCGGTACGCCCCTCCATCTGACCGCCCCCGCGGACGGCGAGCCGCGCATGCTCACCCGGATCCGCGCCCTGCTCGCCAAGGCGGAGGCGACCGGATACCCGCAGGAGGCGGAGGCGCTCACCGCCAAGGCGCAGGAGCTGATGGCGCGGCACAGCATCGACGAGGCGCTGCTCGCCGACCGTACCCACCGGGGCGATGTGCCCGGCGCCTGCCGGATCGGGGTGGACGCTCCGTACGAGACGGCGAAGGCGATCCTGCTCGACGCCGTGGCCTCGGCGAACCGCTGCCGCGCCGTCTGGAACAGCGCGTACGGCTTCTCGACGGTCGTCGGCTTCGAGCCGGACCTGGAGGCGGTCGAACTGCTCCATACCTCACTGCTGGTTCAGGGCACGGCCGCGATGACCCGTGCGGAGGCCGCCCAGCGCGCGGCCGGACGCAAGCGGACGAAGACATTCCGGCAGTCGTTCCTGCTGGCGTACGCCCACCGCATCGGCGAACGCCTCGCCCTGGCCACGGAACAGGTGACGGAGAGGGCGACGGCGGAGGGGTTGACCGAAGAACGAGCTGACCGGCCGGACAAGGGCGTTGGCGGGCTGCTGCCCGTACTCGCCGCCCGCGAGGTGGCGGTGGCCGACCGTACGGACCGGATGTTCCCGGAGACGGTGGCCACGCGCGTGCGCGGGGCGACGGACGCCGAGGGCTGGACCCATGGCACCTCCGCGGCGGACGCGGCGCGGGTGCCGGGCGGGCGGGGCCCGGCCGGCGGGCCGGGCGGAACGGACCGGCGTGGCCGTATCCGCCCCGCCCGCTGACCGCGTCATGGCGCGGTCACCATGGCATCACGGCATCACGACGTCGGCGGGTCCGTCGGCAGATCGCTCGGCAGTCCGTCCGGCAGCTTGTTGTCCCCGGCCTTCGTCAAGGTGTCCTTGACGCCCTTGCCCCAGGAGATCACCAGGGTCTTGCCGTCATTCGACTCGATCGTCCCCATCGTGCGGTCGGCGTTGCCGTCGGCGCACTTGAGGGAGAACATCGGCTCGCCCATGTCCTCCACCGCGCCCTGGCAGACATGCTGGTCCGCGACGAGCGCGACCTTGCCGGACTTGACCGACAGCGCGACGGTCTTGCCGTCGCTCAGTCCGGCCCAGGTGCCCTCGACGCCCGCCGCGGCGGCGTCCGCGCCGGAGCCGGAGTCAGCGGTCGAACCGGACCCCTCGCCGCCGGTCCCGCTCGGTGCCGTCGCACCGCCCTTGTTCTTGGCCGAGTCGTCGCCGCTGCCCCCGCCGCAGCCCGTGAGCGCGAGTGCGAAGGCCACGACGAGCCCGGTCGTGGCCGCGCTGGTCCGTACGAGATTCCGCACGTTCAAGTCTCCCTGAGGTCGGTGCCGGGACCGCGCAAAACTACCAGGAGGACTTGCGCACTCCCGGAAGGAATCCGGCGTGCGCCTGCTCCCGCACACGCACCCTGGACAGGCCGAACTTCCTGAGATGGCCGCGTGGCCGGCCGTCCACGCTGTCGCGGTTCCGCACCCGCGTGGCGCTCGCGTCGCGCGGCTGACGTCGCAATTCCTCCTGTGCGGCCTGCCGTTGCCCCTCGGGCGTGCCGGGGTGCCGGATCAACTCCTTCAACTCGGCGCGGCGTTCGGCGTACCGCTCCACGACCTCTTCGCGCCGCTCATTGCGGACGATCTTGCTCTTCTTCGCCATCAGACGTTTACCCCCCGGGCACGGATCCGGGCGACGGCGGCCTCGATGCCGATGGCGTCGACGGTCTTGATCGCCCTGGCGCTGAGGGTGAGCCTGACATGCCTGCCCTCGCTCGGCAGCCAGTAGCGCTTGCGCTGGATGTTGGGGTCGAAGCGGCGCGAGGTGCGCCGGTGCGAGTGGGAGATCCGGTTGCCGAAGCCGGGCTTGGCCCCGGTCAGCTGGCAGTGGGCGGACAAGGTCACACATCCTTCTTTTTGGAAATGGAAACCATTTCCATATACTAACCCCATGGCACGCAACGAACTGCGCCCGATCATCAAGCTCCGCTCCACCGCGGGGACCGGCTACACGTACGTCACGCGCAAGAACCGCCGTAACAACCCGGACCGCCTGACGCTGCGCAAGTACGACCCGCTCCTCCGCCGGCACACCGACTTCCGTGAAGAACGCTGACGACAGAGCGCTCGCGAGAGAACGCAGACCAGAGAACGAAGACGCCGAGAACGAAGAGGCCGACATGAAGCCCGGAATCCACCCCGCGTACCAGCCCGTCGTCTTCCGCGACAAGGCCGCCGACTACGCCTTCCTCACCCGCTCGACCGCGACCGCCGAGAAGACGGTCGTCTGGGAGGACGGCCACACCTACCCCGTCATCGATGTCGAGATCTCCTCGGCGAGCCACCCCTTCTATACGGGTACCGCGCGCGTCCTCGACACCGCCGGCCGCGTGGAGCGCTTCGAGCGCCGCTACGGCCGCCGCCCCGAGGCCCATTGATGGGCGACATCGACAGCAGACTGCCCGTCGCGATCGTCTGCGGGCTGCACTCCACGGGCTCCCCGCGTTCGGATCGCGCGGGGAGTCTTCCTGTCTTCGCGGGGTACCCGAACAACCAGTCGGTCGGGGAAGGGATCCGGAAGGCCCTGAAACGCGTCTCTATGGAGAAGCGGGGTAACCGGGGTCGGGGGCGGCGGCTGTAACCAAAGGAACACCCCGCGTGCACGTGCATTTGCTCATGCATCAGCACATGAAACACAGCTATGATCCGAGAAAGTTGACGACTGCACCTTGCAACTCGGGGAGCGACCTGTGCACCACGTGTACAACGGCATTACGGCCACAGAGCTTCACGGAGTCGTCTGGCAGAAGAGCAGGCACAGCAACTCCCAAGGATCGTGCGTGGAGTTCGCCAAGCTGCCCGGCGGCGAGGTGGCGGTACGCAACTCACGCCACCCCGACGGTCCCGCGCTGGTCTACACGATCGCCGAGATCGAGGCCATGCTGCTGGGCGTCAAGGATGGGGAGTTCGACCATCTGACGGCGGGCGGCTGAGCACGCCCGCCGGTACCAGTACGTAGCAGACGTACCAGACGTACCAGACGTACCAGACGTACCAGTGCCGGTACGTACCGGCGCCGGCCGGTCAGTCGGCCGTCCGTAGCTGGAACAGCGCCCAGACCACCTTGCCGTGCAGCGATCCCGCCAGCGGATGCCAGCCCCAGGTGTCGCTGAACGACTCGACCAGGAACAGCCCCCGGCCCGACTCCGCCGCGCAGTCCTCCTCGGTCTTCCGCGCCTCGGGGCTCGCGTGACTGGGGTCCCGTACCGCGCATACCAGCCGCGACGACCACCGCATCAGGTGCAGCCGTACGGAAGCGTCCTGGGGCTCGCGCGGGGTGTCGGCCGGCAGGGCGTGCCGCAGCGCGTTGGTGACGAGTTCGGAGACGACCAGCGCGACGTCGTCGAAGCGGTCGCTCAGCTCCCACTGGGTCAGGGTGTTCCTGGTGAACTGCCGCGCCCCGCGCACCGCTTCATAGCGGGCGGGCAGTGCGCACGACACCGAACCCGCGGCCGCCGAGGGGTCGATGGGGGGAAGCCCCTGCCTTAACGGCTCAAGCATGGTCGATCCATTCGTCCCCATGCGAAGCACTCCCGGGATTCGCGGCCGTAGCGTTACTGCGGTGGTCCAGCGTCAACATCACGTCAATCACGAACGAGCACGCAGGTGCGCGGGGACCATGGTTCCGAATGCGTACGGCAGATGCAAGGGCAGATGCACGTGCACGCGCCGGACTTCGCCCGTCCCGTGCCGTTTCTGGAGTATTTCTTCCCGTGACCAGTTTTACTCTCTCCGCAAAGCCTTCTTATTTCCGTAATCGAATGAGTACGGGCTGAAGCGTTTTGATGGCAGAATCCGGCACTTGGAGTTCGGGGGTGCTCCGGGGAGATCCACATGTGATGGGGAGGGTTGGAGACGTGACCGCAGCCGAATCGGGCGGTTCCGTGGTGCGGCGCATCCTGCTGGGCTCACAGCTGAGGCGGCTGCGCGAGACGCGCGGCATCACACGTGAGGCCGCCGGCTACTCGATCCGTGCATCCGAGTCCAAGATCAGCCGTATGGAGTTGGGACGGGTGAGCTTCAAGGCCAGAGACATCGAGGACCTGCTGACCCTCTACGGGGTCGCCGACGAGGGCGAGCGCGCTGCCCTTCTCGGCCTTGCCCGGGAGGCCAATGTCGCGGGGTGGTGGCACAGCTTCGGCGATGTGCTGCCCGGCTGGTTCCAGACATATATCGGTCTCGAAGGTGCCGCCTCACTGATCCGTATCTATGAAGTGCAGTTCGTGCACGGTCTGTTGCAGACCGAGGCGTACGCGCACGCCGTCGTCACCCGCGGCCAGCCCGAGGCGCCCCGCGCCGAGGTGGATCGCCGTGTCGCGCTCCGGCTGGAGCGGCAGAAGGTCCTCGTGTCCGAGCGGGCACCGCGCTTTCACGCCATCCTCGACGAGGCGGCGCTGCGCCGCCCGTACGGCGAGCGCTCCGTGATGCAGGGGCAGTTGAGGCATCTGATCGAGATCTCCGAGCAGCCCAACATCACGCTCCAGGTGATGCCCTTCAGCTTCGGCGGCCACGCGGGCGAGAGCGGCGCCTTCACCATGCTGAGCTTCCCCGAGTCCGATCTCTCCGATGTCGTCTTCCTGGAGCAGCTGACCAGTGCGCTGTATCTGGACAAGCGCGAGGAGGTCGCCCAGTACGAACGGGTGATGGGGCGACTACAGAAGGACAGCCCGGGACCCGAGGAGAGCCGAGATGTCCTGCGCGGACTACTCCAACTGATCTGAGACATCAGTACGATGGCGTCATATCAGGAGTTTGCACCTGCAGCACCTGCAGTAAGGGATCGCATGTCCTACTTCACCGACCTGGCCCACCAGTACATCGACGGCGAGTGGCGGACCGGCAGCGGCTCGTGGGACATAATCGACTTCAACCCGTACAACGGCGAGAAGCTCGCGGCCATCACGATCGCCACGGTCCGGGAGATCGACGAGGCGTACCGCGCCGCCGAACGCGCCCAGCGCGACTGGGCCGCGACCAATCCGTACACCCGTCGCCGGGTCTTCGAGCGTGTCCTCAGGCTGGTCGAGGAGCGCACGGACGACATCGTCGAGGCGATCATCGACGAGCTGGGCGGTACGCGGCTCAAGGCGGTGTACGAGGTCACTCTCGCGCAGGAGTTCCTGCGCGAGGCGATCCAGCTGTCGGTGCGGCCCGAGGGCCGGATCCTGCCGTCCCCGGTGGACGGCAAGGAGAACCGCGTCTACCGGTTGCCGGTCGGTGTCATCGGCGTGATCAGCCCCTTCAACTTCCCCTTCCTGGTGACGATCAAGTCGGTGGCGCCCGCGCTGGCGCTCGGCAACGCCGTCGTGATCAAACCCAACCAGAACGCGCCCGTCGTCGGGGGCGGACTCATAGCCAAGCTCTTCGAGGACGCGGAGCTGCCGGCCGGACTGCTCAATGTCGTGGTGACGGACATCGCGGAGGTCGGGGACGCGCTCATCGAGCACCCCGTACCGAAGGTGATCTCGTTCGCCGGCTCGGACCGGGTCGGCCGTCATGTCGGCGCCGTGGCGGGCGGCAACTTCAAACGGGCCATTCTCGAACTGAGCGGCAACAGCGCCCTGGTCGTCCTCGACGATCTCGATGAGGCGGGGCTCGACTACGCGGTGGACGCGGCGGTCGTGAGCCGTTTCGTCTACCAGGGCCAGGTATGTATGGCGGCCAACCGGATCTTCGTGGACCGCGGCGTCGAGAAGCGGTTCACCGAGAAGTTCGTGGCGAAGGTGGCCTCGCTCAGGACCGGTGATCCGCGCGACCCCGAGACCCAGATCGGCCCGGTCATCAACACCTTCCAGGCGGACGCCCTGACGGCGCTGGTGGACCAGGCGCTGACGGAGGGCGCGACCGCGCTCGTCCGTGGGCGTACGCGCGGCAATCTCGTGGAGCCGACGGTGCTGGCGGGCCTGGACGAGAACTCCCCGCTGATGCAGCAGGAGATCTTCGGCCCCGTGGTGCTGCTGATCCCGTTCGACGGGGAGGACGAGGCGGTACGGCTCGCCAACAACACGCCGTACGGGCTGAGCGGGGCCGTGCACACCGCGAACGTGGAGCGTGGCGTCGCCTTCGCCAAGCGGATCGTGACCGGCATGATGCACGTCAACGACTCGACCGTGCAGGACGAGCCGCTGGTGGCCTTCGGCGGCGAGAAGTTCTCGGGGCTCGGCCGGCTCAACGGCGACGCGACGGTGGAGGCGTTCACGACACAGAAGTGGATCTCGGTGCAGCACGGCCGCACCACGTTCCCCTTCTGAGTCCCCAGGGCCGAGTCCCCGGGTCCGAGTCCCCGGGCCGGCCGGTGCCGGTCCGGGCCCCGCGGGGGTGTCCGGCTCAGGCGTCATAACCTGGAGCAATGTCACCGATCCGTCTCCTCGTGCTCTGCGCGGTCCGCCAGCATGGCCGGGCCCACGGCTATCAGGTGCGCAATGACCTGGAGTACTGGGGCGCCCACGAGTGGTCCAACGCCAAGCCCGGCTCGATCTATCACGCGCTCAAGCAGATGGCGAAGCAGGGCCTGCTGCTGGCGCACGAGGTCGCGCCGAGCACGGTGGGCGGGCCGCCGCGTACCGAGTACGAGATGACGGAAGCGGGCCGCGAGGAGTATCTGCGGCTCGTGCGTGAGGCGCTGACCGTCTACGACCAGAAGATGGACGTGCTGTCGGCGGGGATCGGCGCCATCGTCGATCTGCCGCGCGCCGAGGTCGTGGAGCTGCTCAAGGAGCGCGTGGCCGCGATCGAGGCCTGGCGGGCCGCGGTGACCGAGCACTATGTGCCCGAGGACGGCCCGGAACAGCTCGGGCACATCGGCGAGATCATGAACCTGTGGGTGCATTCGGCGGACTCGGGCGCGGAGTGGACGCGGGGTCTGATCAAGCGCATCGAGGGCGGCGCGTACTCCTTCGCGGGTGAGGGCGAGCCCTTTGTGGCGGTGCTCGGCGAGGACGAGGAGAACCCGTACGCGACGGGCGTTCCCCATGACGGAGATCTTCGCTAATCAAGTTTGACCAATCGGGAGGCCGGGGTTACCCTTCCGGCTCGGTAGTCAAGTTTGATTACTGGGTGGGAGGCGAAGACATTGACCGATGTGACCGACGTGATCGATGTGGCCGACGTGATCGTGGTGGCGGGAGCGCGGAAGCGGTACGGCGAGAAGCGGGCCCTCGACGGGTTCGATCTGACCGTGGAACGCGGCACGGTGCACGCCGTGCTCGGGCCGAACGGCGCGGGCAAGACCACGGCCGTACGGATCCTGACCACGCTGCTGTGGCCCGACGAGGGGCTGGTGCGGGTGGCCGGGCTCGATGTGCGGACCCACGCGCGTGAAGTACGGCGAAGGATCGGGCTGCTGGGGCAGCACGCGGCGCTCGACGAGGAGCTGGGCGGCCGGCAGAACCTGGAGATGTTCGGACGGCTCTACCACCTCGGCGCCCGGCGCGCGGGGGAGCGGGCCGACGAACTGCTGGAGCGGTTCGGGCTGGCGGACACCGGGCGCAAGGCCGTCAAGCAGTACAGCGGCGGTATGCGGCGGCGGCTCGATCTGGCCGCGTCCCTGATCACCGACCCGGAGGTGCTCTTCCTGGACGAACCGACGACCGGACTCGATCCGCGCGGCCGGGCGGAGGTGTGGAGCGCGGTGCGCTCGCTGGTCGGCGGCGGTACGACCGTCCTGCTGACGACGCAGTATCTGGAGGAGGCCGACCAACTCGCCGACCGTATCTCGGTGGTGGACAGCGGACGGGTCATCGCGGAGGGCACGGCGGACGAACTCAAGGCGCGGATCGGCGGCGACCGCATCGATGTCGTCCTGCGGGACGCGGACCGGCTCGCGGACGGCGCGCGGGCGCTGGCGCGCACAACGGGTACGTACGCCGTCAGTACGGACGTGGACCGGCGGCTGCTGAGCGCGCCGGTGGCGGACCGGATGGCGGCGCTGACGGAGACCGTAAGGGCCCTGCACGCGGAGGGGATCGAGGCGGAGGACATCGCTCTGCGCCGGCCGACGCTGGACGAGGTCTTCCTCCATCTCACGGGCAAGGACGCCGGCACGGAAGCCGCCGGTGGGGACGGGGACGACGGCGCCCCACAGGACCGGCGCGAGCGGCGCGAGCAGCGGGAGGTGACGGCGTGACGACGGTGAACGCCACGGCATCGGCGTCCACGGGCGCGGACACGACCCCGGAAGGCAGCGGGCTCGGCTGGGCGCTCGCCGACTCCTGGACCATGACCCGGCGCGAACTCGCCCACTGGGCACGGCAGCCGGTCCAGGTCGTGGTCGGGCTGGTCTTCCCGGTGATGCTGCTGCTGATGTTCGGCTATCTCATCGGCGGCGGACGGGAGATCGAGGGGGCGTACGTCGAGTTCCTCGTCCCCGGCATGCTCGCACTGACCATGGCCTTCGGTCTGGAGTCCACGATGCTCGCCGTCACCCAGGACCTGAACAAGGGGGTGGTGGACCGATTCCGTTCGATGCCCATGGCGTCCTCCGCGGTCCTGGTGGGGCGGAGCGTGGCGGACATGCTCCAGTCGGCGGTCAGCCTGATCGTGATGACCGGCGTCGGCTACGCGATCGGCTGGCGCTGGCACGGCGGCGCCGCGGCGTTCCTGGGCGCTCTCGGACTGCTGCTGCTGTTCCGGTTCGCGATGCTCTGGCTCGGGATCCAGCTGGCGATGGTGGCGGGGCGGCCCGAGATGGTGCAGGCGGTGCAGATCCTGGTCTGGCCGATCGGCTTCCTCTCCAACGCGTTCGCGACACCGCAGTCCATGCCGGGCTGGCTGGGCGCGGTCGTCGAGTGGAACCCGATGTCGGCGACGGCGACGGCGGTACGCGATCTGTTCGGCAACCCGGGCGGGCCGGGCGGTTCCTGGGCGGCGGAGCACGCCGGGACGCTGGCGGTCCTCTGGCCGGTGGCGCTGCTCGCGCTCTTCTTCCCGCTGGCGGTACGGCGGTTCGGCAGGCTCAGCCGCTGACCTCGCGGGGCGTCGGTCCCGCCCCCGGAGAACGGTTCCGGGGGCGGGACCTCGCGGCATGAGATCGACTGGACAGGACCTAGTGATGGAACGCCGTCGCCCTCGCCTTGTCCCGGCCCAAGGGGTGCGGCTGGCCGCGCAGTTCCGGAAGTACCCGCTCCAGGTCGGCCACCAGCAGCGCGCCCAGATCGGCCGAGAAGCCATTGCGGCAGACCACCCGCAGGACGGACAGATCCTGGCGGTTGGCGGGGAAGGTGTACGCGGGCACGAGCCAGCCGTGCTCGCGCAGCCGGCGCGAGACGTCGAAGACATCGAAGGACGTCACGCCGGGGGCGGTGGTGAACGCGAACACGGGCAGTTCGTTCCCCCGCGTGAGCAGCCGGAAGTCGCCCATCTCCTCGATCCGTCCGGCCAGTTTCCCGGCGATGTCCCGCGCCGTCTGCTGGACGGCGCGGTAACCGTCCCTGCCGAGCCGCAGGAAGGTGTAGTACTGCGCCACCACCTGCGCGCCCGGCCGGGAGAAGTTCAGCGCGAACGTGGGCATGTCACCCCCCAGGTAGTTGACGCGAAAGACCAGTTCCTCGGGGAGTTCGGCGGGCGAGCGCCACAGCGCCCAGCCGACGCCCGGGTAGACCAGCCCGTACTTGTGCCCGGAGGTGTTGATGGAGGCGACGCGCGGCAGCCGGAAGTCCCAGACCAGGTCCTCGTCGAGGAAGGGCGCCACCATGGCCCCCGACGCCCCGTCGACATGGACGGGGATGTCGAGCCCCGTACGCTCCTGGAGCGCGTCCAGCGCCGCGCACAGCTCGGCGACGGGTTCGTACGAACCGTCGAAGGTGGAGCCCAGGACGGCGACCACCCCGATGGTGTTCTCGTCGCAGAGTTCGGCCGCGGCCAGCGGGTCGAGATGGAAGCGCTCGCCCTCCATGGGCACCTGCCGCGCCTCGACCTCCCAGAAGTTGCAGAACTTGTCCCAGCAGACCTGCACGTTGATGCCCATGACGAGATTGGGCCGGGCCGTCGCCGGATAGCGCGAGGCGTTGCGGGCGGCCCAGCGGCGCTTGAGCGCCAGCCCGGCCAGCATGCAGGCCTCGCTGGACCCCGTCGTCGAGCAGCCGACGGTCGTCGCCGGATCGGGGGCGTTCCAGAGGTCGGCGAGCATCGCCACACAGCGCCGTTCCAGCTCGGCGGTGCGCGGGTACTCATCCTTGTCGATCATGTTCTTGTCCCGGCACTCCGTCATCAGGGTCGTGGCCTGCGGCTCCATCCAGGTGGTGACGAAGGTGGCGAGATTGAGCCGCGAGTTCCCGTCGAGCATCAGCTCGTCGTGGACCAGCTGGTACGCCGTGTCCGGTGGGGTCGGGACATCGGGAAGCCGCTGGGTGGCCGGCGCCGAGGTCATCTCGCTGGTGGGATCGGCCTCCCCGTAGAAGGGGTTGATCGAGAGCCTGAGCATCTCCTCGCGTTCGCTCCGGGGCACTCCGGCCGCCTTGTCCGCGCCTCGGTGCAGTGGCATCGGCGAATCTCCTCGCGTGGGTACGGTTCCCACCGCGAGAATACGGACGAACGGTACGAACCGCCCGTCGGGGCCGGGCCGGTCAGTGGAGAGGTGTGCCGTCCTCGCGAAGCTGCATCTGGGGGCGGCCCGTCACCAGCAGCCAGGCCACCGGCGCGGCGACGCACAGCAGCGGCAGCACATTCAGGTCGGCGACCAGCACCGCCGCGGTGAACAGGCTGAGCCAGCCCTGCCGGGTGATCGCGAGCAGAATGCCGAGCACCCCGCAGACCACCCCCAGGCTGGGCTGTACGGCCGGGACCAGCGCGTGGGCGCAGAGACCGAGCGCGACCCCGACGAAGACGGCGGGGAAGATCCGCCCGCCGCGGAAGCCGCAGGCGGCGGCGGTGAGCAGCGCGGCCATCTTGACCACCGTCATCAGCGCGAACGAGCCGGCCGACCAGCCCTCGGGGTCGGCGGCCAGGGTCTTCACCTCGTGCAGCCCCTTGAACAGCGTCAGCGGCCCGCCGAGCGCCCCCAGCAGACCGAGGACCAGTCCGCCCGCGGTGACCGCCAGGACGGGGTGGCCGAGGCGCCGGAAGAAGGCGTGGACGTACGGGAACGCGTAGACGGCCGCCAGCCCCAGCGCCGCCGCGAGCGGGGTGATCACGAGTGCCACCAGTAGATCGCTCCAGTGGGTGCCGGTGTACGCGGGCAGCGCGAGGTCGAAGGTCGGATGGGCGACCAGGACGGTGATGAGCGCGCCCGCGCCGGCCGCGAGCAGCGGGCCGAACAGCGCGTCCCAGAGCGAGTCGGGGCCCGGCCGCGCGGCGAGCGTCTCGGTGAGGATCAGCGCGGCTGCCACGGGCGTACCGAACAGCGCCCCGATCGTGCCCGCGGCGGCGAGCGAGAGCCAGAGAGCCCCCGGCGTGCTGGGCGCCGCCTTGCGGCCGAGCCAGTAGGCGAGCGCCATATTGACGGCCGTGATCGGATTCTCCGGGCCGAGGCTCACCCCGCCGGCCAGCGCCAGCACCGTGACCACCAGCAGCCCCGGCACCACCCCGGGCGGCATCGGATCGTCGACCAGTCCTGTGGTGGCCGGGTCGGGTCCGGCGTGCCCGTGCACCAGGCGTACGACGATCCCCACCGCGAGCCCGGTGGCCGTGAGCATCACGACGATCCAGAGCGTGGAGTAGCGGCCGATCCCGAGAGCGTCCGGCAGCGTCTCCCAGAGCACGTCCTTCAGCCGGTCCGCGAGCGCGCTCACGCCCAGCAGCACGAGCGCCGAGGCCGCGCCGACCACCAGGGCGGGCACGGCCAGCGGCAGCAGGGTACGGGCCGAGGGGGACGGGGCGGGAGACGGGGCGGCGGGCGGGGAGTCAGGAGGCACGCGCTCACCGTAACCACTCGTCACCTTCCGTAATGGCCCCCACGGCGCGACCGCGCCCGGGAAGGGAACCGGGGCCCTCGGCTTTGGGAGGGTCTGCCCCGGCTGCGTCCGGTGTGGGCCCCCGGCCGGATCCGGAGTGCGTCGGTAAGGGGCCGGGTGGAACCTGGAAGGGCAGGTAGGCGTTGATAGCTTGTGCGCGGCCGACCACGCCGAATTGACGATCGACCGACTAATGACACAGGAGTCCGGAACCCGTGACCACCCTTGCGCTCGGACCCAGCTGGCTGGATCCGGATTATCTGATCGGGACCTTCGGACTGATCGGTGTTCTGGTCATCGTCTTCGCCGAATCCGGCCTGCTCATCGGCTTCTTCCTGCCGGGTGACTCGCTGCTCTTCACCACCGGCCTGCTGGTGACGGCCGGCACCCTCAAGACCCCGCTCTGGCTGGTCTGTCTGCTGATCGTGCTCGCCGCGATCATCGGTGACCAGGTCGGTTATCTCTTCGGCCGGAAGGTGGGTCCCGCGCTGTTCAAGCGCCCGGACTCCAAGTTCTTCAAGCAGGAGAACGTCGAGAAGGCGCACGAGTTCTTCGAGAAGTACGGCCCCAAGTCGCTGGTCCTGGCGCGCTTCGTGCCCGTCGTCCGTACGTTCACGCCGATCATCGCCGGTGTGAGCCAGATGAATTACCGCTCGTTCATCACGTACAACATCGTCGGCGGCACCCTGTGGGGCGCGGGCGTCACGCTGCTGGGAGCCGCGCTCGGCAAGATCGAGTTCGTGACCAAGAACATCGAGATGATCCTGATCGGCATCGTGGTGCTCTCGGTGCTGCCGATCGTGATCGAGTTCCTGCGGGCGCGCTCCAGGTCCAAGAAGGAAGCCGCGCGGCAGCCGGGCGTCGATGACGGTCTGGTCGGTCCGGGTACGGCCGCGACGGACGGGCGCGCCCCGATGACGCCGCCGGGCGCTCCGGGTACGCCGGGCGCCCCGGGTGGCGGTGGCCGCGGCCGGCACGCCAAGCGCTGACTCCACCGGACCCCTCGGAGACCCCCTCCGCGGCGGAGAGACCCCTCAGAAGCCGCGCGTCCGTTTGGCCGCGCGGCGGCTCGACGCCCGGCCCGCTCCCGGCACCGTGAGGAACAGCCGGGCGATCTCCCCACCGAGGTTCACCCCGACCGCGATCGCCAGCGCCAGCGCCACCGCCTGGGAGAGCGAGGTGAGCCCGCTGGCGGGCTCGTTCTGCGCGAAGCCCAGCAGTCCGAAGTAGGTCGCCGAGCCGGGCAGCAGCGGTCCGATCGCCGCCGTGATGTAGGGCAGCGCGGAAGCGAACTGGTAGCGCGAGAAGAGCTGTCCGAACAGCCCCACCAGACCGGCGGCGACCGCCGTCGAGGCCACCGGCGAGATACCGCCCACGTCATGCATCGCCGCGTAGACGATCCAGGCCACACCGCCGTTGAGCGAGACCATCAGCACGGTCGAGCGGTCCTGCTGGAGCAGGATCGCGAAGGCGAAGCTCAGCGTCACCGCCGCCAGGGTCTGGGCCACCGGCCGTACCTCGCTGTGCAGCGCCGCTTCCGGGGTCAGCTGCGCGTGCAGCTGAACGCCCAGATAGAGCACGAGCAGCACACCGACGACGATCGCGATGAAGAAGTACATGACTTCCAGGAGCCGGGCGGCGGCGGTGATGTAATAGCCCGTCAGCCCGTCCTGCACCCCCGCCACCAGCGCCCGCCCCGGCAGCAGCGCGAAGAGACCACCGGTGATCACGGCCGAGGGCCGGCCCTCCCACGACACATGCGGGCCGAGCAGCGTCAGCGCCACCCCCATCGCGGCGGGCGGCATCGCGGCCACCACGAACTGATAGAACTCCGGCAGCCCGCGCCCGGCGCACAGCCACGCCAGCCGGTCGCCGAGCATCGCGCCGAGCGCCGCCGCCGCGAACACCACCACGCCACCACCGACCAGCACGGACGCCGCCCCGGCCAGCAGTCCGCTGGACACGGTCAGCGCCCAGCCGGGGTACGGGTGCCGGTTACGGCGGATCTCCGCGAGCCGGCGGTACGCCTCCTCCAGCGTGACGTCCGTGTCCTCGGTGGTGATGTCGTCGATGAGCGTGTAGACGGCGGACAGCCGGGTGTAGTCGGTGCCCCGTCTGCGTACGGTCCTGCTGGCCGTCACCGGGTCGTCCACCAGCGACGGCTGATGAGAGATGGACAGCAGGGTGAAGGTGACGGTCGGTTCGCAGCGGTCGAGGCCGTACGCGCGGCTGACCGCGAACATGGCGGCCTCGACATCCTCGGCGCCCTCACCGCCGGCCAGCAGCAGCTCACCGATACGCAGTGTCAGGTCGAGCACCCGGGGGACGGCGGGCCCCTGGTCGTCGTGGCGCTGGACCCGCTCCGGTACCGGGCGCTCGCCGGACGGCATCCGCAGCAGGGTGCGCATCCGGTCCTGCCAGGGCGCTTCCTTGCTCAACTGGATCATCGGGACGCCCCGGGCGGGGGTGTACGCGTGGGGCGACGGCCGCCCACCCGTCGGCGTACCGCCCGGCAGATCGAAGGCCGAGCCCTCCGACTCGGTCGGCTGCTCCGCGCGCAGCCCCTCGGGAAGGGCGAACTCCGAGGTCGGGTGGTCGTCCTCGGGAAGCGGCGGCTGCTCCAGTCCGGGCGGCGGAGCGAAGGCGCTGTGCGCCTCGTCCGTCTGAGGCTTCCGGTCCTCCTGACCGCCGGACTCCGCCACCACCCTCTGCTCCCTCGCTCCTGGGGCCGGATCTCGTCCTGTCCGGTCGCCGCGCAGTCACACGTCTGCCCAGTATGGGCATGGACATGGACAGTCACACACGCGGACGAGTCACACACGCGGACGGGCGGCGTACCCCACGCGGGGTACGCCGCCCGTCAACCGCCTGTCATTCGTCCGGCGGCCGGTGCCCGGTCAGCGCCTGGTCAGCGCCAGGTCAGTGCGCGCCGCCCTGGGCCTCAAGTCGCTTGTACGAGGCCTCGATCTCGGCCTCGGCCTCGGCGCGGCCGACCCAGTCGGCGCCCTCGACGGACTTGCCGGGCTCCAGGTCCTTGTAGACCTCGAAGAAGTGCTGGATCTCCAGGCGGTCGAACTCCGAGACGTGATGGATGTCGCGCAGGTGCTCCACCCGGGGGTCGGACGCCGGGACGCACAGCAGCTTGTCGTCGCCGCCGGCTTCGTCCGTCATCCGGAACATGCCGATGGCACGGCACTTGATGAGGCAGCCAGGGAAGGTCGGCTCGTCCAGGATGACCAGCGCGTCCAGCGGGTCGCCGTCCTCGCCGAGGGTGTTCTCGACGAACCCGTAGTCGGCCGGGTAGCTGGTCGAGGTGAAGAGACGACGGTCAAGACGGATCCGACCGGTCTCGTGGTCCACCTCGTACTTGTTCCGCGAACCCTTAGGGATCTCGATGGTGACGTCGAACTCCACGGGTGGCTCCTCCATGATCAACACATTTGTCGGTGGTGCTGCGACTTCACGCAGGAGACCCCCCGTCCGGGAGCGGACAGCGGGCCCACTCCTGGCCGGGGTGCCATGCTCGTGGCAAGGCGCAGTGATTAAGTGTCCCCCACGCAGCAGTGTGATCGCGAAAGGGGCTGGTCAACCGTGGTCGAGCCGAAAGTGTGGCAGCTCACGGCGGGTTCCGTCGTGGTCGGCATGGCGCTCGCCGCCGCGGCGGTGGCCGCGGCCGGCCCCTGGGACTCCGGTCAGCGTAAGGCCGAGCGCGAGTGGGCGGTCGCGCAGAGCCGTACGGGTGGCGCACATCACGACCCGTCCGCCCCCCGTACGCCCGCGCCCGCCCCCAGCGCCGCCGGCGTGCTCTCCGCGCTTTCCGCACCCGGTACCGAGCCCCCGAATGCCGGAGCCGTTTCCGTGGATCTCAGGAAGAAGCTCGGACCGCTCCTCGACGACCCCGCGCTCGGTGAGGCCCGCTCGGCCTCCGTCGTCGACGCCACGACCGGTGAACCGCTGTACGGGAAGGCGGCCGGCACCCCGATGACCCCGGCCTCCACGGTCAAGATCGCGACGGTGGCCGCCGCGCTCTCCGCGCTCGGTCCCGACCACCGCATCGCCACCACGGTGACCTCCACCGCCGACGCCCGGCGGATCACCCTGGTCGGCGGCGGTGACGCCACCCTCGGCAGGGCCGGGCTCAGCGCCCTCGCCGACGACACCGCCCGTGCGCTGCGCGACCGGGGCATCACCAAGGTCGAGCTGCGCTACGACACCTCCCTCTACTCCGGCCGCCGGGAGCACCCGATCGGCCCCAACGACAACATCGCCCCCGTCGTCGCCCTGATGGCCGATCAGGGCCGGCTCGACACATCCCGCAGCGGACCCGCCCCCCGCAGCGGCAATCCGGCGGGCGACGCCGCCCGGGTCTTCGCCGCACTGCTGCGCGAGCGCGGCGTCCGTACCTCCGCGGCGCCCGAGCCCGGCAAGACCCCCAAGGGCTCGAAGACCGTCGCCAGGACCTACTCCCGCCCGCTCTCCGATCTCGTCGAACGCGCGCTGACCGACAGCGACAACGACATCGCCGAGTCCCTGGCCCGGCAGACCGCCCTCGCGGCGGGCGAACCCGCCAGCTTCGAGGGCGCGGGCCGCGCCGTCGGCGCCGAGCTCAAGAAGCTCGGACTGCCGGTCAGCGGCGCGCGCTTCGCCGACGGCAGCGGCCTCAACCGCCAGGACAGGGTCAGCGCCACCCTGCTCACCGCGCTGCTGGCCCGCGCGGCGGACCCCGCACGCCCGGAGCTGCGCCCCGTACTCACGGGACTGCCGGTCGCCGGGTTCAACGGCACCCTCCGGAGCCGGTACGCGGACGCCGGGCCCGCCGCCGGACTCGTCCGCGCCAAGACCGGCACGCTCACCGGCGTGAACGCCCTGGCGGGCACGGTCGTCGACGCCCGGGGCCGGCTGCTGGCCTTCGCCTTCATGGCGGGCGCCACCCCCGCCCCCGACACCGCCCAGAAGGCCCTGGACCGGCTCTCCGCGGCCCTGGTCCCGTAAAGCAGGCGGCCTCCTCCCGTAAAGCAGGCGGCCTCCTCCCATGAACAGGCGGCCTCCTCCCATAAACAGACGGGCTCCTCGCGTGAACAGGCGCCCGCGCGTCGGCCCTCCGCCGGCCCGCTTCGGCCCCTCCCCGACCGTCTCCGGCGCCCCTGAGGGGACCCGTAGGGGAAGAACCGGGCCACCCACACCCCACCGCACCCCGGGCCGAGCACGTACGGTTGACGCATGACGAGCATCGGTGGTGCCCAGATGGTCGACTGGAATCTCGCGGTGGCGACCGCGACCCGCCTCGTGCGGCCGGGACCGGAAGTGACCCGCGACGAGGCGCGAGAGATCGTCGCCGAGCTGCGGCGGCACGCGAAGTCCTCGGAGGAGCACGTCCGCGCGTACACGCGCATGGTTCCCGACGGCCATGAGCCGCCCGACACCCCGGTCCTGGTCGTGGACCGGGCCGGCTGGGTCAAGGCGAACGTGGCCGGATTCCGTGAGCTGCTCAAGCCCCTCCTGTCGAAGATGCAGGAACGCCGCCCCGGCGGTCCCGGCGGCGCCGTGCTCGGCGCGGTCGGCGGCAAGGTGACCGGCGTGGAGCTGGGCATGCTGCTGTCCTTCATGTCGTCCCGTGTCCTCGGCCAGTACGAGACGTTTGCCCCCGCCACCCGCGATCTCCCCGCCGCCGCGAACGGCGGCGGCCGACTGCTGCTCGTGGCCCCCAACATCGTCCACGTCGAACGCGAACTGGACGTCCAGCCGCACGACTTCAGGCTCTGGGTCGCCCTCCACGAGGAGACCCACCGCACCCAGTTCACCGGCGTGCCCTGGCTGCGCGACCACCTCCAGGGCGAGATCCAGTCATTCCTCGACCAGACCGAGGTCGACCCGATGACCCTCGTCGAACGGCTCCGCGAGGCCGCGCAGTCGCTCGCCGGCGGTCGCCCGGAAGGCGAGGACAATGACGACGGCCGCAGCATCGTCGAGCTGGTGCAGACCCCCGGTCAGCGCGAGATCCTCGGCCGGCTCACCGCCGTGATGTCCCTGCTCGAAGGGCACGCCGACTATGTGATGGACGGCGTGGGACCGGCCGTCGTGCCGTCGGTCGCCGAGATCCGCGAGAAGTTCCAGCAGCGCAGGGCCCGGGGCGCGGGCCGCCTCGACCAGGCGCTGCGCAAACTGCTCGGCCTCGACGCCAAACTGCGCCAGTACCGGGACGGGGAGCGGTTCGTACGGGCCGTGGTCGAGGAGACCGGCATGGACGGCTTCAACCGGGTCTGGACCTCGCCGAACACCCTCCCCACGAAGGCTGAGATCGCTAAACCGGCGGACTGGATCGCACGGGTGCACCGCAAGGCGGACTCCTGAGACGGGCGCGGCCCACGGCAGAAGTACGCCTCAGGTATCACCCATCCGAGGGACCGTGGGTGAGGGATAGGCGTGCAATGCTCGGGTAATGGCTCGGTTCTGTCACCATCGACGCACTCTGAGTGACGCTCTCCGTCCTTACTCCGACCGAGGCACCCCCCAAATAACATCACGAAGGGCACCGGATATGGGTCCCCATCCTGCGGTCGCGGCGATACGCCTGGCGGTCCGCCGCGTACTCCACGACGTCCTCACCGACCGGCCGGACAACTTCTCCGCCGTCTCCGTCCCCGCCGGCGAGCCGCCTCTCGTGCTCGTCGCCTGCTCCGGCGGCGCCGACTCCATGGCGCTCGCCTCCGCCCTCGCCTTCGAGGCCCCCAAGCTCTCCGTCCGCGCCGGAGCCGTCACCGTCGACCACGGCCTCCAGGCCGGTTCCGCCCTCCGCGCCGCCGAAGTCGTCACCCGACTCCGCGCCATGCGCCTGGATCCCGTCGAATCCGTCGCCGTGACCGTCGGCCGGGAGGGCGGGCCTGAGGCCGCCGCGCGCGACGCCCGCTACGCCGCACTCGACGCCGCCGCGGAGCGCCACCGCGCCGCCGCCGTCCTGCTCGGCCACACCCGCGACGACCAGGCCGAGACCGTGCTGCTCGGGCTCGCCCGCGGCTCAGGCACCCGCTCGCTGTCCGGGATGGCCGCCGTCTCGGGGGCGGCCGGCCGCTACCGGCGCCCCTTCCTCCAGCTCGACCGGCAGACCGCGCGCAAGGCCTGTCTGGTCCAGTCGATCCCCGTCTGGGACGACCCGCACAACACCGACCCCGCGTACACCCGTTCACGACTGCGCCACGAAGGGCTGCCGGCCCTGGAGAAGGCGCTCGGCAAGGGCGTCGTCGAGGCCCTTGCCCGTACGGCACAGCTCTCCCGCGACGACGCCGACGCCCTGGACACCTGGGCCGCCACCGTCGAGGAGTCCGTACGGGACGATTCCGGGCAATTGCAGTGCGCCAAGCTGTACGTCCTCCCGGCCGCCGTCCGCCGTCGCGTGCTGCGCCGGGCGGTCATCGCCGCGGGCGCCCCCGCGGGTTCGCTGTTCGCCCGTCACATCGAAGAGGTCGACCGCCTGATCACCGGCTGGCGCGGCCAGGGAGCCATCAACCTGCCCGGCCGCGTGGAGGCCCGGAGGCAGGGTGGCAGACTGGTCATCCGGCAGGGCTGAAGCGCTGATGCACTTACGGCTGTGTCTCCCGGGCCGCCAGTGCCTTGGCCCCGGACCCATGGCCGACGACGAAAGTGATGCGGGTGGACGACAAGGACATGGGCAGCGACCTCCAGTCGGTGCTCATTACCAAGGAAGAGATCGACGCGAAGCTGGCCGAACTGGCCGCGAAGATCGACGCGGAGTACGCGGGCAAGGACCTGCTTCTCGTCGGAGTCCTCAAGGGCGCCGTGATGGTCATGGCGGACCTGGCGCGGGCGCTGTCCACCCCCGTGACGATGGACTGGATGGCCGTCTCCTCGTACGGGGCGGGCACGCAGTCCTCCGGTGTGGTCCGGATCCTCAAGGATCTGGACACCGACATCAAGGGCAAGCACGTACTGATCGTCGAGGACATCATCGACTCGGGTCTGACCCTGTCGTGGCTGCTCTCCAACCTCGGTTCGAGGGAGCCGGCCTCGCTCGAAGTCTGCACCCTGCTCCGTAAGCCGGATGCCGCAAAGGTCGCGATCGACGTCAAATGGATCGGCTTTGACATTCCCAATGAGTTTGTCGTGGGATATGGCCTGGATTACTCGGAAAAGTACCGCAACATGCCTTTCGTCGGGACGCTCGCTCCACATGTGTACGGCGGTTAGAGCGCACCTCGGCGCACCTGAGCGCTCCGAAGAGCGGCGAAGTTCCAGGGAAAGGCTTCGCCGCGGCCGGGAACCCCAGACCCCCTCGCGCCGTTGGAGCATGGGAAGACGGGTTTGCCAGCCGTCCCGTGCGGTCGCGGGCCACAATGCTGGGGTACCGTCCGAAGAACAGTCTTTTCTCACAGCAGCATTTACCTACGGGCAGGAGGGACGGGGCGACTTCGCTCCGTATGGATGGACGTGAAGCGATACTTCCGTGGGCCGGTCATGTGGATCGTGCTGGCCGTCCTCGCCGTGGTCGTGTTGATGCAGGTCGTCGGCTCGTCGGGCGGCTACAAGACAGTGGACACCGGTCAGGTCGTCCAGGCGATCGACAAGAACCAGGCCGAGCAGGTCAGACTGACCACCGGCGACGAACAGATCATCAAGGTCGACCTCAAAAACGGCCAGAAGATCAACGGCAGCGACAAGATCCAGGCGAGCTATATCGGCAGCCAGGGCGCGACGCTGGCCAAGACGCTCCAGACCAAGTTCCAGAACGGCGACATCAGCAAGGGCTATACGGTCTCGCCGTCGAAGCAGAGCCCGTTCGTCTCGGTGCTGCTCTCGCTGCTTCCCTTTGTCCTGATCGTCGTGGTCTTCCTGTTCCTGATGAATCAGATGCAGGGCGGCGGCTCCCGTGTCATGCAGTTCGGGAAGTCCAAGGCCAAGCTGATCACCAAGGACACCCCGAAGACGACCTTCGCCGATGTGGCCGGGTCCGACGAGGCGGTCGAGGAGCTCCACGAGATCAAGGAGTTCCTCCAGGAGCCGGCGAAGTTCCAGGCCGTCGGCGCCAAGATCCCGAAGGGCGTGCTGCTCTACGGCCCGCCCGGTACGGGCAAGACGCTGCTCGCCCGCGCGGTCGCGGGCGAGGCCGGGGTGCCGTTCTACTCGATCTCCGGTTCCGACTTCGTCGAGATGTTCGTCGGTGTCGGCGCCTCGCGTGTGCGTGACCTCTTCGAGCAGGCCAAGGCGAACGCCCCGGCGATCGTCTTCGTTGACGAGATCGACGCCGTCGGCCGGCACCGCGGTGCGGGTCTCGGCGGTGGCCACGACGAGCGCGAGCAGACGCTGAACCAGCTGCTCGTGGAGATGGACGGCTTCGACGTGAAGGGCGGCGTCATCCTGATCGCCGCCACGAACCGGCCCGACATCCTCGACCCGGCGCTGCTGCGCCCGGGCCGCTTCGACCGGCAGATCGCCGTCGACCGCCCGGACATGCAGGGCCGGCTGGAGATCCTGAAGGTCCACCAGAAGGGCAAGCCGGTCGCCCCGGACGTCGATCTGGGCGCTGTCGCCCGTCGTACGCCCGGCTTCACCGGCGCGGATCTGGCGAACGTGCTGAACGAAGCGGCGCTCCTGACGGCGCGCAGCGACAAGAAGCTGGTCGACAACCACTCCCTGGACGAGGCGATCGACCGCGTCGTGGCGGGCCCGCAGAAGCGGACCCGGATCATGTCCGAGAAGGAAAAGAAGATCACCGCGTACCACGAGGGCGGTCACGCCTTGGTCGCCGCGGCGTCTCCGAACTCCGACCCGGTGCACAAGATCACGATCCTGTCGCGCGGCCGGGCCCTGGGCTACACCATGGTCCTGCCCGACGAGGACAAGTACTCGACCACGCGCAACGAGATGCTGGACCAGCTCGCCTACATGATGGGCGGGCGCGCGGCCGAGGAACTGGTCTTCCACGACCCGACGACGGGCGCGGCCAACGACATCGAGAAGGCCACGGCCACGGCTCGGGCGATGGTCACGCAGTACGGCATGACCGAGCGGCTCGGCGCGATCAAGTTCGGCGGCGACAACACCGAACCGTTCCTCGGCCGGGAGATGGCGCATCAGCGCGATTACTCGGAAGAGGTCGCGGCGCTGGTCGACGAAGAGGTCAAGAAGCTCATCGAGACCGCGCACAACGAGGCGTGGGAGATTCTCGTCGAGAACCGCGACGTCCTCGACAATCTGGTCCTGGCGCTCCTGGAGAAGGAGACGCTGAACAAGGAACAGATCGCCGAGATCTTCTCGACCATCGTGAAGCGCCCGTCCCGTCCGGCGTGGACCGGCTCCTCGCGTCGTACCCCCTCGACGCGTCCGCCGGTGCTCTCGCCCAAGGAACTGGCGCTGACCAATGGCGCCTCCGGTTCGAACGGCGGGATGCCCGCGGTGACGAGCGGCGAGACGCCCAACGAGGCGGTCCCCGAGGAGCGCCCCGAGAGCTGATCCCGGCGCCTCACCTGGCCCGGAATGGATGCCGCGCCCCCCAGGTTTTAGCCTGTGGGGGCGCGGCATTCGTTTGCCCGCCCACAGAACGGCACAGGAACGAGGCACACATGACCGACCCGGTGATGCTGGACGGGGAGAACCCCATCCGCGAATTCGATGAGAAGCGGGCCGAGAATGCGGTGCGCGAGCTGCTGATCGCGGTGGGGGAGGACCCGGACCGGGAGGGCCTACGGGCGACTCCCGGCCGGGTGGCGCGGGCGTACAGGGAGATATTCGCAGGGCTCTGGCAGACGCCCGAAGAGGTGCTGACCACGACGTTCGATCTCGGCCACGATGAAATGATCATGGTGAAGGACATCGAAGTCACCAGTACCTGTGAGCATCATCTGGTCCCGTTCGTCGGGGTGGCCCATGTCGGCTATATCCCGTCGCCCGACGGGAAGATCACCGGGCTCTCGAAGCTCGCCAGACTGGTGGATGTCTTCGCCCGGCGGCCTCAGGTCCAGGAGCGGCTGACGACGCAGATCGCCGAGTCCGTGATGCGGATCCTTGAGCCGCGAGGGGTGATCGTGGTCATCGAGTGTGAGCACATGTGCATGACCATGCGAGGCGTACGGAAGCCGGGTGCGAAGACGATCACGTCGGCGGTGCGCGGGCAGCTGCGGGACTCGACCACGCGCGCCGAGGCGATGAGTCTGATACTGGCGCGATAGGGCCGATTGTCAGTGGTGCCCGATAGCGTCCTTGATCGACGGAAATCTACGCTGATCAAGGGGGCGCGATGGGGTACGGACTGCCGAGCAAGCAGACGGTGAACGCGGTCGGCGGGCGGGAGCAGGCGCGGAACGTACGGGTCGGAGCCAGACTCTGGGCCCTGGACGGGACACGCACGGTCCAGACGACCGTGACCGGGGTGGTGGCCGTCAAGGCTCGGCAGGTAGTCGAGGTCACCACCGAACACTCGACCTTCACCACCGCGCCGGATCAGTTGCTGAGAAGTCCCGACGGCTGGGTCCACGCCAGAGACGCCGGCGGAACGGTGCTCGCCTGGACGCATGCCCGGAAGCTCCGCCGTGAGCGACTCACGATCCGGCCGGGCTACGACCTCGGCTATGTGATCGGTGCGACGTGCTCGGACGGCACGGTCGGCACGAACTACGTGTCGTTGGTGGTCAACGACGAAGCGTTCGCGACGAAGTTCGCGGAGTGCCTGACCGACGCGGTCGGCCTGACCGCCCGGCTCGAACCTGTCACGCGCCCCTCCGGCTATCTGAAGCGCGAGGTGCCGGGGTTCCGCGTCCGCGCGGTGTCCTCATATCTGGCGGACTTGATGCGGCAGTACGTGGGCGGCGACGCCCATCACATGCGGCAGCAGTTCCCTCGCGTGGTGCTGCGCGACAGGAGGATGTTCGAGGGCTTTCTCGACGGCTACGCGGACGGAGACGGGTTTCGGCTCAAGCGCTGGCCCGCACGAGTCCTGGTCAGTGCGAACGTGCCCTTTCTCGCGACGCTCGCACGGATCGTCGGAGCGAGGTTCACACCTCGGGCCGATGGGACGGCGGCGCGTCTCGTCGTCGCCGACAGCTGGCCGTCACGCGGCACCTTCAGACCTGAGCAGCACCGTCTGGAACTCGTCGAGTCGACGTGGAGCGAGGTGCGCTGCGTACGGGTACGGATCGCCGGGGACAAGCCGTTCACGCTGTACACGTTCACGCTGGAACCGTGCGCCAGGTTTCTGGTGAACGGGCATCTGGCCCGGCAGCCCTGGTGACCGCTGAGCGGAGCCGTCGGGGGCGTGTCCGTTCAGGCGGTGGGGCCCGCCGGGGCTGTGCCGTTCTTGTCGTGGTCTTCCGGGAGTTTGCAGACCCGCTCCAGGAAGAACGCCGCGACGATCACCGCGATGCCCGCCAGCACGGAGAAGGCCGCGTAGATCGCCTGGTCGCGGCGGGCGGGGATGTCGAGGGAGCCGAGCAGGAAGACGCCCGTGCCGCCGTACATGCCGGAGACGAGGGCCGCGACCAGGGCGCTGGCCTGGCCGAAGACGACCGCGCGGGCAGCCATCAGTGGGTTCACGCCCTGCGCGCCGGGGCGGCGTTCCCGCTGGGCCTTCAGCCGCGCGCGCAGTGAGAGGGCCGTCGCTGCCAGGACCACGGCGATCACCGCGAGCACGATCGGCGCCGCGAGGGGGACGCTCGGCAGCGTGCCGAAGGAGTCCCACAGGCGGGCGGCGCCCCAGGAGAGCACGCCCGCCACCACGAACAGGCCGGCGAGGACGCCGATCCGCAACTGCTTCACCGAGAAAGCCCTTCGCCTCGCTGTACCGATCCTCGCCGTACCGACCCGCTGAGCCTAACCACTACTCGGGCAGGCGGAGTTCCAGATCGGTCCGGGTCTGGACACCGCCGCGGTCGACGTCCGCCAGCAGATCGGCGACCGGGCCACGGCCGGGGACCTGTGCTTCCGGCTCCACGTCGTGCCAGGGGGCGAGGACGAAGGCGCGCTCGTGGGCCCTGGGGTGGGGAAGGGTGAGCAGCGGGTCGTCCGAGACGACGTCCGCGTACGCCACGATGTCCACATCGATGGTGCGCGCCCCCCAGCGCTCCTCGCGGACCCGGTCGAAGGCCTCCTCGATGGCCTGGCCGCGCTCCAGCAGTGACGACGGCGGCAGCGTTGTCTTGATCACGACGACCGCGTTGAAGTAGGACGGCTGGGAGCCGGGCTCGACGCCCCAGGGCTCGGTCTCGTACACCGGCGAGACCGCCTTGACCCGCAGTCCCGGGGTGTCCTCCAGGGCGTCGATGGCGCCCTGGATCGTCTCCAGGCGGTTGCCGAGATTGGAGCCGAGGGAGACCACGGCGCGTTTCGGATTGGACAGCGTGGTGTCGGCGGCGTCGACCTGGGCGACCACGGAGGCGGGCACCGGCTGTACGGTCGGGTCGCCCTGGGGACCGTTGGCGGAAAACACACTCATACTCGGCTCCGGGTGATGGTGATGGTCACATCGTCGAAGGGGACGGTGATCGGGGCGTCCGGTTTGTGTACGACCACCTCGACCTCCTGGACGCCGTCGTGTTTCAGGCACTGCTGGGCGATCCGTTCCGCCAGCGTCTCGATCAGGTCGACCGGCTCTCCCTGAACGACCTCCACGACCTCTTCGGCCACGATGCCGTAGTGCACGGTCTTCGCCAGGTCGTCGTCGGCAGCCGCGGGGCGGGTGTCGAGGCCGAGCATCAGGTCCACGATGAAGGTCTGGCCCTCCTCGCGCTCCCGGGGGAAGACGCCATGATGCCCGCGGGCCTTGAGGCCGCGCAGCGCGACACGATCCACGCGAATCACTCCTGCTGTCGTTGGTCGTCGGGGCACCCGGCCGGGTGCGGGCGGCTGGGTCCCCACATTTGAATCTACCCGCGGGCACGGACAGTGCTCTCGTGCGGGGGTGAGGGACAGGTGTGGGGTTTGCCCGGTGGCCGCCCCTGCCCGGACCCGCCGACCGGTCCGCAGGAGCTGCCTACCCACTCACGCGGGTGTCTCGTCGTCCGTTTCCTCATCGGTCTCGGCCAGAACCGGTGAGCCATGATGTGACCAGATTTTCCACCCTTCGGGTGTGCGGCGGAAGACGTTGGTGGCGACGACCAGCTGGCCGACGAGCGGTCCGAGCTCTCCGCTCTCCTCGGCCGGGCCGCCGCTGAGGATGTTCTCCGTGCAGGTCACCAGCGCCGTGTCGGCGCAGACCGACACCACGACATCGGTCAGGAAGAACTGGATGTACTCGGTGTTCGCCATGATCAGCGCGTACGAGCGGAGCACCTCTCCGCGGCCGGTGAGCACGGGCCAGCCCGGGTGGACGCAGGAGATCCCGTCGTCGTCGCCGTCCAGCCAGAGCGCGGACAGCGCGTCGAAGTCGCCGCGCTCCATGGCCTCGTAGAACGTGGTGTTGGCCACCTCGACCTGTTCGTTG
This sequence comes from Streptomyces sp. NPDC051662, assembly GCF_040681655.1. Lineage (NCBI taxonomy): Bacteria > Bacillati > Actinomycetota > Actinomycetes > Kitasatosporales > Streptomycetaceae > Streptomyces > Streptomyces sp. NPDC051662. Next base: position 103,643 of record NZ_JBFAZD010000021.1, read on the forward strand.
TCCGTACGCGCGGTCACTGGGCTCCCTCGACGGCGCGGGCCACCCGTACCGCGTCGGCGGTGGCCCGTACCTCGTGGACGCGGACCGCCCAGGCGCCCTGGTGGGCGGCGATCGCGGAGACGGCGGCGCTGGCCGCGTCGCGCTCGCGGGCGGGCGGCGGGGAGCCCTCGCCGTCGGCGAGGACATGTCCGAGGAAGCGTTTACGGGAGGCCGCGACCAGAAGCGGCCGGCCCAGGGCGCGCAGCTCGGTGAGGTGGGCGAGGAGCGCGAGGTCGTGCTCGGCCCGTTTGGCGAAGCCGAGGCCGGGATCGATGACGAGCCGTTCGGGGGCGACGCCTCCGGCCACCACCGCGTCCATCCGGGCGCGCAGTTCTGCGACGACCTCCGCGACGACGTCCGTATAGGTGGCGCGGCTGTTCATCCGCTCGCTGAAGCCGCGCCAGTGCATCACCACGAAGGGCACCCCCGCGGCGGCGACCGCGGGCACCATGGCGGGGTCCGCGAGTCCGCCGCTGACGTCGTTGACCAGCGCGGCGCCGGCCGCGACGGCCTGCTCGGCGACGGAGGCGCGCATGGTGTCGACGGAGACGGTGACGCCTTCGGCCGCCAGGCCCCGTACGACGGGGATCACGCGCCTGAGCTCCTCGTCCTCGTCGACGCGGGTGGCGCCGGGCCTGGTCGACTCACCGCCGACGTCCACCAGGTCCGCGCCCTCGGCGACAAGATCGAGGCCGTGCTTGACGGCGGCGGTGGTGTCGAAGTAGCGGCCTCCGTCGGAGAAGGAGTCGGGCGTCACATTGATGACGCCCATCACCGCACAGCGGTCCCACTCCGGCAGCCCCTCGACTGTGCCCCGTCCGCGCAACGTACTCATACGCCCACCCTAGACGAGTAAGTCCGAAGTCCCGTCTGCCCGGGAACGCCTGGCACGCACGCTCGCCGCGTTGCCGAAATGCTCTAGTAGCTCCGCTGCGAGGGCACTCCGGCGCCTTGCGATCGCACACGCCAGACGCCCCCGGGCCCGCCCTCCGGGCGGACGACGCCACTTCGGACTTACTCGTCCAGGGGTCCGCACGAGGGCGGGCGGCCCGGCCGGATCCGTGCGACGGGCGCGGGGCACGTCCTTGGGCGGGCCGGATACACCCTCAGGCGGTACGGACCTCGTGGTCGGGCGGGCCCGCGATGTCGTGGGCGCAGGGGCGGGGGTGCCGGTCGCGGGCGAGGCGGCGCAGGGGGCGGGGCAGCGAGAGGGTGACGAAGCCTTCGGCCCGCATCGCGGCGAGGCCGATCCTGGGCAGTTCGCCGGTGCTGCGGAAAACCACGAAGCGAGGCTCCCAGCGCGGCTGGAACTTGGCGTTGAAGCGGTACAGCGACTCGATCTGGAACCAGCGGGAGAGAAAGACCAGCAGCCTCCGCCAGCCGCGCAGGACCGGTCCCGCGCCCAGCCGTTCGCCGCGCGCGAGCGCCGAGCGGAACATCGCGAAGTTGAGGGAGACCCGTTCCACCCCGAGCGCGGGGGCGGCGTGCAGGGCGGCGACGATCAGCAGTTCGTTCATGCCGGGGTCGGCGGAGCGGTCGCGGCGCATCAGGTCGAGGGACATCCCGTCCGTACCCCACGGGACGAAGTGGAGTACGGCCTTCAGGTCGCCGTACGGGCCGGTCGTGTCCTCGCCCGGCCTGTGGGCCGTGGCGATCACGGATTCGCCGTCCGCGGGGTCGCCGATCCGGCCGAGGGCCATGGAGAAGCCGCGTTCCGTGTCGGTGCCGCGCCAGTCGGCGGCGGCGCCGCGGATCCTGGCCAGCTCGCCGTCGGAGAGATCACGGACGCGCCGTACCCGCGTTTCGTAGCCGGCGCGCTCGATGCGCCTCACCATCTGGCGTACGTTCCGCATGGCGCGTCCGTGCAGGGAGAAATCCGGCACGTCCACCACCGCCTCGTCGCCCAGCTCCAGCGCGTCGAGTCCGGTCTCGCGGGTCCAGACCTCGCCGCCCGTCTCGCCGCAGCCCATGACGGCGGGGGTCCAGGAGTGGGCCTTGGCCTCGTCCATGAAGCGTTCGATGGCGCCGGGCCAGGCCTCGACGTCGCCGATCGGGTCGCCGCTGGCGAGCATCACCCCGGAGACGACGCGGTAGCAGACGGCGGCCTTGCCGCTGGGGGAGAAGACCACGCCCTTGTCGCGGCGCAGGGCGAAGTGGCCGAGGGAGTCACGGCCGCCGTGCTGGGCGAGCAGGGCGCGCAGCCGCCGCTCGTCGTCCTCGGTGAGGCGGGCGGCGGGGTGTTCGGGCCGGAAGGCGAGATAGCCGGTGGTGAGGGCGGTGAGCAGGCCGAGCGCGCCGAGGGAGTCGCCGACGGTGCCGCTCACGACGCCGCTGTAGTCGATGGGTCCGTCGAGGCCGAACAGGCCGTACAGCACATGTTCGAGCCGTTCGGCGAGGCTGGGGTTGCCGATGGTCCGGTGCGGATGGACGCTCACGATGATCAGCCCGAGGCCGATGGAGCCCGCGCCCATGAGGAAGAAGTTGGCGAGCGCCTTCCAGCGGCTGCGCGGGTCGGGCAGGGCGGCGAACTCCCGGCGGTGGCGCAGCAGCAGGGCGAGCAGTGCCAGCGGGAGCAGGGTGCCGACGAGCGAGTGCCGGTAGCCGAACTGGGCCACGGCGCCCACCGGCAGCAGGACGACGGCGGCTCGCCAGGCGCGGCGTTTACGGCGTTTCAGACCGTGCGCGAGCAGCAGCAGGAGTACGCCGGCGCTGATGGAGAGCGCGGCGGAGAGGGGGCCGAGCGCCCCCGGCAGCACCTCGGCGAAGGCGTGCATCCGGCTGTGGCGGAAGCGGGGGAAGACGCCGGTGGCGATATCCATCAGCCCGACGAGGGTGCAGGCGGTGCCGACCAGCGCGGGGACGGATTCGGGGCGCGGGCCGCGGAACAGACGGCGGGTCCAGCGGAACAGACGTCGGGTCCGCCGGAACAGACGGCGTGTCAGTGGCTTGGGAGGTATGCCCGTGTTGTGCTGTGACCGACCCGGAACCGATCCTGATTTATCCGCATCCAGAGTCACAGACATCGCTTCCCGTGGTTCCGCGAGAGAGTGTGGTGCCCGTCTCCGCCTCTTCTTCGCGGGCCGGACATTTTGCGACCTCTAGGACGGGGCTTTCGGGGGTCGGGTTCCTCAGCGTTTCGGAAAATCTCACAGGAGAAAGCTCGGTCGATATGGGTCTTACCAGCCGCAAAGTCCTGATCTTGGCCGTCCTGCTGGCTGTTGGGCTGTTCGTTGTGACCATCTGGCTCTGGCCGCGCCTGTCGCGCGGTACACCCCGTGTGGTGCTCGGCCGGATCGGACTGCTGTTCGCCACGCAGGTGGCGGTGTTCGTGGCGGTCGGTCTCGTCGCCAACAACTCCTTCCTCTTCTACGGTTCGTGGTCCGACCTGTTCGGGCGCAAGCAGGACCTGGGGTCGTTCGTCGACCACTCGGCCGGCGGCACTCACGTGACGGTGATGGACACACAGCGGACGCCCACCCCCGGCGGTTCGGTGCCCTCGGTGGCCGGCCAGGTCCAGAGGATCGTCGTCAGCGGCCCGAAATCCGGGATCGACAGCACCGCGTACGTCTATCTGCCACCGGAGTACTTCCGGCCGGGATTCGTGCACCGGACCTTCCCGGTCGCCGTGGTGCTCACCGGCTACCCGGGGATGGCGGAGAATCTGATCAAGGGGCTGAACTATCCGAAGACCGCCTGGCAGCTGGCCAAGGACGGCAAGATGCAGCCGATGGTGCTGGTGATGCTGCGGCCCACCGTGGCGCCGCCGAGGGACACCGAGTGCGTGGACATCCCGCGCGGGCCGCAGACGGAGACGTTCTTCGCCAAGGATCTGCCGCTGGCGGTGTCCCGGACGTACCGGGTCGGGCGCGAGCCGAAGAGCTGGGGAATCATCGGCAACTCCACCGGCGGCTACTGCGCGCTGAAGATCGCCATGCACCATCCGGAGCGGTACTCCGTGGGCGTCGGGCTGTCGGCGTACTACAAGGCGCCCGTCGACCCGACGACCGGTGATCTCTTCCGGGGCGACAAGCAGCTGCGGAACCGCTCCGATCTGCTGTGGAGCCTGGACAACCGGCCGCAGGGCCCGGTGTCCCTCCTGGTCACCTCGTCCAAGAAGGGCGAGGGAAATCTCAGGGCCACGCGGACGTTCATCAGCAAGGTCAAGGCGCCCTCGCATGTGTCGTCGATCATCCTCGACAGCGGCGGGCACAACTTCAACACCTGGCGCCGGGAGATCCCGCCGGCCCTGGAGTGGATGAGCGGGCGGCTCTATTCGAACTGAGCGCCCTGACGCCCTGCCGTCGTCGTGACGGCGGCCCTCAGACGGCGGCCCTCAGACGGAGGCGACCTTGCTGACCGTCTCCAGCTCCACCTCCGTACGGGGGATGGCCTGCGCGTCCGCGTCGATCGACCGGCGCAGCGCCTCGTGCAGCCTGGCCGGTGTGAGGACCCCGAGGAAGCGTCCCGTCGCCTCCTCGTCGATCACCGCGATCCACCCCGCGTCGTGCTGGAGCATCGTGGCGAACGCCTGCTTCAGGGAGGCGCCGACCGGCAGCCACGCCTCCATCCGGCGCGCGTGCTCCCGTACGGTCCCGGAGGCGCCGGTCTGCTCGCTGGAGATCCAGCCGTGCAGATTGTCGGCCGAGTCCAGGACGACGGCCCAGCGCGCGCCCTCCTTGGCGAGCTTCGCCGCGGCGCGCCCCAGCGGGTCGTCGAGATGGACGACGGGCGGCTGTTCGAGGTCGCCCTCCTCGATGGAGGTCACGGAGAGCCGCTTCAGACCCCGGTCCGCGCCGACGAAATCGGCGACATACGGGGTGGCGGGGGTGCCGAGCACGGCGGCGGGGGCGTCGAACTGTTCGATCCTGCCCTGTCCGTAGACGGCGATACGGTCACCGAGCCGGACCGCTTCCTCGATGTCGTGCGTGACAAACAGCACAGTTTTCCGGACCGCCGCCTGGAGCTTGAGGAACTCGCTCTGCAGATGGTCGCGTACGACGGGGTCGACCGCGCCGAACGGTTCGTCCATCAGCAGGACGGGCGGGTCGGCCGCCAGGGCGCGGGCCACGCCGACGCGCTGGCGCTGGCCGCCGGAGAGCTGCTCGGGGTAGCGGTCGCCGTAGACGGACGGGTCGAGACCGACCAGATCGAGGAGTTCGGCGGCGCGCTCACGGCCCTTGCCTCGCTGCCAGCCCAGCAGATGCGGGACGGTCGCGGTGTTCTCCAGGACCGTCTTGTGCGGGAAGAGACCGACCTGCTGGATCACATAGCCGATACGGCGCCTGAGCTGCACCGGGTCGATGGCGGATATGTCGTCCCCGTCGAGGAATATCCGTCCCTCGGTCGGCTCGATGAGACGGTTGACCATTTTCATCGTGGTGGTCTTGCCACAGCCGGAAGGCCCGACGAGCGTGACTAGTTCGCCCTGGGGGACCTCGAAGGAGAGGTCGTCGACAGCGGTCGTACCGTCCGGGTACCGCTTGGTGACGTGCTCGAATCGGATCATGGTTCCCCATTGTGCGGCGTGTTGTGTGAAGGCCATGTTGCTGGAATGTGGCGGGCTTCCGCGAATGTCAGTGGTCGGGGTTAGGGTCGCCAGGGCATAGAGCCAGACATACGTTCGGGAAGACGGGGGAGGCGGGGATGGATGAGTACGCAAGGGTGCCTGGCGGCGAACGACTGGATCTGCGGGGAATTTCTCCGCTCCCGTAGCCAGGAGCTGATCGACGCCACGGTCCAGCATGTGTGGATCACCGCGGTCTCGGTCGTCATAGGGCTGCTGGTGGCATTTCCGCTGGCCCTGCTGGCGCGGAGCAGGCCGTCATTCGCCGGGCCGGTGCTGGGGCTGACGACACTGCTCTACACGATTCCGTCGCTGGCGATGTTCTCGCTGCTGCTGCCGCTCTTCGGGCTCTCCGCCGGTCTGGTGATCACCGGCCTGGTGCTCTATTCACTGACGATTCTCGTGCGGAACATCATCGCGGGGCTCGAATCGGTGCCGGAAGAGGCACGGGAGGCGGCTCGCGGGATGGGGTACGGACCGGGGCGGCTGCTCTGGGAGGTCGAGCTGCCCCTGGCGCTGCCCGCGCTGATGGCCGGCCTGCGGATAGCGACGGTGTCGACGGTCGCGCTGACCACGGTCGGGTCGATCGTCGGCCGGGGCGGGCTCGGCAATCTCATCGAGGACGCGCTGCCGAGCTTCTTCAAGGCGCAGGTGCTGACGGCCTCGGTGCTGTGTGTGCTGCTCGCGGTCGTCGCCGATCTGCTGCTGCTCGGAGTGCAGCGGCTGCTGACGCCCTGGACGCGCATACGTCCGGCGCGTACGTCAGGCCGTAGAGCCGCGCGGACCGCGCCGGCCGATGCCGTGAAGGCGGTGGGCTGACCATGGGAGTTCTGGGAGACGCGTTCGGCTGGCTGACGACCGGTGCCAACTGGTCCGGCGACAGCGGGGTGTGGCGGCGGCTTGAGGAGCACATATTCGTCAGCGGGGTCGCGCTCGCCCTGGCGTGTGTCATCGCCCTGCCCATAGCGCTCCATCTGGGGCATATCGGCAAGGGCGGCGCACTCGCGATCAATATCTCCAATGTGGGCCGCGCGGTACCGGTGTTCGCCGTGCTCGCCCTGTTCATGGTCTCGCCGCTGCGCAACTCGGGCTCGGTGCCGACGATCATCGCGCTGGTGCTCTTCGCCGTGCCGCCGCTGCTCACCAACGCCTACGTCGGGATGCGGGAGGTGGACAGCGCGGTCGTGGAGGCCGCCCGGGGGATGGGCATGTCCGGGCGCCAGCTCTTCGTACGGGTCGAGCTGCCCCTCGCGTACCCGCTGATCATGACCGGGCTCCGCTCGGCCTCCGTACAGGTGGTGGCCACCGCCACCATCGCGGCGATGGTGGGACAGGGCGGCCTCGGCCGCATCATCACCGCCGGCTTCAACACGTACAACACCCCGCAGGTGGTCGCGGGCGCGCTGCTCGTCGCGCTGCTCGCGCTGCTCGTCGAAGGCGTGCTGGTGGCGCTGGACCGGGTCATCGACCCGGCGCCCTCGCTCGCCGCCCGGCCCTCCCGCACGACCGTGTGACGACCGACCTTATGGCTTCTTGGAGATGGTGAACCTCATGAGCAAGACCTCGCGCCTCGCGGGTGCCGTACTGGGAGTGGTGGCCCTGACCACCTCGCTCGCCGCGTGCGGCGGCGACAGCCTGGAGAAGGACAAGAGCGGCGCCGCCGACTCCGGTTCCGGCTCCGGCTCGGGGGAGAAGGGCTCGCTCGTCATCGGCGCGGCGGCCTTCACGGAGTCCAAGGTGCTGGCGGAGCTGTACGCCCAGATCCTGGGCGACGCCGGCTACTCCACGTCCGTCACCACGGTGAAGAACCGTGAGCTGTACGAACCGTCCCTGGAGAAGGGCGAGATCGACGTGGTGCCCGAATACGCCGCGACGATCACGGAATTCCTCAACGCCAAAGTGAACGGCGCCAAGGCGGCCCAGGCGAAGCCGCTCGCCTCCAGCGACTCCGCCGCGACGGTCGCCGAGCTGAAGAAGCTCGCCGAGCCGCGTGGACTGAAGGTGCTGCCCCCCGGTCAGGCGGTCGATCAGAATGCCTTCGCGGTGACCAAGGAATTCGCCGAGAAGAACAAGCTGAAGACGCTTTCCGATCTTGGAAAGTCGAAGATCAAGGTGAAGATCGCGGCGGGCGACGAGTGCGAGGTACGGCCCTTCTGCGCACCGGGTCTGAAGAAGACGTACGGCATCGATGTGACGGGCATCGACCCCAAGGGCGTCGGCACCCCGCAGTCCAAGCAGGCCGTCAAGGACGGGGTTGACCAGCTGGTCCTGAGCACCACCACCGACGGCACGCTCGACAGCTTCGGACTCGTTGTGCTTGAGGACGACAAGAAGCTCCAGAACGCCGACAACGTACTGCCGGTGGTCAATGCGAAGGACGCCGGTTCGGCGGAGATAGCCGATGTGCTGGGCAAGCTGACCGACGCGCTGACCACGGACGATCTGGCGAAGTTGAACCTCAAGGTCGATGCCGAGCGTGCCAAGCCGGAGGATGTCGCCAAGGAGTACCTGGAGTCCAAAGGTCTGGTCAAGAAGTAGCGGCCGGACGGCGTCCGCGCGGTAACCGGCGCCAGGCAAAACGGAGTTCTGTAGAGGAAACAGGAGTGGATGGGGAGGAAGGCCGGCAACGGGCCGGGAAAGATTGTCCGACCGGCCCCCCATTCGCTCTCCACGCACGGTAAATTTCAGGCCATGCCACGTGGACGCCACCGCCATTCCCCACCCCTCCACAAGCTTCTGCCGCCGACGGCGGTCGCCGGAGCCGCGGTTCTCTGTGCCGCGGGCGCCTGGTTGCTCGCGGAGCCCGTGGTGCTCCGCGGTCTGGTCGCGGTGACGGCCGCCGCGGCGGTCACCGGCGCGGTCTTCATGCGGGGCTGGGACCGCGCCGCCGGTCGCCGGGTCGCCGAGCTGACGCGCGCGCGGGAGAGCGACGGCTGGAAGGCCGAGGAGCGCATAGCCGAACTGGAAGCCGACGTCGAGGAGTCGCGCGAGCTGCGCCTCAAGCTGGAGGCCAAGCTGCGCTCCAAGCGGATCGAGCTGGCCGGGCTGCGCGGTGAGCACGCCGCGCTGCTGCGCCGGTACGCCACCGCGGAGACCGAGCGCGCCACCGCGCTGGAGGGGCGGCGTCAGCTCGCCCTGGAGGCGGCGGCCGTACCCAAGGCGCTGCCCGCCGCGGGCAGCACGCCCACCAAGGCGGCGTTCGTCAGCGCCGCCCGTGCCCTGGACGAACTGCCGCGCAACGCCGCGGTCCAGCAGGCCAGGCGTACGGTCGAGGCGGCCCGTACACGCGATCTCGCGGAGCGGGCCACGGAGGCGGGGGAGTCGCGGGGGAAGCACGCGGCGGGCGCCGGGGCCGAGCAGCACCACCGCCCGTCGTCCGCCCTCCCCGCCACGCGCGTGTCCACGGCGTCCGCGATCGTCCCGTACGCCCCGCAGGACCGTCCCGCGCGGCGGCCCGAGGGCGGCTTCGACTTCTTCGGTGCGCAGCCCGCCGGGCAGAACGCGCGCGGCGGGCTCAAGAAGGCGGACGCGGAGGACACCGAGGGGTCCGCACCGGCCGCCGAACTGGCGCGCGTCGAGCGCGAGGACCTCGCGGACGTGGTGGGCGAGGAGGCTCTCGCCGAGCGGCGCAGGGCCGAGGAGCGCGGTATCGGGCAGGTCATCGATCTGACCGTGCACGACGAGACCGAGCCGCTCGAACTGGAAGACCTGCGCGACGCGATCAGCGGCTAGTGCTGTGGCCGGCAAACTTTTCCGGCCACAGCACCAGCGGCTTCGAACGGCCGCCCGGAACGCGTTACTTGTCGATGTCCCCGACGACGAAGAACAGCGAGCCCAGGATCGCCACCATGTCGGCGACCTGCGTCCCGGGCAGCAACTCGGTCAGCGCCTGGATGTTGTTGAACGAGGCGGAGCGCAGCTTCAGCCGGTACGGCGTCTTCTCGCCCTTGGACACCAGGTAGTAGCCGTTGATACCGAGAGGGTTCTCGGTCCACGCGTACGTATGTCCCTCGGGCGCCTTCAGCACCTTGGGCAGCCGCTGATTGATCGGCCCGGGTGGCAGCTCCGCGATCCGGTCCAGACAGGCGTCCGCCAGGGCCAGCGCGTTGTGCGTCTGCTCCAGCAGGCATTCGAACCGCGCCAGACAGTCGCCCTCCTCGCGGGTCACGACCCTGAGCGTGTCGCGCAGTTCGCCGTACGCGAGATACGGCTCGTCGCGGCGCAGATCGAAGTCGACCCCGGAGGCGCGGGCGATCGGCCCGGACACCCCGTACGCGTGGACCGTCTCCCGCGACAGCACCCCGACCCCGCGGGTACGACCCCGGAAGATCTCGTTGCCGAGGACCAGCCGGTCGTACACGTCCATCCGCGAGCGCACCGACGCGATCGCGGACCTGGCGCGCCCCTGCCAGCCCGCGGGAAGGTCCTCCTTGAGGCCGCCGACCCGGTTGAACATGTAGTGCATCCGGCCGCCGGAGATCTCCTCCATCACACCCTGGAGCTCCTCGCGCTCCCGGAACGCGTAGAACACCGGGGTGATACCGCCCAGTTCGAGGGGGTATGAGCCGAGGAACATCAGATGGTTGAGCACCCGGTTCAGCTCGGCGAGCAGCGTTCTGGTCCATACGGCGCGCTCGGGCACCTCCATGCCGAGCATCCGCTCGACGGCCATCACCACACCCAGCTCGTTGGAGAACGCCGAGAGCCAGTCGTGGCGGTTGGCGAGGACCAGGACCTGCCGGTAGTCGCGCGCCTCGAAGAGCTTCTCCGCGCCCCGGTGCATATAGCCGATGACCGGCTCCGCCTGCCGGATCACCTCGCCGTCGAGCACGAGCCGGAGCCGGAGCACCCCGTGGGTGGAGGGGTGCTGCGGGCCAATATTGAGCACCATGTCCGTGCTCTCGGCCGCGCCGCCGATTCCGACCGTCGTCCGGGTGGTCTCCGTCATGGGCGACAGTCTCTCAGAGCGCCGGTGGTGCCTCAGATGATGCCTCCGATCGTCTCGCCGATCGCCTCTCCGCCCGTGCCTCCGCCTGTGCCTCTGCTCGTGCCTCTGCTCGTGCCTCTGCTCGTGCTTCCGAGGCCGACGGGCTGGATGAGCCAGCCGAAGTCCCCGAGGCCGCCCCTGGCCGTCAGCTCCGCCGCCTCCCCGGCCGCCGCGAGCGCCCGCACGTAGGCCGCCGGATCCGTGGTGGCGAGGGACAGCGGCGGCCGTCGGCCGCTCACCCCCAGCCGGTGCAGGGCCTCGCGCTGGTCAAGCAGTTCCGCGCCGGGCAGGGCGCAGGCGTCCAGCGCCACATGGGCCGTGAGATCGCGGGCGCCGTCCGGTACGGGGGGCACCTCCCGGCCCGCCCGGAAGCCCGTCAGCGTGCCGAAGGGCGGCCGGGCGTCCCGTACATGCGCGTAGTCGACCGCGACCGCGAGCCCCCGCTCCAGGGTGGCGACGGCCGCCGCCCACGCCTCGTCGCGCGGCCGGCCGATCTCCGCGCGGGTGCCGGGACCGGCCGGCGGCCACCAGCGGGCGAGCCATTCGGCGTCGGGCCCCTCGACCGGGGCGCCCGGTTCCTCGGAGCCGTCGGGCCGGACGAGGACGTACCGTGCGACCCCGTCGGGGCCGGTCTCGGCGATGTCGACGGGGACGTTGTCGAGCCACTCGTTCGCGAAGAGCAGCCCGCTGACCCCGGGCGGGGGCTCCGTGCACCACTCGATACGGGGATCCAGGCCCGCGGGGCGCGGGGCGCGCTCGACGGCGTACGGCCGGACCGCGAGCCCGTCCGGGACCGCGGCCAGGACTCCGGAAAGCAACTCGCCGCGGCCCGCGCCGACGTCGACGAGCGCCACCTCGTCCCTGTCCAGCCGCTCGGCGGTCCTGGCCAGCAGCCGCGCGACCGCGGCGGCGAAGAGCGGCGAGGCGTGGACCGACGTACGGAAGTGCCCGGCCGGTCCCTCGGGGCGCAGATAGAAGCCGTCCGGGCCGTACAGCGCGCGTTCGGCGGCCGTACGCCACCGGAGCGGTCCGGTGCCGCGCCCGCCGTCCGTCGCGCCTCGCGCCGTACCCGGAGCCCCGGGCGACTTACACGTCTCATCCGTCACGGCGTCAAGTCTCCACCTTGGGGAGTACGATTCCGCCGATTGGATCGGCCCTCCGGCTGACCCCTCCCCTTGTCCGCCTCACTACGCTGGGTTACGTGCAGCGCTTCTACGACTTTCTCCGCGGACACCCGACGGGCGTCGACAGCTTCTGGGCTGTCCTGCTCTTCGGGCTGTCCCTGTTGTGGGTGGTCCAGGAGAACCAGGGCGTCGCCACGAGGCTGGCGGCCATCCTGCTGGTCCTGCTGCTGAGCCTGTCCGTCGCGGTGCGCCGCCGCGCGCCGGAGAAGGTGCTGCTGCTCGTGTTGGGCCTTGGCCTCTTCCAGCTCGCGCTGGGCGTGCGGCCCAACCCGGCCGACTTCGCGATGCTGGTGATCATCTACACCGTCGTCGCGCAGGGCGGGCCGCGCTGGGCCTCGCTGCTCGCGCTGATCGGTGGACTGCTCGCCACCCCCGTGGCGCAGGTGCGCTGGCCCGACGCGACCGCCGACGGTGTCCTGGGCCTGGTCGTCGCCACCATCGTCATCAGCGTGCCGTTCGTCCTCGCCTGGGTGCTCGGCGACTCCGTCCGTACCCGCCGGGCCTATCTCGACCAGCTGGAGGAGCGCGCCACCCGGCTGGAGAAGGAGCGCGAGGCGCAGGCCAAGGTGGCGGTCGCCGCGGAGCGGGCCAGGATCGCCCGTGAGCTGCACGATGTCGTCGCGCACAACGTCTCGGTGATGGTGGTCCAGGCCGACGGCGCCGCCTATGTGCTGGACGCCGCACCCGACCAGGCCAAACAGGCCCTGGAGACCATTTCGAGCACCGGCAGACAGGCGCTCGCCGAGATGCGCAGACTGCTGGGCGTGCTGCGTACTGGTGACGCCAAGGAGAGCGGCGAGTATGTGCCGCAGCCCGATGTCGGACAGATCGAGGAACTGATCGAGAACGTCCGGGGCGCCGGGCTGACCGTGGACTTCCGGATCGAGGGCACCCCGCGACCGCTGCCCAGCGGCGTGGAGCTGACCGCGTACCGCATCGTGCAGGAAGCCCTCACCAACAGCCGCAAGCACGGCGGACCCGATGTGGGCGCCAGCGTGCGTCTGGTCTACTTCGACGACGGGCTCGGGCTGCTCGTCGAGGACGACGGGCGGGGCGCGGCCCACGAGCTGTACGAGGACGGCGGGGCCGACGGGCGCGGTCATGGGCTCATCGGCATGCGGGAGCGGGTCGGCATGGTCGGCGGCACACTGGACGCCGGGCCGCGCCCCGGCGGCGGCTTCCGGATCAGCGCGCTGCTGCCGTTGAAACCCGCGCACTGAGACAGCGCCGACTTCCTCCTGGCCGACTTCCTCCTACCGGACAAGGACCCCGCAGATGTCGATCCGCGTCATGCTCGTCGACGACCAGGTGCTGCTGCGCACCGGATTCCGTATGGTGCTGGCCGCGCAGCCCGACATGGAGGTCGTCGCGGAGGCCGGGGACGGCGCGGAGGCGATCGAGAATCTCCGCGCCACCGCCGTGGACGTCGTCCTGATGGACGTCCGTATGCCCCGGCTGGACGGTGTCGAGGCCACCCGCCGGATCTGTGCGGAGCCCAACGCTCCGAAAGTGCTCATCCTGACCACCTTCGACCTGGACGAGTACGCGTTCTCCGGGCTCAAGGCCGGGGCGAGCGGCTTCATGCTGAAGGATGTGCCGCCCGGCGAGCTGCTCAACGCGATCCGCTCGGTGCACAGCGGTGACGCGGTCGTCGCCCCGTCCACCACCCGGCGGCTGCTGGACCGCTTCGCCCCGATGCTGCCCAGTCCGGGCAAGCCGCGGCACAAGGAGCTGGACCGGCTGACCGACCGCGAGCGCGAGGTCATGCTGCTGGTCGCGCAGGGGCTGTCGAACGGGGAGATCGCCGGCCGGCTGGTGCTCTCCGACGCGACCGTGAAGACGCATGTCGGCCGGATCCTCACCAAGCTCGGACTGCGCGACCGCGTGCAGGTGGTCGTCCTCGCCTATGAGACGGGACTGGTGCGGGCCGGCGGCGGGGGAGGCTGAGCCGGTGCTTCTGTGGATCAACGGCCCCTTCGGGGGCGGCAAGACCCGGACCGCGACCGGCTGACCGTCCCTCAGGTCGCCGAGAAGGGCGTGCCGTCAGCGCAGCACCCCCTCCAGGAAGTCGCTCCCGAGCCGGGCCACCACGGCGACATCCAGCTGATGCAGCACATAGCGCCCGCGCCGCTGGGTCGTCAGCAGCCCCGCCTTCCGCAGCACCGCCAGATGCCGGGAGACCTCGGGCGCGGTGATCCCGTACGTATCGGCCAGCTCGCTCGTCGAGTACGAGCCGCGGGCCAGGCTCCGGCACAGCCGCATCCGCATGGGGTGGGCGACCGCTTCCAGGCGCAGCTTGACCGTGTCGACGGAGGTGGCGTCCGTCAGCTCCCGCGTGGAGACCGGGTACTGCACGACCGGCCGCCAGCCGGGCGTGTGCAGCGCCACCAGATGGGGCCAGCCGAAGGCGGTGGGCAGGAACGTCAGCCCCCGGCCCGTCGCGGCCGTACGGCCATGGGCCAGCTTGTCCATCACGATCCTGGTACGAGGCCCGTCCTCCTCCAGCGTGATGGCGGGGGAGACCGCGGCGACGGCCTCCGCGAGGCCCTTGCGGCGCAGCACCTCGGTCTTGTGCCGGGCGTCGGCGGCGAGCTGGACCCGGACGCGCCGCCAGGTGTCCGCGAAGAACGCCTCCTCGCAGTCTTCGAGCAGCCGCCGTATCCAGGCCCTGACCCCGGGTGGATCGGCCAGCATCTGCCGTACGAACGCGGCCTGGTGTGGACCGCGGGCCGCCGTCAGCTCCAGCACGCGCCGCCGTACGTCCGCGTCGACGAGCGGCGAGGGCAGACCCTCGCCGTACTGGCTGGCGCAGGAGATCTCCAGCGCCGCCGCCACATACGTCTCGTCGTCCACGAGATCGAGGTCGTCCAGCTCCTCCGCGAGCGTCTCCCGGGGTACGGCGGGCAGCAGGATGTCGGCGCGGGCCGACCGCCACAGGAAGTCCGCTTCGTGCAGCCGGTCGGCCAGCTCGGGCTTGAGCGCGGCGCTGGTGGTGGTGAGCCAGCCGTGCAGCCCGGCGTGGTGGGCGGGCTCGGCGAGCGCGTGCAGGGCGGCACCCAGCTCCGCCAGCGGGGACGGGCCGAAGACGATCCGCTCCCGGGGCAGTCCGGTGATGTCGATGAACACGCTCATGAAGCCATGGTGCACGCCGCCACTGACAACGGGTCCGTCGATTGACTGCCCGCGTCAAATGGGGCGATCGCGGGTGGGGCGACCGCGGGGGCGGCAGGTCCGGAGGGGCACCCCTCCGGACCTGCCCTCAGATCTGCCCTCAGACCTGCCCTCCGGACCCGCCCTCCGGACCAGTCAGCCCCTCAGGGCCGTGCCTCCAGCACCCGGGTCACGAACTCCTCGACCGCCGCCCGTACCTCCTCCGCCGTCCACTCCAGCCCCGGCTCCCCCACCGTGACCTCCGTGTAGGAGAGACCGCGGAGGGCGGCGGGCGGCGGCGACCAGACCCGGAACAGCGCCGTCTTCGTCTCCTCCGCCTGCCGTACCGCCGCCTCGTTCAGCACATCCGGTGTGTACGGCAGCCACACCTGGAACTGATGGGTGTGCGGCGGCTCCGGGTGTACGCGGAACCACGGGACGGCGGACGCCGCCAGGCCCTCCGCCAGCGCCGCGGCCACCACGCGCGCGTGCGCCACGTACGAGGGCAGCTTGGGCAGTTCGCGCTCCAGGCCCAGGAGGGCCGTCAGCGCCGCCGGGTACTGCTCGAAGACCTGGCCCCCATAGCGGTGCCGCCAGACCCGCGCCTCCTCCACCAGCTCCGGGGGACCGGCGAGCACCGCACCTGACAGCCCGCCGAGCGACTTGTAGAAGGACACGTACACGCTGTCCGCGAGCCCCGCGATCTCGGCGAGCGGACGCCCGAAGTGCGAGGCGCACTCCCACAGCCGCGCGCCGTCGACGTGCACCACCGCGTCCCGCTCCCGCGCCGCGGCCACGGTCGCCACCAGCTCGTCCCAGGACGGCAGGACGAACCCGGCGTCACGCAGCGGCAGTTCCAGCATCAGCGTGCCGAAGGGCTCGGCCAGGTCATGGATCTCCTCGGCGGTCGGCAGCCGCGGCTCCTTGGTCGGATGGACCGTACGCACCCCGCTGACCACTGACAGCGCACCGGCCTCGTGGACCTCGGGGTGGGCGAGCGGATGCAGCGCCACCGTGCTGTTGCCCGTACGCCCCGCCCAGCAGCGCAGCGCCACCTGCTGCGCCATCGTGCCCGTCGGGAAGAAGGCCGCGGCCGGGTGTCCGAGCAGCGCGGCCACCCGCCGCTCCAGCTCCGCGACGATCCCGTCGCCGTACAGGTCCGGATGCTCGTCCATGTCGTACACGGACCCCGCGTCCGCGGCCAGGGCGGTCAGCCGTTCGCCCATCGGCCGGTCCATCGGCGCCCGGAGCATCACCCGCTCCGACGCCCGCCACGCGGCCAGCCGGCGCCGACGCGCGGTCTGTGCGGTCTGCTCGCTGTCCGGCGGCCCGGCCTCCTGGACCCGGTCGGCCCGATCCGCCCGGTCGGCCCGATCGCCTCCACCGGCCTGCTCAGTTGTCTCTCCCATGAACCGATCATCGCCCACGCGCGGCGCCCTGCCCACAGCCTGTGGACAGTCAAGTGACGGGGCGCGAGGCTGGCGTAGCATGGCGAGAAATCGTCCGGTACCCACCGCGGACTGGAACGGAAGGCCCCACCGCGTGAACCCAACAGCACAGGAACCCTTCGATCCCCGGGACCGCCCCGCGCGGCTCACGGTCGGTGTCGTCGGAGCGGGCCGGGTCGGCCCGGCCCTGGCCGCGTCCCTCCAGCTCGCCGGCCACCGTCCGGTCGCCGTCTCGGGCGTATCGGACGCCTCCGTGCGGAGGGCCGCCGCGCTGCTGCCCGACATCCCGATCGTCACCCCCGCCGAAGTCCTCGCCCGCGCCGATCTGGTGCTGCTGACCGTTCCCGACGACGCTCTGCCCGGACTGGTCGACGGGCTCGCGGAGACCGGTGCCGTACGGCCGGGACAGCTCCTCGTGCACACCTCGGGGCGGTACGGCGCCAAGGTGCTCGACCCGGCCCTGCGCGCCGGCGCCCTGCCGCTGGCGCTCCACCCCGCGATGACCTTCACCGGCAGCTCCGTGGATGTCCAGCGGCTGGCCGGCTGCTCCTTCGGCGTCACCGCTCCCGAGGAGCTGCGACTGGCGGCCGAGGCGCTGGTCATCGAGATGGGCGGCGAGCCCGAGTGGATCGCGGAGGAGTCGCGTCCGCTCTACCACGCGGCTCTCGCGCTGGGCGCGAACCACCTGGTCACGCTGGTCGCCCAGTCGATGGAGCTGCTGCGCACCGCCGGGGTCGAGGCGCCCGACCGGATGCTCGGCCCGCTGCTTGGCGCCGCGCTGGACAACGCGCTGCGCTCCGGGGACGCCGCGCTCACCGGGCCCGTCGCGCGCGGGGACGCGGGTACGGTCGCCGCGCATGTCGCGGAGTTGCGCGCGCACGCGCCGGGCGCCGTGGCGGGGTATCTCGCGATGGCCCGTACGACCGCGGACCGGGCGCTGGCACATGGCCTGCTCAAGCCCGAGCTGGCGGAGGATCTTCTCGATGTCCTCGCCGGCGGCGACGCCCTCGGGGACGGCCGCGGGGACGGCGCCGGGGGCACCCGATGACCACGCGCACGCATCTCGACGCGCATCCTGAAGAGGACCGCCAAGAGGACCGCGAAGAGCGCCGTGACGCGGACCGCGAAGAGCGCCGTGACGCGGACCGCGAAGACCACCGCGCACGCGCATCCTGGAGACGTGGAGACCATCCGATGAGCCTCGAACTCGCCCTCACGCGCGCGGACCTCGACCGCCTCCTGGAGAGGCGCGCGGCCCCCGGCCGTATCGCGGTGGTGATGACCATGGGCGCGCTCCACGACGGGCACGCGAGCCTCGTACGGGCCGCCCGCGCCCATGCCGGACCCGACGGGTTCGTCGTGGTCACCGTCTTCGTCAACCCGCTCCAGTTCGGCGCCGGCGAGGACCTGGAGCGCTATCCCCGTACGCTCGAAGCCGATCTGAAGACCGCGGCGGAGGCGGGCGCCGACGCCGTCTTCGCGCCGTCCGCCGAAGAGGTCTACCCCGGCGGCGCCCCCCAGGTCACGATCACCGCGGGCCCCATGGGCGCGCGCCTGGAAGGCGCCTCGCGCCCCGGGCACTTCGACGGCATGCTGACCGTCGTCGCCAAACTGCTCCATCTCACCCGGGCCGACACCGCCTTCTTCGGCCAGAAGGACGCCCAGCAGCTCGCCCTGGTCCGCCGGATGGCCCGCGACCTGAACTTCCCGGCCGAGATCGTCGGTGTACCGACGGTCCGGGCCGACGACGGTCTCGCGCTCTCCAGCCGTAACCGCTATCTGTCCGTCCCCGAGCGCCGTACCGCCCTCGCGCTCTCCGGGGCCCTGTTCGCCGCCCGCGACCGGCTCGGCGCCCAGCAGGCCCTGCGCGCCCGCGCCGAGTACGCGCCGACGCCCGGCGCGCGGGCCGCCGCGCTCTCCGCCCTCGGCGAGGCCCGGCTCGCGGCCGACGCCCACGCGGTGGCCGCCGCGGGCAGCGCCGGCGAGGACTGGAACGGGGCGGACGGCGTACGGGCGGCGGCCCGCGCCGTCCTCGACCAGGCGGCCAGGACCGTACCGCCGCTGACCCTCGACTACCTCGCCCTCGTCGACCCCGCCGACTTCACCGAGGTCCCCGACGACCACACCGGCGAGGCCGTCCTCGCCGTCGCCGCGCGCGTCGGTGCCACGCGGCTGATCGACAACATCCCGCTGACCTTCGGAGCCTCCCAGTGACCGGAACCGGTATACGGCTTGCCGCCCCCGCGCCCGGCTGGGCCATCGACGCCGATGTCGTCGTGGTCGGCTCCGGCGTCGCCGGTCTCACCGCGGCCCTGCGCTGCACCGCCGCCGGACTCCGTACGGTCGTCGTCACCAAGGCCCGGCTCGACGACGGCTCCACGCGCTGGGCGCAGGGCGGTATCGCCGCGGCGCTCGGCGAGGGCGACACCCCAGAACAGCATCTGGCGGACACCCTCGTCGCGGGCGCGGGGCTGTGCGACGAAGAGGCGGTCCGCGCCCTCGTCACCGAGGGCCCGGCGGCCGTACGGCGGCTGATCGGCACCGGCGCGCACTTCGACACCTCCGCCACCGGCGAGCTCCAGCTCACCCGCGAGGGCGGCCACCACCGCCGCCGTATCGCCCACGCGGGCGGCGACGCGACCGGCGCCGAGATCTCCCGCGCCCTGGTGGAAGCGGTACGCGACGCGGCGCTCCGTACGGTCGAGAACGCGCTGGTCCTCGACCTGCTGACGGATGAGCACGGCCGTACGTCGGGCGTCACCCTCCATGTGATGGGCGAGGGCCAGCACGACGGCGTCGGCGCCGTGAACGCCCCCGCGGTGATCCTGGCCACCGGCGGCATGGGCCAGGTCTTCTCGGCGACGACCAACCCCGCGGTGTCCACAGGCGACGGCGTGGCGCTGGCGCTGCGGGCGGGCGCGGAGGTCTCCGACCTGGAGTTCGTCCAGTTCCACCCGACGGTGCTCTTCCTCGGCACCGGCGCGGAGGGCCAGCAGCCGCTGGTCTCCGAGGCGGTACGGGGCGAGGGCGCCCATCTCGTGGACGCCGACGGTGTCCGGTTCATGCTCGGACAGCACGAACTGGCTGAGCTGGCCCCGCGCGACATCGTCGCCAAGGCGATCACGCGCAGGATGCGGGAGCAGGGCGCCGCGCACATGTATCTGGACGCCAGGCACTTCGGCGCCGCGATGTGGGAGACCCGCTTCCCCACCATCCTGGCGGCCTGCCGGGCGCACGGCATCGACCCGGTCACGGAGCCCGTCCCGGTGGCGCCCGCCGCCCACTACGCGTCGGGCGGAGTCCGTACGGATCTGCGCGGGCGGACGACCGTACCGGGGCTGTACGCGTGCGGCGAGGTCGCCTGCACGGGCGTCCACGGCGCGAACCGGCTGGCCTCCAACTCCCTCCTGGAGGGGCTGGTCTTCGCGGAACGGATAGCGGCGGACATCGCGGCGGACAGCACCGCCAGTACGGCCGGTACGGGGGACCTCCCCGCCGATCCCGCCGCCCCTCCCGTCGAACCGGCGGACACCACCGTCCCGCTGCCGCTGATCGTCCCCGAGGCCCGCACCGCGATCCAGCGGATCATGTCCCAGGGCGCGGGCGTACTCAGATCCGCCGACAGCCTGGGCGCCGCCGCCGCCGCCCTTGAGGCCGTGTACGAGCAGGCTCAGAACCACGAAGGCCCCGGGAAGGCCGCCGTCCCCGGCGTCGAATCCTGGGAGACGTCGAATCTGCTCTGTGTGGCCCGGGTCCTGGTCGCCGCGGCCCTGGAGCGCGAGGAGACCCGCGGCTGCCACTGGCGCGAGGACCGCCCGGAGCGCGACGACGCCGACTGGGCCCGCCATCTCGTCATCAGCCTGACGCCCGACCGCCGGCCGGTACTGCGCCGTACCGCGACGGCCGCGTTCCCGCCCGTGAACCCCGGTCCCGTGGCCACCGCCGCACCCGGCCCCGCAACCCCACCCCCCGCCGACGCCCCCAGGGAGCCGTAACCGTGAGCACGCCCGAAGACAGTCCGCGCCCCGAGCCCGTGGACGTACCGCTCATCCAGATCGGCGCCCCGGCCGCGGCGCCGGCCCCGCCGGGCGGCTGCGGCGACGGCTGCGGCTGCTCCGCGGGCGAGGACGGCTACGGACCCGACGACCTGGAGTGCGGCCTCGACCCCGCCCTCGCCCAACTGCTCGCCGACGCGGGCCTGGACCCCGTCCAGGTGGAGGACATCGCGCATGTCGCCGTCGCGGAGGACCTCGACCACGGCGTGGACGTGACGACCGTCGCCACCGTCCCCGAGGACGCCGTCGCCACCGGCGACTTCACCGCGCGCGAGGGCGGTACGGTCGCGGGCCTGCACATCGCCGAGGCCGTGCTCTCCCTGGTCTGCACGGAGGAGTTCGCGGTCGAGCGCCATGCCGCCGACGGCGACCGCGTCGAGGCCGGCCAGAAGCTGCTGAGCGTCACCACCCGCACCCGTGATCTGCTCACCGCCGAGCGCAGCGCGCTCAACCTGCTGTGCCGACTCTCCGGCATCGCGACCGCCACGCGCGCGTGGGCCGACGTACTCGAAGGCACCGGCGCCAAGGTCCGCGACACCCGTAAGACCACTCCCGGGCTGCGCGCCCTGGAGAAGTACGCGGTGCGCTGCGGCGGCGGGGTCAACCACCGGATGTCGCTCTCCGACGCGGCCCTGGTGAAGGACAACCACGTCGTCGCGGCGGGCGGGGTCGCGGAGGCGTTCAAGGCCGTACGGGACCGGTTCCCCGACGTACCGATCGAGGTCGAGGTCGACACCCTCCACCAGGTCCGCGAAGTCCTGGACGCGGGCGCCGATCTGATTCTGCTGGACAACTTCACCCCGGCCGAGACGGCGGAGGCCGTGGGGATCGTCGCGGGCCGCGCGGTCCTGGAGTCCTCGGGCCGGCTCGTCCTCGGCAACGCGCGCGCCTACGCGGAGACGGGCGTCGACTTCCTCGCGGTCGGGGCGCTCACCCACTCCTCCCCGATCCTCGACATCGGCCTCGACCTGCGAGAGGCCGGCGCCTGATGCTGCTCACCATCGACGTCGGCAACACCCATACCGTCCTCGGTCTGTTCGACGGCGACGAGATCGTCGAGCACTGGCGCATCTCCACCGACGCGCGCCGCACCGCCGACGAACTCGCCGTGCTCCTCCAGGGACTGATGGGGACGCACCCGCTGCTCGGCGACGAACTGGGCGACGGCATCGAGGGGATCGCGATCTGCTCGACGGTCCCCTCCGTCCTGCACGAACTGCGCGAGGTGACCCGCCGCTACTACGGCGACGTCCCCGCCGTCCTCGTGGAGCCCGGCATCAAGACGGGCGTGCCGATCCTGATGGACAACCCCAAGGAGGTCGGCGCGGACCGCATCATCAACGCGGTCGCGGCGGTCGAGCTGTACGGCGGCCCGGCGATCGTCGTCGACTTCGGTACGGCGACGACCTTCGACGCGGTCAGCGTGCGCGGTGAGTACGCGGGCGGCGTGATCGCCCCCGGCATCGAGATCTCGGTCGAGGCGCTCGGCGTCAAGGGCGCCCAGCTCCGCAAGATCGAGCTGGCCCGGCCGCGCAGCGTGATCGGCAAGAACACCGTCGAGGCGATGCAGGCGGGCATCCTGTACGGCTTCGCCGGCCAGGTCGACGGGGTGGTGGCGCGGATGGCGCGCGAGCTGTCCGAGGACCCCGAGGAGGTCACGGTGATCGCGACCGGCGGCCTGGCCCCCATGGTGCTCGGCGAGGCGTCCGTGATCGACGAGCACGAGCCCTGGCTCACCCTGATCGGCCTGCGCCTGGTGTACGAGCGGAACGTCTCGCGTATGTGAGCGCGCGGGGGGCCACCGTGCGGAGCGGCGAGGGGGACGGGCGGTGGCGCGGGCCTCCCTCCTGGTGCGGGCGCCTCCCTCGTGACGCGGGCGGTGGCGCGCCTCCCTCGTTCGACGGTCCCTCGTTCGTCCGTCCCTCGTTCGGCGGGCGGGCCGCGCCAGAAGAGGGGCGTTAAGCGGATTTTGTCCCTTTGGCGCGTAGTGTCGCCGCATGCCCACGCCATACGGATCACGCGGCGGCATGGCCTTCGGTGCGGACGAGCTGAGTGTGCTCCGACGTGCCCTCGCCGTTGCCCTCCACCCCGCCCCGCTCCCGAACGAGGACGTCCGGGCCTGCCTGGCCCTCGCCGAGTCCGTGGACGAGGCGGTGCGCGAGGCCGGGCGTCTGCGGGCCTTTCTCCAGGCCGACCTCGCAAGGTACCGGCAAGCGCTTCCCGGGTCCCTCACGGGCTATCTGGAGCTGCTCCAGGACGCACTGGCGGCCGGTTACCACCCCAGGCCCGACGACCTCGCGGCGCTGCGCGCCCTGCGCGGCAACCCGGTCGCGGCGGCCCTGCTCGACCGCTGCCGACGCCTCGCGGACCGCTCGGTGCGCGCCCATCTGACCGGCGTCCCCGCCGCCACCGCCCCCGCTCCCCGCACCCGCCTGCTCGCGCTGCCCGGTGGACGCGCCGCCGATGAACCGGCCCAGGAGCCCCGCGAACCCCACAAGCCCCATAAACCCCGCGAGCCTCGCCGGCCCGAGCACCCCGAGCGCCCCGAGAAGGACCGGCCGATGCCCAAGCCGTCCGAGGTCTTCCCGCCACGCCGCCGACCCGCGCCCCCGCCGGAGGAGCGCGCCGCCGGATAGCTACTCTGGACGGCATGGACTACGTATCCGCGCTCCTGCCTCCCGTGGTGATGGCCGCCTTCTTCATCGGCCTGGTCGTGACGATCGTCAAGAGCCAGGGCGGTCCCAACAAGTCCAAGGAGGACGCCGCCGTCGACGCGGCGATGGCCCGCGCGGAGGCCGCCCAGGAGCAGGGCCGTACCCCGGATCCGCACAGCGCCTGAGGTACCCGCGCTCAATCTCGCGCTCAACATATGACCAGGACGTACGACTGATTCCAGTCGTACGTCCTTTTTGTTACGTCAATAACCGGCCATTCGGACATCTCGCACTATGGTGACGCTGTGCCCCGACAATTGGGAGACCTGGAAGACGCCGTCATGACACGCGTCTGGCAATGGAACCGTCCGGTCACCGTCCGGGAAGTCCTCGAAGACCTTCAGCAGGAGCGGTCCATCGCCTACACCACCGTCATGACCGTAATGGACAATCTCCATCAGAAGGGCTGGGTGCGCAGGGAAGTCGACGGCCGCGCCTATCGATATACGGCGGTCTCCACCCGCGCCGCCTACGCGGCGGCCCTGATGAACGAAGCCTGGTCGAAGAGTGACAACCCCGCCGCCGCCCTTGTCGCCTTCTTCGGCATGATGTCGCCCGAGCAGCGCCGGTCGCTGGAGGACGCGGTCGCCCTGGTACGCCGGGACACTTCCGAAGAAGCCCGTACGGAAGCGATCAGTACGGAAACGGAAGCGGTCAGTAACGAAGGCGCCGGTGTACAAGACCGGGAAGAAGCCGAAGGACCGGAAGAGCCCGACGGGTCCGAAGAGCCGGACGAGGGCGCCGACACCGGGCGCGAGTCGGGGCGATAGCGTCCAGTCATGCCGTCAGCCGTTCCGCTTCCCAATGCCGAAGCAAATGCCCTCACCGTCAGACGGGCCAGGACCAGGGATGTACCGGCGGTCCGCCGTCTCGTGGACCCTTACGTGAGCGAAGGCATCCTGCTCGACAAAGCGCCGGTGACGCTTTACGAGGACATCCAGGAGTTCTGGGTCGCGGAACGCGACGAGGACGCGACTGTCATCGGCTGTGGTGCCTTGCATGTGATGTGGGAAGACCTCGCCGAAGTGCGCACACTCGCGGTGGATCCCTCGGTCAGGGGCACCGGCGCCGGGCATCAACTGCTGGACAAGCTGCTGGAGACCGCCCGCTGGCTCGGAGTGCGGCGCGTATTCTGTCTCACCTTCGAAGTCGAGTTCTTCGCGAAGCGCGGCTTCGTGGAGATCGGTGAGACGCCGGTCGACGGAGATGTGTACAGAGAGCTGCTGCGTTCCTATGACGAGGGTGTTGCCGAGTTCCTCGGTCTCGAACGGGTGAAGCCGAACACCTTGGGCAACAGCCGGATGCTTCTGCACCTGTGATCGCCGGGAAGACACCAGACCCTATGTCCGAATCGCGCACGTTTCCCGTGTTCTCGCTGGACTGAACCTCTGCCGGGGGTTTGTGTTTTCCTGAGAAAAGCGGTTTCCTTTCCGCGTACTGCATTTTCGATGAAAGGGAATCCGGTGGCACAGAAGGTTCAGGTCCTTCTTGTCGATGACCTCGACGGCGGCGAGGCGGACGAGACGGTGACGTTCGCTCTGGACGGCAAGACCTACGAGATTGACCTCACGACCGCCAATGCGGACAAGCTGCGGGGTCTCCTCGATCCGTACACCAAGGGTGGCCGGCGTACCGGTGGTCGCGCCGCGGGCAGCCGTGGTAAGGGCCGTGTCGCCGCGGGTGGTAACAAGGACACCGCGGAAATCCGCAAGTGGGCGAAGGAGAACGGCTACAGCGTCAACGACCGCGGCCGTGTTCCCGCTGAGATCCGTGAAGCCTACGAGAAGGCCAACGGCTGAGTTCTCGTACGAAGAGTATTTCCGCGCAGCAAACGGGCCCGGTGGCACTCAGTCGCCGCCGCGTCCACGAGTCGTACGAGATCGGGGGCACCCCCACCGCTGCCCCCGTCACCGCCGCCGTACCCGAACGGTGCGAGCGCCGGCAGTGCCGGCTCCACCTTCCGTCCGGGCTCGGGGGGCCGCAGCCAGACAGCGGTCCCCTGCGCGGCGGCATCGATGGCACACGGCCACCGGGGCGGTGCGGGGGCCGGCATCCGTCCGTCCGCGCCGAGCGCGGTCAGGCCCAGGGCGATCCCGCCCCACTCCAGCCAGTCGAGCAGCCCCGGCACCTCGTCGGCGCTCCCGGCGGCCACCAGGAACGCCATCCGTTCCCCGTACAGCGCCACCGGCCCTGTCGCACCGGTCCGCCGCAGCACGGCGTCCCCCGCGTCCGCGGGCAGTTCCAGTACGTCGAAGCGGAGCCCGGTGAGCAGCTGGACCGGCGGCCCCGCGACGGTCGCCCAGCCCAGCCCTTTCTCGTACCACCGCGCGACCGACCAGCGGTCGTGCGTGTGGTCGTGCCACTGCGCGCGCTCCCCTTCGAGCGGGGCGCGGGGGAGCGGGACGGTGAAGGACATACCCGGGGCAACTCCCCAACCCCGCCCGGAGTTACGCTGGGTCCGTATTCGATTGCGGAGAGTGTCCAACTCGGGGGCGTGCGAGCGTGTTCCGGAGCGCAAGGGTGTTCGCCCGTAGCGGAGGGAACCGGGGTGCGCCGCATGGAGTGTCACTGCTTGCGGGTAAGACATTCCTAGTGGGAAGGGGCGACACGCGGTTACCGGGCGTCTCACGTTCGCCATCGGCGTACTGATGGTGGGGGTATATGCCTGGCCTGCGGGAACATCGTCTCGCACCATCGGGTTGGAGCTGTTGTCCGGCGTTCGGGGCTGGGAGCCTGGGACAGGTAGTCGGCAGTTGGAATGAGCGGTCCCCGCTTGCGGGACTAAGCTGCGGAAGGACAGGGAGGGGACCGACCCCTTTACTGCCTGACCGCTCTGAGGAGCGATTAACGATGTTCGAGAGGTTCACCGACCGCGCGCGGCGGGTTGTCGTCCTGGCTCAGGAAGAAGCCCGGATGCTCAACCACAACTACATCGGCACCGAGCACATCCTCCTGGGCCTTATCCATGAGGGTGAGGGTGTCGCCGCTAAGGCCCTGGAGAGCCTCGGGATTTCGCTCGAGGCGGTCCGCCAGCAGGTGGAGGAGATCATCGGCCAGGGCCAGCAGGCCCCGTCCGGCCACATCCCCTTCACGCCCCGTGCCAAGAAGGTCCTGGAGCTGTCGCTCCGCGAGGCTCTTCAGCTGGGCCACAACTACATCGGCACCGAGCACATCCTGCTCGGCCTGATCCGCGAGGGCGAGGGCGTCGCCGCCCAGGTCCTCGTGAAGCTGGGCGCCGATCTCAACCGGGTGCGGCAGCAGGTCATCCAGCTGCTCTCCGGATATCAGGGCAAGGAGGCCGCCACCGCGGGCGGTCCTGCCGAGGGCACGCCCTCCACGTCCCTGGTCCTCGACCAGTTCGGCCGGAATCTCACCCAGGCCGCCCGAGAATCCAAGCTCGACCCGGTCATCGGGCGCGAGAAGGAGATCGAGCGGGTCATGCAGGTGCTGTCCCGCCGTACGAAGAACAACCCCGTGCTCATCGGCGAGCCCGGCGTCGGCAAGACGGCGGTCGTCGAGGGGCTGGCCCAGGCCATCGTCAAGGGCGAGGTGCCCGAGACCCTCAAGGACAAGCACCTCTACACCCTCGACCTCGGCGCACTCGTCGCCGGTTCGCGTTACCGCGGTGACTTCGAGGAGCGCCTGAAGAAGGTCCTGAAGGAGATCCGCACCCGCGGGGACATCATCCTGTTCATCGACGAGCTCCACACCCTGGTGGGTGCGGGCGCCGCCGAGGGCGCGATCGACGCGGCGAGCATCCTCAAGCCGATGCTGGCCCGCGGCGAGCTGCAGACCATCGGTGCGACGACGCTCGACGAGTACCGCAAGCACCTGGAGAAGGACGCGGCCCTGGAGCGCCGCTTCCAGCCCATCCAGGTCGCGGAGCCGTCGCTGCCGCACACGATCGAGATCCTCAAGGGCCTGCGCGACCGTTACGAGGCGCACCACCGCGTGTCCATCACGGACTCCGCCCTGGTCGCCGCCGCGACGCTCGCCGACCGCTATATCTCGGACCGCTTCCTGCCGGACAAGGCGATCGACCTGATCGACGAGGCCGGCTCCCGGATGCGTATCCGCCGGATGACCGCTCCGCCGGACCTCCGCGAGTTCGACGAGAAGATCGCGGGCGTCCGCCGCGACAAGGAGTCGGCCATCGACTCCCAGGACTTCGAGAAGGCGGCGTCTCTCCGTGACAAGGAGAAGCAGCTGCTGGCGGCGAAGACCAAGCGGGAGAAGGAGTGGAAGGCCGGCGACATGGACGTCGTCGCCGAGGTGGACGAGGAGCTGATCGCCGAGGTGCTGGCGACGGCCACGGGCATCCCGGTCTTCAAGCTCACCGAGGAGGAGTCCTCGCGGCTGCTCCGCATGGAGGACGAGCTCCACAAGCGCGTCATCGGCCAGAAGGACGCCATCAAGGCGCTCTCGCAGGCGATCCGCCGTACGCGAGCGGGTCTGAAGGACCCCAAGCGCCCCGGTGGCTCGTTCATCTTCGCCGGTCCGTCCGGTGTCGGTAAGACGGAGCTGTCCAAGACGCTCGCCGAGTTCCTGTTCGGCGACGAGGACGCGCTGATCGCTCTCGACATGTCGGAGTTCAGCGAGAAGCACACCGTCTCGCGTCTCTTCGGCTCTCCCCCCGGCTACGTGGGGTACGAGGAGGGCGGCCAGCTCACCGAGAAGGTGCGCAGGAAGCCGTTCTCCGTCGTCCTCTTCGACGAGGTCGAGAAGGCCCACCCCGATATCTTCAACTCCCTGCTGCAGATCCTGGAGGACGGTCGGCTGACCGACTCCCAGGGCCGGGTCGTGGACTTCAAGAACACGGTCATCATCATGACGACCAACCTCGGGACCCGGGACATCTCCAAGGGGTTCAACCTGGGCTTCGCCGCCCAGGGCGACACCAAGACCAACTACGAGCGGATGAAGAACAAGGTCAACGAAGAGCTGAAGCAGCACTTCCGGCCCGAGTTCCTCAACCGCGTCGACGACACGGTGGTCTTCCACCAGCTCACCGAGGAAGACATCATCCAGATCGTCGACCTCATGGTGGACAAGGTGGACGAGCGGCTGAAGGACCGGGACATGGGCCTTGAGCTGAGCGCGAACGCCAAGTCGCTGCTGGCCAAGAAGGGTTACGACCCCGTCCTGGGCGCCCGGCCGCTGCGCCGGACGATCCAGCGCGAGATCGAGGACGTCCTCTCCGAGAAGATCCTCTTCGGTGAGCTGCGCCCCGGTCACATCGTGGTCGTGGACACCGAGGGCGAGGGTGAGGCGAAGAAGTTCACCTTCCGCGGCGAGGAGAAGTCGCCTCTGCCGGACGTCCCTCCGATCGAGCAGGCGGCCGGCGGCGGCCCGAACCTGACGAAGGACGTGTGAGGCTCACGCCCCAGGGCTGAGTGACTGAAGGGGCTGCCCCGGACTGTGTTTTCCACGGTCCGGGGCAGCCCCATTTCCCCGTAGGCCCGTCTCAGTCGTGCACAGTCAGTTGGTCGACGAGGAGCTGGTCGTCGACGATGGTGTGCGGTGCGGAGACCAAGTGGGGCGAGATCTTGACTCGCAGGCCGTGCAGGGGAGGCAGATCAATCTCCCAGCCCTCTGGCATGTTGGTGACGATGTCGAGCTGTGAGAGCGAGGGCCACTCGGGGAGCGAGGAGAAGTCGATCGACTTCTCACACTGGATGATGAGGCTCTTCACCTGGGGGTGCCCGGTGGGCAGTTGTTGTGCGAGTGGCGAATCTCTGTAGATGAGCCGCAGCGACGACAGTTTCGGCATCCGGTGGATGGGGGCGAGATCCGCGTGCGTCAGTCGGCCCACCTCCATCTGGAGCTCTTCGATCCCTGACTCCCGCAGGCCCGAGAGGTCTTTCAGGGCTGAACAGCCAGATAACGTCAGCCTGTTCAGCTGCGGCAGTTCACGGAGGAACGACAGCTCGTCCAGCGTTTTGTTGGAGAGGACGAGCAGCCTCTTGAGGCCAAAGCCCTTAAGAAATGAGCCGAGTTGTGCTCCGTTGTAACTGCCGAGAACCATGAGCGAGTGAATGGCGGGCAGTTCGTGAAGATGCCGCAATTGGTCGGCATCGGTCACGGTGAGCGTCGTGCCCGCGAAGGGCATGCGGGCCAGTACCTCCCGCGCGTACTCCCCCGCCGGGAATCGGCTCCAGCTCGTCGCGAACTGTAACCGCACCAAAGCGCTTTCGTGCGACGCGTACCGGCGCGCGAGGGGAATGGCCTCCGGGCCGCCGATTTCGCAGATGAGACGGGCGACGCGTTGGGCCGTCATCGAATCGACATCGGCCGATCCGGGGAGGAAGGGCAGTACGTAGGGTCCCAATGAGGCGAGTGTTTCCGTCGGCGCCATCGGGTGGGGCGGAACAATGGCGCGGACATGCGCGGCGACCTCTTCACCGACCGTCTCGTCCACCACGACGGCGTTGAGGAAACAACGGGCCGCGAGTACGTACAGCGCCTCGCGCCGCGCGCGGTCGGAGGCGGCGTCCTCCCCGGCGGCGAGCAGGCCGCTGATCAGTCTCCGGATCTCGTGGGGGCGGCAGTGGCCGACCGCCAGCAGAATCGTGTCGTGCCACCGCTCGTCATGGGCGTTCTGGAGCAGCTCCAGGAGCGACCCGTCCTCGATGAACGCGCGGGCCGCCAGATAGTCCTGGAAGGTGCGGTGGATGAACTGGACTTCTCCGTCGCCGCGTTCCTGGAGGAGACCGCTGCGGTTCAGTAAGTGCGTGAGTACGGTCGTCGCCGTGCCCTGCGCGCTCACCTGCGGCAGCCGTCGCATCGCCACCTCGATCTGGCGCTCGGCGTCCTGGTACGAGAGCTGTGCCCGACCCGCCCGTACCAGCCAGACCGCGACGGACTGCAACAGCTCCTGGTGTTCCTCCAGGCCCATCGTGATGCCTTCGGGGCGCCGGATCTCGCGCCGGCTGTCCCGGCTGCCGAGGAGCATGGCCAGCGTGGAGCGGTACAGCTCCCAGCGGGTGTCCGGCAACAGGCCGCGTCTGCGGCGGTGCAGGGCGCAGATGACCGCGCAGAGCAGCGGGGTCTGGGCGAGGGCGAGCAGGGCCGCGTTCTGCCGGAAGCGTGTCAGTAACTCCGCTTCCAGCGCGCGCAGTTCGGCCTGTTCCTCGGCGGCGAGCGCCTGGTCGGCGTAGCCGTCGCACTCCCGTCGGGCCGCTCGGTGCCAGGCCGAGACGAAGGCCTGGATGTCCTCGTCGCGCATGGGCAGGAGGTGCAGCTCCGCGAAGCCCTGGGACCGCAGCCAGCCCTGCTCGACGGCGAGCGGCCGTACGGTGGTGAGACAACGGGTCCCGGGATAGAGATCCAGCAGCTCGGTGAGCCACGTACGGGCCTTCTCGCGCTCGGCGGGCGGCACTTCATCGATGCCGTCGACCAGCAGGAAGGCCCGGCCGGATGCGAGTACCCGGTCGGCCCAGCCGCCCGGTGCCCCGCCCACCGGGATCTGGGCCGCGGTGTGAAGCTGGTCGAGGTCCGCGAGGTCGGTACCGCGGGCGTGCAGCGCCCGCAGCGGGACGACGAACGGCACCAGCCCGTTGAGATCAGCCAGTTCGGCGTCGAGCGTGCCACACGCCGCGTGGGAGGCGAGCCACCAGACGAGGGTGGTCTTGCCCGCGCCCGCCTCGCCGCGCAGTAGCGTACGGGGCCGGTCCGCCAGCAAATCGTCGATCCGGCGGGGCTGGGCGGGCCCGGATCCGAAAGGGACCTCGGGGTCGGGGAGGAGCCCGTCCCGCTGACCCGCCTCCAGGCTCAGATACGCCGTGTCCAGGTCCCAGCTCGTCTCGTGCGTGCCCAGTTCGTCGATCCCGAAAACGCGGGTCTTGCGGTACCGGGCCCGGAGCGCCCGCGCGTACCGCTCCTCGAAGCGCTGGTCGCCCGGGTGGAAGTCGGTCACCTGCTCGGACCGGAACGAGTCCAGAAGGACCTCGGTGGCCAGGATCCGGTCCATCGGTATGCCTTCGACCCGCAGCTGTCCGCGCCCCTTCGGGACCCGCGTGACGATGCCGAGCAGCACCGGGCCCGCGAAGACCGGCGATCCGGAGAGGCCCTGGAGCGGAGTCGTACCGTCGTGGCGCTCCTCGGCCGCCGGGTGATCCAGCTCACAGACGAGGACGGAGCGGAGCGAGCCGGCCGAAGGCAGTACGGCCGCGCGGTACTGGTCCAGCTCCAGGGCGCCGTCGTCCCCGTACCGCTGGATGTCGGGGAATCCGACGATCTGGCAGTGCGGGAGCGGCGCGGTGGTGGCGAGCGCGCCGATACGGAGCCGGCCGAGCGGGGCGGCCCGTTCCGCGTCGATGAGGTCGTGGTCGGTGAAGAGGAGCGCCGTATCGAGGGACTCGTCGCGCCACTGGACTTCGGAGGCGACCTGCCCCGCCCGGCCGGGGTGGGCGATCATCGGCCTGTTGTCGCCGCCGACCACATGCGCGCAGGTCAGCACCAGTCGCGGGGTGAGCAGCACGCCCGTGCCCTGCGTCTCTCCCTGTACGGCGACGACACGGGCGGCGATCACCGTGCTCCGCGGCCGAATCCGGCCGTACTGCCCGGATTCTCGTTGCCGACCTTCCACGGCGCGCCGGTGCGGGCGTCCCGGGGTGTCAGGGTGAACGCGACCCTGTGGGTGCGGCCCGTGTCGAGGGTGGCGTCCGCGCCCGCTTCCACCACCCAGGCCTTGACCTTGGCGCCGGCCTTGGCCTCCTTGCGCAGCTCCAGCGTGAATTCCATCTGTATGTCGCCCACCTCGAAGGCCAGGGGCCGGTCCGTGGCGCGGGTGGCGGCGTCCAGGAGCTGGTCGCGTACGGACTCGATGGCGTCGGCGAGTTCGATGCCGTCGATGTCGTGGCCGTCGGACGGGGCGGTCATGGTGGTGTCCCCCTTGGGGCGGGATTCCCGCGGTACGAGGCAGTGGGTACCTGCCGGTCATCGGTCGGGGCAACCGGGACTTTGGTCCTGAATCGGAAGGCATTCCTACCCGGTGGCCGTGACAAGCAGCACAGGCGTTTTTGACCCTACTAGCCCTGATAGTCGCGGCGCCGGGCATTCACGGGGACGTTCGGCCTTGCCGGGGGCGGGTCATTCGGCGGGATGGCGACGGCCGGGCCGGACACCGGGGCCGGATGCCGGTTCTCTGGCGTTTCACGTGCGATTAAACAGGTTTAAATCAGCCCATAGTGCACGATCGTGCCGTGCCGATCCTGGTCGTCAAGAGGCGGACTGCCGCAGGGATCGCTACGACGCGATGCCGTAGATGGGGTGTTTTGGGATGAGGTGGGGGCCGGGTTACCAAGGTGAGGCCAGCCCGGCTCTCGTGTGCCGGGTCCCTTGATGCCCGGAGGTTTACCCGTATGTCGCAGCGCAAGCTGTCCCGTCTGTCCCGACCGTCCGTCCTTCGTACCCGTGCCGGCGTTCTGGCTGCCGGACTCGGAGTGTCGTTGGCGGCCGGAACCGGGGCCGCGTTCGCCGCGACCGGCGGTGGCGCGGCCACCGGCGCCCCGGCCACCACCTCGAATGTCTCGGCCGCCTCGGCCGTCAAGCAGCAGGCCGCCGTTCAGGCCGCCGCCGCCTCCAAGGCCGACGACGCCAAGGCCAAGGCCGCGAAGGCCAAGGCGAACGCCAAGAAGGCCCCCTCCTGGACCGACCCGGTCAAGCGCTACAAGCTCAGCGCCAGCTTCGGTATCGGCGGCGGCATGTGGGCGAGCAAGCACTCCGGTCAGGACTTCGCGGTGCCGACCGGCACGCCGGTCCACGCCGTGCACAGCGGCACCGTCGTCAAGGCCGGCCCGAACGGCGCCGGTGACGGTCCCGCGTACGGCAACGCCATCGTGATCAAGCACAAGAACGGTACGTACTCGCAGTACGCGCACCTGTCCCAGATCAAGGTGTACGTGGGTCAGCACGTCAAGACCGACAAGCTGATAGGGCTCTCCGGCAACACCGGAAACTCCAGCGGCCCGCACCTGCACTTCGAGATCCGTACGACCCCGAACTACGGCTCGGCCGTCAACCCGGTCCCGTTCCTGCGCTCGGTGGGCGTCAAGGTGTGACCCGCGTCATGGTGTGACCCGATGGGCCTGGCTCATCAGCTCGATGGAGACCTCAAGGATGGCTTCGCGCTTCTCCTCGGGGTCTCCTTCGATGTCCTTGAGGGCGAAGGTGCCCGCGTGCATCGTGAAGAGCGCGCTGACGCAGCGCACCCGGTTCTTCAGGGACGCGTCCGGGTCCTGGATCAGATCGAGCATGTCGATCATCCGTTCCTTGAACGTATGGCCGATGCTCAGCTCGCGGACGGCCGCCTGGTTCTCCTGCATGAAGCGGAAGAGCGGGGCGGCGCTCTTCAGCGCCTCGCTGTAGCGCCGCAGGATCTCCTGCTTGGTCTCCAGGGTGTGCGGCTGTGTACGGCCCCAGGCGATCAGGTCGTCGAGCGGGCGCGACAGATCCTCGAAGAGGCTGATCAGGATGTCTTCCTTGGTCTTGAAGTGGTAGTACAGCGCCGCCTTCGTGACATCCAGCCGCTCGGCGATCTCCCGTAGCGACGTCTTCTCGTACCCCTGCTCGGCGAAGAGCTCCAGCGCGATGTCCTGGATGCGCTGGCGGGTGTTCCCCCGCCGAGGGTGCTGTGTGCTGCCCATGGGTGCTCTCCCCAGAAAATAACTTACTTGACGCCCGGCAAGTGGAGGTCTACTTTACCTCAGTGTAGTCAGCTTGCCGGGCGGCAAGTAAGTGTCAGGGGAGTACAGGGGAGTGGGGACGATGAGTCCGACCGGGAAGCAGACCGAGCAGCCGGAGATACCGGAGACACCAGAGACCGCGGAGAAACCCGGGCGGCAGCCGCGCAGCGTGCGCGTGGTGCTGCTCGCGCTCATGATCGCGATGCTGCTCGCGATGCTGGACAACATGATCGTCGGCACCGCGATGCCGACCATTGTCGGTGAGCTGGGGGGCCTCGCACATCTGTCCTGGGTGGTCACCGCGTACACCCTGGCGACCGCCGCCTCCACGCCGATCTGGGGCAAGCTCGGCGACATCTACGGCCGCAAGGGCGTCTTCCTCACCTCGATCGTGGTCTTCCTGATCGGCTCCGCGCTCAGCGGCATGGCCCAGGACATGGGCCAGCTGATCGGCTTCCGGGCCGTCCAGGGCCTGGGCGCCGGCGGTCTGATGGTCGGCGTCATGGCGATCATCGGCGACCTGATCCCGCCCCGGGAGCGGGGCAAGTACCAGGGCATGATGGCCGGCGTCATGGCGCTCGCGATGATCGGCGGACCGCTGGTCGGCGGCACCATCACCGACCACCTCGGCTGGCGCTGGAGCTTCTACATCAACCTCCCGCTCGGCGCGCTGGCGCTCGTGATGATCACGGCCGTCCTGCATCTGCCCGTCAAGGACCGGACGACGAAGGCCAAGGTCGACTATCTCGGTGCCGCGCTGCTGACCATCGGCATCACGGCGATCGTGCTGGTCACCACCTGGGGCGGTACGGAGTACGCCTGGAGCTCCGCGATGATCATGGAGCTGATCGCCGTCGGCGTCGCCTCCCTCATCGGCTTCGTCTTCGTGCAGACCAGGGTCCCCGAGCCGATCATGCCGCTGCACATCTTCCGCAACCGCAACTTCTCGCTGATGTCCGTGATCGGGTTCCTGACCGGCTTCGTGATGTTCGGCGCGGTGCTCTTCCTCCCGCTCTACCAGCAGGCCGTACAGGGCGCCTCGGCCACCAACTCCGGTCTGCTCCTGCTGCCGATGCTGCTGTCGATGATGCTCGTCTCGCTGATCGCGGGCCGGGTCACCACCAGCAGCGGCAAGTACAAGATCTTCCCGATCCTGGGCGGCGGCCTGATGGTCGTCGGCCTGTTCCTGCTGGCGCAGATGGACACCGGCACCTCGCGGCTGACCTCCGGCCTCTACATGGCTGTCCTCGGCGCGGGCATGGGCTTCCTGATGCAGATCACCATGCTCGTCGCGCAGAACAGCGTCGAGATGAAGGACATGGGCGTCGGCTCGTCCACCACCACCCTCTTCCGTACGCTCGGCGGCTCCTTCGGCGCCGCCATCATGGGCGCCCTGTTCACCAGCCGGGTACAGGACGAGATGGCCGCCCGCGCCGGCGCGGGCGGGGCGGGCGTCACCGAGCAGTCGACCCAGCTGGACGCGGCGAGCCTGGCGAAGCTGCCTGACATGGTGCGCGAGGCGTACCAGCACGCGGTGTCGACCGGTACGAACGCGGCGTTCACGCTGGGCGCGGCCGTCGCGGTGATCGGCTTCGTCGCGGCGTTCTTCGTCAAGGAGGTGCCGCTGCGCGGCGGCGAGAAGAAGCCGGCCGACGCGGCGGACCAGCCCGCGACACCGGCACCGGCGGCGGACGGGAAGGTCACGCAGTCCGCCTGAGCCTCCGGCGTACGACACTCCGCACGGCCCCTGGCGCGCATCGGCGCCGGGGGCCGTTGTCAGTGGTGCGTGTCAGCATCGAAGTGTGGACAGTCGCCCGCCGTGGCGGGGCGGGCGCCGCCCGCTACGACACCGCACTTTCGAGGGAGCGTCCCATGATCAAGGGTCTTGCCATTTCCACCGTCTGGGTCCTGGACCAGGACCGCGCGAAGGAGTTCTACACTGAGAAGCTGGGCCTGGAGCTGCGTATGGACATGACGCTCGGCGAGGGAGGGATGCGCTGGGTGACGGTCGGCGCGAAGGGCCAGCCCGAGGTGGTGCTGACCCTCATGGTCCCGGGCGCCCCGGCGATGGACGAGGAGTCCGCAGAGGCGGTCAGAACGCTCGTCGCGAAGGGCGTGCTGGGCGCGGGGGCGCTGGCCACGGACGACATCCATGGGGACTACGAGAAGCTCAAGGCGCGCGGGGTGGAGTTCATCCAGCCGCCGCAGGAGCGTCCGTACGGTACGGAGGCGATCCTGCGGGACGACTCCGGCAACTGGTTCTCGTTCACGCAGCAGCGCGAGGACCTCGACCTCGACAAGGAATGGGCCTGAGGGGGGCCGGTCGGGTTCGGCCCGGCGGCTCCGGTCGGGTTCAGCCCGGCAGTTTCAGTATCGGGAAGCTGCCCGTTGTCGTCGGGGCGTGTTCCGGCAGCCAGAGGACCGCGATCGCGCCGCCCGCGCCGTCCAGGCCCTCGATGCCCTCGGGCGTGGCGTTCCGGAAGGTCAGCCGGGCCCCGAGGACCCGGGCCTGGCCGGCCGCGATGGTCAGGCCCAGCCCGTGACCGTGGCCCGCGCGGTCTGTCGCCCCCGTACGGAAGCGGCTCGGGCCCTCCCGCAGCAGGGCCTCGGGGAAGCCGGGGCCGTGGTCCCGCACGCGTACCACCCGGCCCTCGACCGTCACCTCGACGGGTGTGCCGCCGTGCTTGGCGGCGTTGGCCAGCAGATTGCCCAGGATGCGTTCCAGCCGGCGCGGATCGGTGCTGACCCAGGACTCGTGCACGACCTTGATCCTGATCTCGGGGTTCAGCACCCCCACCCGCCGCTCGACGAACTCGCCGAGAGCGATCTCCTGGAGTTCGGCGCGCTCCGAGGCGCTGTCGAGCCTCGCCACCTCAAGGACGTCCTCGACCAGCGTCCGCATGGCCTGCGCCCGGTCCCGTACCAGCTCCGTGGGGCGGCCGGGCGGCAGCAGCTCGGCGGCCGTCATCAGCCCGGTCACCGGCGTACGCAGCTCATGGGCGATATCCGCGGTGACCCGGCGCTCCGCCTCGATGCGCTCGTTCAGCGCGTCGGTCAGCGCGTCCACCGCACGGGCCAGCTCATCCGTCTCGTCCCGTACGACACCGCCGACGGCGTCCCCGACGCGTACCTCCGTATTGCCCTGCGCGACCCGCCCCGCCGCCGCGGCGGCCTTGCGCAGCCGCCGTGAGAGCTGCCCGCCGATCAGCACACCCAGGGCGCACCCCCCGAAGACCACCGAGACCGAACCGATGATCAGCGACCGGTCCAGATCCTTCATGATCGTCGCGGAGCGGTCGGCGAACTTGCTGTGCAGGGAGAGCACCGTGCCATTGCTCAGCGGGACGGCGGCCCAGACGTCGGGCACACCGCTCTCGGTCTCCTCCACATAGGTCGCGCGCCGGCCCTGCTTCATCTTCGCGTGCAGGTCTCGCGGAAGCGCCGGGTCATTGAGCTTCGTGCCGAGCCTCGGCTCCTTCGTGGAGTCGTACATCCGCTGCGCGAAGAGCAGTCGCTCCATCTGCACCTCGCGCGAGTTGTCGAGCATCGAGACCCGCGCCGAGTTGTGCACCACCAGACTCAGCGCCACCGCGACGAGCGCGCCGACCGCCGCGATCGCGATGCTGATCTTCCACCGGACTCCGGTGCGCAGGGCGGGTCGCTTCATGCCTTGAGCTTGTAACCGAAGCCGCGGACCGTGTCGATCCGGTCCTGACCGATCTTGGTGCGCAGCCGCTGGACATGGACGTCCACCACCCGGGTGTCACCGCCCCAGCCGTAGTCCCAGACCCGCTCAAGCAGCTTGTCGCGGGAGAGCACGGTACCGGGAGCGGACGAGAACTCCAGCAGCAGCCGCATCTCCGTCGGCGTCAGCGCCACCGGCGCGCCGCCCCTGCGTACCTCCATGCCCTCCGTGTCGATCACCAGATCGCCGAAGGACAGCACCCCGTGCTCATCGGGCTCGCCCGGTCCGCCCGATTCTCCGGCGGGCCCGCCCGCGTGCCCGAAGCGGCGCAGTACGGCGCGGATCCTGGCGACCAGCACCGCGCCGTCGAAGGGCTTGGTCACATAGTCGTCGGCGCCCGCCTCCAGCCCGAGCACCACATCGATCGAGTCGGCGCGCGCGGACAGCATGATCACGGGCACGGTCGACTCGTCACGGATACGCCGGCACAGGCTGACCCCGTCCAGACCGGGCACCATCACATCGAGCAGGGCGATATCGGGACGGTCCGCGCGGAACGCGTCGAGGCCGGAGAGTCCGTCCGGCCTGGCGGTGACCACGAAGCCACTGCGCTCCAGCGCCAGCTGGGTGGCTTCGCGAATGACATCGTCGTCCTCGACGAACAGGACATGGTTCTCGGCCATCCCGTGATTCCCGGCTCTCAGTTCTGGCTCGTCGGCGAGGGGGCGGTAACGGCACCGTCGCCGTTGCCCACCGCTCGGCTGTAGTCGTTGCGCACCCGGTAGCGCTCGCTGAACTTGGTGTCGGACCAGCTGTACGTCACGACGTCCTCCCCGGACGGGAAGGACAGCGGATCGCCGTTCGCGTACACCTGCTGGGTGACGACCAGTTCACCGCGGTCGATCGTGGCGTAGACGGCGGGCTCCTCCGCCGAGAAGACGTTCTGGTACTCCTCGTTGCGCTCGCGGTACACATACGTCCCGACGCCCACCGAGTCACCGCACGTCATCACGTTGATCACCAGATCGGGCGCGGTACCGCCGGTCAGATTCCCGTACGAGGTGTCGACCGGGTACGCGTCCTCGCCGCACGGTTTGAGATCCGCCTTGACCCGCGTGCTGACCGCCGGGTCCTTCCGGAGCAGCGCCACCGCGTTGACGGTCTTGGCGGGGGCCGCCGCGGTCACCCTGGGGGTGGGCGCGCCCCGCTCCACGGGCGAGGTCACGGCCGCGCCCTCGTCCCTGGTCCCCGTACCGCCGGTCGAACAGCCGGACATGAGCAGGCCGACAGCGGCGAGCACGGACAGCCCCGCACCCACCGCGAAGGATCTGCCCCCCGGCCGTCCCGGGTCTTTCAGGCCGCGCACCTCTCCCGCCCCCGCTCCTCATGACCGCCCCGGCCGCCGCGTGTGCCACGGGCGCCCCGGCCGTCACCACTGTCGCTCCCGCCGCTCCTGCCACGACGGAGATCCGACCGCTCCGGCGCGTGGACATCGAGGTCCTGGCCCGCCAGGTCCTGGCCGGCCAGTTCCCGGCTCTCCAGCTCCTGACGGAGCCGGGCCAGCGCGCGGTGCAGTGTGCTCTTTACGGTACCCGCCGACATACCGAGCGCGGCAGCCGTCTCCTCGGTGCTCATCTGCTCCCAGTGGCGCAGCACCACCACGCTGCGCTGCTTGGGCGCGAGCACCCCCAGGATGTCCATCAGCAGCGCCCGGTCGGCGCGCTGCTCGGTGCCGTCATCGATGCTCGCGTCGGGCAGCTGCTCGGTGGGGACCTCTTCGAGCTTGCGGGCGCGCCACCACTCCGTACGGGTGTTGATCATGACGCGACGCAGATAGGCGTCGGCGAGCGACTTGTCGGCGATGCCGTCCCAGCGCCCGAACGTACGGGCCAGCGCGGTCTGGAGCAGGTCCTGCGCGTCGACGGGATCGGGCACGAGGCGCCGGGCGCTCCGCAGCAGGGCCTCCTGCCGCGTACGTACGTATTCCTCGAATCCGAGCACCTCGCCCTGCGCCATGCCGACCGCCTCCGACCCCGTGATCATCCATACCGTTCGTCTACGGCACCGAAATTACGGAGCGGTTGTCACGGGGCTGTGCGGGACAGCCGTCGGCGGACGCACGGCTGTCCATCGGTTGTGTAACGGCCGGTGGTGCGACGGCCGCTCGCGCGACGGCCGCCGGGCCGGCTCCGGTGGCGCGTCGCGCGAGTGGCGAGGCGGCGATATGGCCTGGTCAGCGAGGTTCCGCCCGGCTCTGCGGCAGCCGGTAGACCCCGTTCTCCATCGGCTCGACCAGCCCGTCGGCGACCAGTCCGTCCAGCGCCCTGGCCCGCTGCACCGGCTCGTCCCAGACCGCGTCCAGAACCACCTGCGGTACCGGACCGACCGCCTCGCGCAGTACGGCGAGCAGCTTGCCGCGCACCTGGCGGTCCGTGCCCGCGTACGTCTGGCCGCGCCGCGCGGGACCCTCGTACTGCGGCTTCCCGGCCAGCCGCCAGGCGCACCGGTCGGCGATCGGGCAGCGTACGCAACCCTCGTTCTTCGCCGTGCAGATCAGCGCGCCCAGCTCCATGGAGGACGCCGCCCAGCGCGCGGCGGTCGGCGCGTCCTCGGGCAGCAGCGCGCGGGCCAGCTTGCGTTCGGCGGCGGTGGTCGCGTTCGGCGGGTACTGCACACCGGCCACGGCGCGCGCGAAGACACGGCGCACATTCGTGTCGAGCACCGCGTGCCGCTGCCCGTACGCGAACGAGGCCACCGCCGCGGCCGTGTACTCGCCGATCCCGGGCAGCGAGAGCAACTGCGCGTGCTCGCGCGGTACGTCGCCTCCGTGCCGCTCCGTTATCGCCTGCGCGGCGCCGTGCAGACGCAGCGCACGGCGCGGATAGCCCAGCCTGCCCCAGGCGCGGACCGCCTCGCCGGGGGCCTCGGCGGCCAGATCGGCGGGGCGGGGCCAGCGGCTGAGCCACTGCTCGTACACCGGGAGCACCCGGTTCACCGGGGTCTGCTGGAGCATGAACTCGCTGATCATCACCCCCCAGGCGCCCGCTTCTGGGCGGCGCCAGGGCAGATCGCGCGCGTTCGAGTCGAACCACGCGATGACGGGGGTGTGGAGGGCGGCCGGATCGACGGCGGTCGGAGAGGACGCGGAGTGCGCGGAGGTAGCAGTCATGACAGCACCGATCCTGGCATGTCCCGGGCCGTGGAGGGTGCGGCAGGCGCGGGCGGGGCCGAGGTGTCACGCGCCCGGTCCCGCGCGCGCCCCGCGTCCGCCCCGCCGGCGCCCCCGCGTTCGCCCCCGCCCGCCGGGTCTGTCACACCCGCTCGGTCACGCCCGCTGGGTCACAACCGCTCGGTCAGGCCCGCTCGGTCACGCCCGCGTGATCGGCCGTGTGCGTCCGCCCGGGCCCGGCGAGCAGACGGGCCAGACCCGACCCGCTCGTCCGCATCGTCATGACCAGCGTGCCGACGGGCCGGGCCGCCGCCAGGACCACGAACGTCGCCACCACGCCGCCGAACACCAGCCCCACCGCCACGTCGTGCGGATAGTGGACCCCGACGAAGACCCGGGAGAACGCCATCAGCAGCGCCATCGGAACGGTCAGATAGGCGAGTACGGGACGGGCGACGGCCAGCGCGATCGCCGCCGCTCCGGCGATCGTGGCGTGGTTGCTCGGGAAGGACCAGTCGCCCACCGGCGGACAGGGGATGAGTGAGGCCCCGGCTCCGGCGACCGCCCGGCACGGCCTCTCCTCGGTGAGCACCGACTTGGTCAGCTCACTGCACACATACGCGACGGCGGTGGCGAGCGGAGCGAGGACCGCCACGGCCACGGCGCGTGAGCCGGCCGGCCGCGCGTACCACCAGACCGCTATGAAGAGCACGCCGAACAACAGCAGTCCGGCCTCGGTCCATAGCTCTGCCAGGTGTTGGAACCAGGAGGGGGTCGTGCGGGCGAAGTCGGTGATGTCGCGATAGAGATCGCTCGTTGCGCTGCTGTTCATGGGAAGAACGTACAGAGATCATCGGGAGTTCCCCACGCGCGTTGGCCGGGGTGTACCTCTGACGAAAGGCGGGTTCCGGCACAGGAGAGGGCAGGTCAGCGGCGCCCGTGCCGTGATGATGATCCGTAAAACTTGCGAGACCGGCGGCATGGGGGGCGGGAGTTGGCTCCGATCTCTCGTACAGTTTGCGCCGTGGGATCTTTGCGCAATCCGGTCGGGCCGCTTCCCTCCACCATCTACTGGCGACGGAGGGCAGTAGCGGCGACGCTGATCGCGCTGCTCGCGTTGCTCGTCGTATGGGTCGTCACCTCACGTGGGGGTGACGGCAAGAACAGCGGCGACACGTCGGACGGCGCCAATCCCGCGACGTCCATCACCCCGGGCCCCTCCGGTTCCGGACCGGCGATCAGTGAACAGCCGGGCGGCCGGGACGAGTCGGGCTCGACCGACGGGACCGGCGGCGGTCAGGGCGGTACGGACGGCGGCGCCGACGACGGCAAGAACGGTGACACCGGCGGCGCGGGCGGGGCCGGTTCCGGCGGCACGGACGGCGCGACGGACACCGGCGGCGCGAGTGGCGGCGGTACGACGGGCGGCGACGGCGGAAGCACCAGCTCCGGCCGGCAGGTACCGGCCGGCTCCGGACTGCCCAACTGCCCCCCGAGCGCCGTCACCCTGCGGCTCACCACGACGAAGGTCGCCTACGCGCCGGGCGAGAAGCCCGCGTTCCGGCTGATCGCCACCAACACCTCGGACACCACCTGCAAGGCCGACTTCGGGCCGAAGGCCG
The DNA here is from genome assembly GCF_040681655.1 of Streptomyces sp. NPDC051662. Lineage (NCBI taxonomy): Bacteria > Bacillati > Actinomycetota > Actinomycetes > Kitasatosporales > Streptomycetaceae > Streptomyces > Streptomyces sp. NPDC051662. The sequence goes on from NZ_JBFAZD010000021.1 coordinate 145,944, forward strand.
TGGTGCTGACGATCACCAACGCGGACGACGACGAGGTCTGGTCGTCCAAGGACTGCCCGAAGACCGGCGGGGTGCTCTACGAGGTCCCGGCGGGCGGGACGATCACCCGCACGATCGAGTGGGACCGCAGGCAGAGCGCGCCGCAGTGCGCCACGCCGCCCGCGGGCGCGGTGGGCCCCGGCACCTACCTGGTGGAGGCCAAGACCTCGGCCGCCTCGGTGAAGCAGGGCCAGGCCTCGATCCGCCTGGAGAAGGACTAGGTCCTGGCAGGGCCAAGGAGTTCACGCGCGGTACATAACGGCGGCGCCCCGACCCGGGTGAGGGTCGGGGCGCCGCCGTCATCCGCGTACACCGCCATGGGCGCCGCTATACGTACCGCTCCAGGATCGAGGACTCCGCCAGCCGCGACAGCCCCTCGCGTACGCTGCGGGCCCGCGCCTCGCCGACGCCGTCGACCGTCTGCAGATCGTCGACGCTCGCCGCCAGCAGCTTCTGGAGCCCGCCGAAGTGCTCGACAAGCCGCTCGATGATGGCGCCCGGCAGCCGCGGCACCTTGGCCAGCAGCCGGTAACCGCGCGGCGAGACCGCGGAGTCGAGGGTCTCGGGCGCGCCGCTGTAGCCCAGCGCCCTTGCCACGATGGGCAGTTCAAGCAGCTCGGGATGGGTCAGCGAGTCCAGCTCGCCGAGCGCCTCGTCGACCGTACGGGAGCGCTTCGCGGTCGGCTCGGGAACGTAGTCCCGCGCCACCAGATCCCGTTCCGGCTCCACGCCCGCGATCAACTCGTCCAGCTGGAGGGAGAGAAGCCGGCCGTCGGTGCCCAGCTCGACCACGTACTCGGCGATCTCCGTGGCGATCCTGCGCACCATCTCAAGACGCTGGGCGACGGCCGTCACGTCCCGGACCGTCACCAGGTCCTCGATCTCCAGCGCGGAGAGCGTGCCCGCGACCTCGTCGAGACGGAGCTTGTACCGCTCCAGGGTCGCCAGCGCCTGGTTCGCCCGCGACAGGATCGCCGCCGACTCCTCCAGGACCCGGCGCTCCCCGTTCACATACAGCGCGATCAGCCGCATCGACTGCGATACGGAGACGACCGGGAAACCGCACTGCTTGGACACACGGTCCGCCGTGCGGTGCCGCGTGCCCGTCTCCTCCGTGGGGATGGACGACTCCGGGACCAGCTGGACGCCGGCCCGCAGGATCTTGGTGATGTCCTTGTCCAGGATGAGCGCGCCGTCGAGTTTGCACAGCTCGCGCAGGCGGGTCGCGGTGAACTCCACGTCCAGCACGAAACCGCCCGTGCACATCGACTCGACGGTCTTGTCCATGCCCAGGACGATCAGACCTCCGGTGTTACCACGCAGGATCCGCTCCAGGCCGTCGCGCAGCGCCATGCCCGGCGCGACCGCGCTCAGGGAGGCGCGCATCAGCGCTTCGTTGCCGGAGCCCGCGCCGGACTTTCCGGGCGCTGATGCCCGGTCGTTGGCTGCCACTGCACTCCTCCGGCTCGTACGGATGGGCGAGACCAGGGCAAAGTCTACCGGCGAGCGTTGTCTTCCCGTGGGGCGTCCGCACGACCGCGGCGCGGCAGCACCCTGAGAGCATCACCCATGTCGGCGACTTCCGTGACCTTCATACCGGCCGGGATCTTCCCCGGATCGGTGGGAACAAGCGCCTGTGTGAAGCCGAGACGGTGGGCCTCGGCCAGCCGGCGCTGGACGCCCGTAACCCGTCTGACCTCGCCCGCGAGCCCGACCTCACCGATCGCGACCAGGTTCTTCGGCAGGGGGGTATCGCTGGCCGCGGACGCCAGCGCCAGGGCGATCGCGAGGTCGGCGGCGGGCTCCGTGAGCTTCACCCCTCCGACCGTCGCGCTGTAGATGTCGCGCTTGCCGAGCGCGCTGATCCGGCCGCGCTGCTCCAGCACGGCGAGCATCATCGAGACCCGGGAGGTCTCCAGACCGGAGGTGGTGCGCCGGGGCGAGGGGATCTGGGAGTCGACGGTCAGCGCCTGCACCTCGGCGACGAGCGGCCGGCGTCCCTCCAGGGTGACGGTCAGGCAGGTGCCGGGCACGGGCTCGTCGCGCCGGGTGAGGAACAGCCCGGACGGGTCGGCGAGGCCGGTGATCCCCTCGTCGTGCAGCTCGAAACAGCCGACCTCGTCGGTCGTCCCGTAGCGGTTCTTGATCCCACGGACGAGGCGCAGCCTGGCGTGCCGGTCGCCCTCGAACGACAGCACGACATCCACAAGGTGTTCGAGCAGCCGCGGCCCCGCGATCGCGCCGTCCTTGGTGACATGACCCACCAGGAGCGTGGACATGGCGCGCTCCTTGGAGGCCCGGATGAGCGCGCCCGCGACCTCACGGACCTGGGCCATGCCGCCCGGCGCGCCCTCGATCTCGGGCGAGGCCACGGTCTGCACGGAGTCGAGGATCAGCAGCGACGGCTTGACCGCGTCGAGATGACCGAGGACGGCGGAGAGATCCGTCTCCGCGGCCAGATACAGATGGTCGTCGATGGCCTTGATCCGGTCGGCGCGCAGCCGCACCTGGCTGGTGGACTCCTCGCCCGTCACATAGAGCGTGCGGTGCTCGTCACTGGCCGACTTCGCCGCGACATCGAGCAGCAGCGTCGACTTGCCCACGCCCGGCTCGCCCGCGACCAGCACGACGGCGCCCGGCACCAGCCCGCCGCCGAGCACCCGGTCCAGCTCGTCCACGCCGGTGGAGCGCGCGGTGGCCGTACGGGCGTCGACCTGGCCGATCGGCAGCGCGGCGGTGGAGACCCGGCCCGCCGCCGTGGTCCGCACCGCGGGCGCGCCGTACTCCTCGACCGTGCCCCACGCCTGGCATTCGGGGCAGCGGCCGAGCCATTTGGCGGTCGTCCAACCGCACTCGGTGCAGCGGTAGGAAGGCCTGTCCTTGGCGGTTTTCGTACGGGCAGCCATGGCGTCACCGTATAGGGACGCACCGACAACGCCGACCAGGGAGAGGGACCGGCCCCGGAGCGCGAGGGGAGAAGGTGGGACGAGGAGGCGCGAAACCCATCGGAAGGAGCGAGTCCTGTCCCCTTTTGAGGGATACCTTCACCCGTAAGGATTAATTGTGCTCAAGAGGTGTGAAGGGTGTGGGTCTCTCTGTCTAACGTCGCCGGGTGATGAGCAGCAGCCCCGACACCTCCACGCACACCACCGGCGCACACCGCGCGCCCCGTCGTGCGCCCCAACCGGTGCCGCGCCGCCAGGCCGCGCGTTACGAGCGGTATCTCGACGGTCTGTTCACCTACTGCCTCTCCGTGCTGTGCGACCACGACGTGGCGACGGAGGTGCTCGGCGAGGTGCTGTCCATCTCCGAGCGACAGCACGGCCGTTGCCCCTCGGGTGACGGGGAGCGCAAGGCGTGGCTGTACGCGCTCGCCCGCTGGTCCTGTCTGCGCAGACTCACCGAGCAGCGCCGCAGCAGGCTGGGGGCGCACTCGGCCCAGCGCGAGCCGGAGCCCGCGCCGACGGAGGCGCTCGCGCCGGAGGCCGCCGAGCGCCGACGACGTGAACTCGCCCTGCTGGCCTGGCCGGAGGCCGCGGGTACGACCCCCGAGCAGCGCGAGATCCTGGAGCTGGCCGTACGCCACCAGCTGGGTCCGACCGAGGTCGCCGCCGTGCTGTCCATGGAACCGGCGGCGGCCCGTGAGCTGCTCGCCTCCGCCGCCTGCGAGGCGGAACGCACCCGCGCCGCGCTCGCCGTCGTCGACACCGGCGACTGCCCGTCCGTCGCCCGGCTCACCGGCGACCATCAGGTGCTGCTCTCCGCCGCCCTCCGGCGCGAACTGGTCCGGCATGTCGACGACTGCCCGCGCTGCCGGCGCGCCGCCGAGCGCGCCGAGGCGGCCGGACCGTGGCCCGGGTCGCGTCTCTGCCCCCTCCTGAAACCCTCGGACGGCGCACACGCACGGTCCGCCCCGGCCACCGCCCCGCCGGCCGTGCTGCCCCTCGTCGTGGCCCCCAAGGAGGCCACGTACGCGGCGATGGAGCGGGCCCCCCGGGCGCGGGCGGCGGCGCCGCGCTTCGGCCGCAACGGCTTCCCCATGGACCCCAAGGACCGCGCCGCCCGCCGTGAACGGCTGCGGGCGCGGGCCGTGACCACGACCGTCGTGGCGACGGTCGTCGCCGCTCCCGTACTCGCCCTCTGGGCGGCGTACCGCGGCGCGGCGGAGACGGGGGACGGCCGCGAAGGCTCCTCGGTCAGCGCGGACGCCACCGAGGGCCCGCTCCCGGCGGACGACGAGCCGCGCGAGCACTACGAGAACGCGGGCAGCGCCCGGGACGGATCGGGCGCCGGTCATGGCCACGGCCACGGCGGGGAGGGCACCGCGCCCGGCGTCTCGGTCGAGGTCATCAGCGACGGCCAGCCCGTACCGCCGCCCCTCCCGGGGCAGCCGACCGTCGGCAGGCTCTCGGTGGAGGCGCGGCCCCACGGCGACACGACGATGGTCACGCTCAGGGCGTCGGGCGGCGCCCCGGTGTCCTGGACGGCGGGGACCAAGGCGCCCTGGCTCCGGCTGAGCCGCCACTACGGCACGCTCGCGCCCGGTGAATCCTTCACCGTCCAGGTCTTCGTGGACCACCGGCGCGAACCGTCGGGACCCTGGAGCGCGCGGGTGGCGATCTATCCGGCGGGATCCGTGGTGAAGATCTACGGCTACGGCTCCAGACCGCCGTCCTCGGGACACGCGGGCCGGCCGGGGTATCCCGCACACCCGGGACACCCCGCGCACCCCGGGCATCCGGGGCACCCCGCGGAGCCCGGCCCCGGCGGGCCGACACGGCCCGGTCCTTCCGACCCGGGTTCGTCCCACCCTCCGGACCCGGGTCCGGGTTCGAGTCCGGGGTCCCCGGATCCGACCGGTCCGTCCGATCCCGGTACGGGTGGGCCTCTCCCCGGCGGTCCGGGGCCGTCCGACCCGCCCACCGACCCCTCGGCCACGGACCCCTCAGCCACGGACTCCTCGGCCCCGGGCTCGGGTTCCTCGGAAATGAGCACCCCGGGAGGAGGCTAGGGAGGCAAAGGCCCTGGCCAGGGCCTGGCTAGGGCCTGTCCGAGTGCCGCGGCGGGTCCGCCGGATGCGGCGCCACCAGCGGAAGCTCGCTCGCCAGGCGCAGCTCGCACAGCTCGGCCAGCCGGTCGTACCCCTCCTTGCCCATCAGCTCGGTCAGCTCGGGCCGGTACGTCTTGTACACCGGTTCGCCCGCGCCGTGTGCCGAGGTCGCCGAGGTGCACCACCAGTGCAGATCGTGGCCGCCCGGCCCCCAGCCGCGCCGGTCGTACTCACCGATGGACACCTGGAGCACGCGCGTGTCGTCGGGCCGTTCGATCCAGTCGTACGTCCGCCTGACCGGCAGCTGCCAGCAGACGTCCGGCTTCGTCTCCAGCGGCTCGCGCCCCTCGCGCAGGGCCAGGATGTGCAGCGAGCACCCGGCGCCGCCCGCGAAGCCCGGGCGGTTCTGGAAGATGCAGGAGCCCTCCCAGCGGCGGGTCTGACGCTCGCCGTCGTCGTCCGTCTGTGTCCAGCCGGTGGTCGTGCCCTCCTTGTGGAACTGCCAGAGATCCGGCGTGAGGCGAGCCACATGACCGGCGACGCGCTTCTCGTCGTCCTCGTCGGAGAAGTGCGCGCCCAGCGTGCAGCAGCCGTCGTCGGCGCGGCCCGCCTGGATGCCCTGGCAGCCGCTGCCGAACACACAGCTCCACCGTGAGGTGAGCCAGGTCAGATCGCAGCGGAAGACCTGCTCGTCGTCGGCGGGATCGGGGAATTCGGCCCAGGCGCGGGCGAAGTCCAGCCCCTTCTCGTCCGGGACATCCTGTTCATCACGGATGTTCCCCGTGCTCCGGGGCGTGTCCCCCGTGCTCCGGGGCGCGCGCGAGGAGGTACTGATCGCCTCCTCCTGCTGGTACTGCTTCTTCGGGCCCTTGGCTTTGCCCGGCTTCGCCTTTTTCGTCTTTGGCACAGGTCCAGCGTATGCGCGCGGTCGCAGTAGCGTTCCGTTCATGAGACTCGGAGTCCTCGACGTCGGTTCGAACACGGTTCATCTGCTCGCGGTGGACGCCCACCGCGGCGCCCGCCCGCTGCCCGCGCATTCCTACAAGGCGGAGCTGCGGCTCGCCGAACTGCTCGACGAGGACGGCGCGATCGGGCCCGACGGTGTCGACCGGCTCGTCTCGACGATCGCCGACGCGCTCCAGGCCGCCGAGGACAAGGGTTGCGAGGACGTCCTGCCCTTCGCGACCTCCGCCGTGCGCGAGGCCAGCAACGCCGAGCAGGTCCTCGGGCGCGTCAAGAGCGAGACCGGCATCGACCTGGAGGTCCTCACGGGCGAGGAGGAGGCCCGGCTCACCTTCCTCGCCGCCCGCCGCTGGTTCGGCTGGTCGGCCGGGAAACTGCTCGTCCTGGACATCGGCGGCGGCTCGCTGGAGATCGCGTACGGAATCGACGAGGAGCCGGACGCCGCCGTCTCCCTGCCCCTGGGCGCGGGCCGGCTGACCGCGGGCTGGCTGCCCGGCGATCCCCCCGACCCCATCGACGTGAAGGCGCTGCGCCGGCATGTACGGGCGCGGATCGCCCGTACGGTCGGGGAGTTCTCGCGGTTCGGCAGCCCGGACCATGTCGTGGCGACGTCCAAGACCTTCCGGCAGCTGGCCAGGATCGCCGGGGCCGCGCGCTCCGCCGAGGGGCTGTACGTACAGCGCGAACTGAGCCGTACGTCACTGGAGGAGTGGGTGCCCAAGCTGGCCACGATGACCACGCTCCAGCGCGCCGAGCTCCCCGGTGTCGCCGACGGCCGCTCGTCCCAGCTGCTGGCGGGAGCGCTGGTCGCGGAGGGCGCGATGGACCTGTTCGGGGTCGAGAGCGTGGAGATCTGCCCCTGGGCGCTGCGCGAGGGCATCATCCTGCGGCGGCTCGATCAACTCCCGACCACGTAGAGGGTGCCCGTACGCTGTCTCCGTGGCAGAACCTGTGGTGCGCATCCCGGATGTGAAGGTCGCGCTCTCGACGGCTTCGGTCTATCCGGAGTCCACGGCGACGGCCTTCGAGATCGCCGCACGTCTGGGGTACGACGGTGTCGAGGTCATGGTCTGGACCGATCCCGTCAGCCAGGACATCGAGGCGCTGCGCCGGCTCTCCGACTATCACGAGGTGCCCGTACTCGCGGTACACGCGCCCTGTCTGCTCATCACCCAGCGCGTGTGGTCCACGGATCCCTGGGTGAAGCTCCAGCGGGCGCGCGCGGCGGCCGAGACGCTCGGCGCCTCCACCGTGGTCGTGCATCCGCCGTTCCGCTGGCAGCGGCAGTACGCGCGTGACTTCGTCACCGGCATATGGCGGATGGCTGAGGAGACGGACGTACGGTTCGCCGTCGAGAACATGTACCCGTGGCGCTACCGCGACCGGGAGATGCTCGCCTACGCGCCCGACTGGGACGTGACCAAGTACGACTACCGGCACTTCACCGTCGATCTCTCGCACACCGCGACCGCCCGTACGGACGCCATGGCCATGATCGGCCGGATGGGCGACCGGCTGGGGCATATCCATCTCGCGGACGGCAACGGGTCGGCCAAGGACGAACATCTGGTGCCTGGACGGGGTACGCAGCCGTGCGCCGAGCTGCTGACCGGGCTGGCGGGCAACGGATTCGACGGGCAGGTCGTGATCGAGGTGAACACGCGGCGCGCGATGTCGGCCGCGGAGCGCGAAGCCGATCTTGCGGAGGCGCTGGCGTTCGCCCGACTGCATCTGGCCGCGCCGTACTCCCCGTCCGCGCCGTGCTCCCCGTCCTCCTCGCCCGCGCCGTCCTCCTCGCCCGCGCCGTCCTCCTCGTCCGCGTCGGACCCTTCCACCGCGCCGTCCTCGGGGACGCGGGCGGAGCAGTCCCCGGCGACGCGATCGCCCCGTACCGGCTCCTCCGGAGCGCGCCCGTCATGAACGGCACGGCTCCGCGCCGCCGTGGCCGCCCCGCCCGCAAGGCGGCCGAGACCGGCCCCAGCGCCCAGCAGAAGATCCTCGACGCCGCCCGCACGGAGTTCGCCGAGCGCGGGTACGACAAGACCTCGATCCGGGGCATCGCCAAGGCGGCGGGGGTCGACCCGGCACTCGTCCACCACTACTTCGGTACGAAGGACGAGGTCTTCGCGGCGGCCATCGAGGTCTCGTTCGAACCGGCCCTGGTGCTGCCCACGCTGCTGGCCGACGGCACGGACGGCATCGGGGAGCGGCTCGCCCGCTTCTTCATCGGCGTCTGGGAGAACCCGGTGACCCGGGCCCCGCTGCTGGCGATCATCCGCTCCGCGCTGACGCACGAGGCGGCGGCGAAGGTGCTGCGTACGTTCGTCCTGCGGCGGCTGCTGGAGCGGATCGCGGAGGAACTCGACGTACCGGATCCCACGTTCCGCGCCGAGCTGGCCGCTTCGCACATGATCGGGATCGCGCTGCTCCGCTATGTGATCAAGGCGGAGCCGCTGGCGTCGGCGGACATCGAGGAGATCATCACGATGGTGGCGCCCACGCTTCAGCGCTATCTGACCGAGGCCTGAGGAGCGAGGCCCGGCGACCGAGGCCCGGCGACCGAGGCCCGAGGAACCAGTCCCGACGACCGAGGCCCGACCGAAAGCTGAACAGCGGTTCCGCATGCCGGACGCACTGTCCAGATCTTGGATCCGGGGCGTACGCTCGAAGAAGTCATTTCTGCTGAAGGAGCGAGCGACGATGCCCGAGCTGAGGTCCCGCACTGTCACCCACGGCCGCAATATGGCGGGCGCACGCGCCCTTATGCGGGCATCGGGCGTAGCGAGCGAGGACATCGGCAAGCCGATTGTCGCAGTGGCCAACTCCTTCACCGAGTTCGTGCCCGGCCACACCCACCTCGCGCCGGTCGGCCGGATCGTCTCCGAAGCGATCAAGGCCGCGGGCGCCGTGCCGCGCGAGTTCAACACCATCGCCGTCGACGACGGCATCGCGATGGGCCACGGCGGAATGCTCTACTCCCTCCCGTCCCGCGATCTGATCGCCGACTCCGTCGAGTACATGGTCGAGGCGCACTGCGCGGACGCGCTGATTTGCATCTCCAACTGCGACAAGATCACCCCGGGCATGCTGATGGCCGCGATGCGCCTCAACATCCCCACGGTCTTCGTCTCCGGCGGACCCATGGAGGCCGGCCAGGCGACGCTGGTGGACGGCACGGTCCGCAAGCTCGACCTGATCAACGCGATCTCGGACGCGGTCAACGAGAACGTCTCGGACGAGGACATCCTCCGTATCGAGGAGAACGCCTGCCCGACCTGCGGTTCCTGTTCCGGCATGTTCACCGCCAACTCGATGAACTGTCTGACCGAGGCCATCGGCCTCTCCCTGCCGGGCAACGGCTCGGTGCTGGCCACGCACACGGCGCGCAGGGCGCTGTACGAGAACGCCGGCCGCACGGTCGTCGAGATCACCAAGCGCCACTACGAGCAGGACGACGAGTCGGTCCTGCCGCGCTCCATCGCCACCCGGGCGGCCTTCGACAACGCCATGGCCCTCGACATCGCCATGGGCGGCTCCACCAACACCATCCTCCATCTGCTCGCCGCCGCCCAGGAGGCCGAGCTGGACTACGACCTCGCCGACATCGACGCGGTCTCGCGCCGGGTGCCCTGTCTGGCCAAGGTCGCGCCCAACGTGGCCCCCGGCGGTACGTACTACATGGAGGACATCCACCGGGCCGGCGGCATCCCCGCCATCCTGGGCGAGCTGTACCGCGGCGGTCTGCTCAACGAGGACGTGCACACCGTCCACTCGCCGAGCATCAAGGACTGGCTGGAGACCTGGGACGTCCGCGGCGGCTCACCGTCCGACGAGGCGGTCGAGCTGTGGCACGCGGCGCCCGGCTGCGTCCGCTCCGCCGAGGCCTTCTCGCAGTCCGAGCGCTGGGACACGCTCGACACCGACGCCGCGGGTGGCTGTGTCCGGGACGTGGCCCACGCGTACTCGAAGGACGGCGGCCTGGCGGTGCTGAAGGGCAACCTCGCCGTCGACGGCTGTGTGGTGAAGACGGCCGGTGTCGACGAGTCGATCTGGACGTTCGAGGGCCCCGCCGTCGTCTGCGAATCGCAGGAGGACGCCGTGGAGAAGATCCTCCGCAAGGAGATCGCCGAGGGCGATGTCATCGTCATCCGCTACGAGGGCCCGCGCGGTGGCCCCGGTATGCAGGAGATGCTCTACCCGACCTCGTATCTGAAGGGCCGGGGCCTCGGCAAGTCCTGCGCGCTGATCACGGACGGCCGCTTCTCCGGCGGCACGTCGGGCCTCTCGATCGGCCACGCCTCCCCGGAGGCGGCCTCGGGCGGCACGATCGCGCTGGTCCACGACGGCGACCGGATCCGGATCGACATCCCGAACCGTACGATCGAGCTCCTCGTCGCGGACGACGAACTGGCCACCCGCCGTGCGGCGCTGAACGGCGTGTACGCCCCCGCTTCCCGCGACCGCAAGGTCTCGGTGGCGCTGCGCGCGTACGCGGCGATGGCGACGAGCGCGGACAAGGGCGCGGTCCGGGACGTCTCGCGCCTGGGCTGACCGCTCCCGGTCGTAACGTACGTAACTCTACGCAGCCGTGCTACGGAGACGGCCGTGCGCCCCCGCGGGCGTTGAGCCGGGCGGCCTGGCGCGTCAGGTGGTCGCGCTCGGCGAGGTTCGGTGCCTTCTGGGCGGCCTCGGCGTACAGCCGTGCCGCCCTCGCCGGGTCGCCGTCGCGTTCGTGGAGATACGCCGCCACCGCGGTGTGGCGGGGCAGTGAGTCGTCCAGCGCCGCGAGCGCGGCCAGGCCGGCGCGCGGTCCGTCCGCCTCGCCGACGGCCACCGCGCGGTTGAGCCGGACGACCGGGCTGTCGGTCAGACGCGCGAGTTCGTCGTACCACTCGACGATCTGCACCCAGTCGGTCTCCTCGGCGGTGGGCGCGTCGGCGTGGAGCGCCGCGATGGCGGCCTGGGCCTGGAACTCCCCCAGCCGGTCGCGGGCGAGCGCCGCCTGAAGGATCTCGATGCCCTCGGCGATCGATGTGGTGTCCCACCGGCCGCGGTCCTGCTCGGCGAGCGGCACCAGGCCCCCGTCGGGCGCGGTCCGTGCCGCGCGCCGGGCGTGGTGGAGCAGCATGAGGGCGAGCAGCCCCGCCACCTCGGGGTGGTCGATCGTGGCCGCGAGCTGCCGGGTGAGCCGGATGGCCTCGGTGGCGAGGTCGACGTCACCGGAGTAGCCCTCGTTGAACACCAGGTAGAGGACGCGCAGCACGGTGGAGACATCGCCCGGCCGGTCGAACCGTATGCCGGAGACGGTGCGCTTCGCCCGGCTGATGCGCTGCGCCATGGTCGCCTCGGGCACCAGGTAGGCCCGGGCGATCTGGCGGGTGGTCAGTCCGCCGACAGCGCGCAGCGTGAGCGCGACGGCGGACGAAGGCGTCAGCGACGGGTGGGCGCACAGGAAGTAGAGCTGGAGCGTGTCGTCCACGGCGGGCGCGGGTCCTGGCGCCGGCTGCTCGTCCACGAGGTCCTCACGGCGGCGGCGGGCGGTGTCCGCGCGGGTCGCGTCGAGGAAGCGGCGCCAGGCCACGGTGACCAGCCAGCCCTTCGGGTCCCGTGGCAGGCCGGCCGGCCAGACGCGGATCGCCTCGATCAGCGCGTCCTGTACGGCGTCCTCGGCCGCCGCGAAGTCGGCTCCGCGGCGGACGAGGATCCCGAGCACGCCCGGCGTGAGGCTCCGGAGCAGGGCCTCGTTCATCCCGAGATCACTCCGTGATGGTGGGCGGCGCGGTCAGGAACGGACGCAACTCAAGCCACTCGTGGATCGGCTTCCCGCCCGCGCCGGGGGCGGCGGACAGTTCCCCGGCCAGCTCGACGGCGCGCTCGTAGCTGTCGACGTCGATCACCATCCAGCCGGCGATGAGGTCCTTGGTCTCGGCGAACGGGCCGTCGGTGACCGGCGGGCGCCCCTCGCCGTCGTAGCGGACGAACGTCCCCTCGGGGGCGAGCGCCTGACCCTCGACGAACTCGCCGGTTCCCTCCAGCCGGTCGGCGAAGTCCTGCATGTACTGCATATGGGCCGAGATCTCCTGCGGAGTCCACCGGTCCATGGGCACGTCGTTCACCGGGGCCGGAGCGCCCCGGTAGTGCTTGAGCAGCAAGTACTTGGCCATGGTGGTCCTCCTCGGTGCTGGTGCGATCCATTGTGGTCGCGTTCACCTCGGGGACGGAGCCGGGCCCGGGTTCTCGACATCGCCGCCAGAGAATTCTTCCGAGGAGCGTAAGGACCGTGCGGAGCGTCGGGAGGCGCCTACCACCGGTCCGGTTGCCGGCTGTCGACCGCGAAGACGGACCCGTCGGGCGCGGTGGCGAAGACGGTGCCGGGCTCGGTGACGGGCGCGGGCAGCGCGGGCGCGAGCGTATGGGGCCCGTCGTCCATCCGTGGCTTGGTCTGCCCGAGCAGTACGCCGCGCTCGGCGTCCACGGCGAGCAGCCGCCCGTCGCCCGCGCTGAGATAGACGCGGTTCCCGGCGGCGGTGGGCCGTGACGCCCGGGTGACCGACGTCTCCAGCCGCCAGCGCAGACCGACGCTCTCGCCTCCGCCCGATCCGCCCGATCCGCCCGCTCCGTCCGACCGGCCCGATCGGCCCGCTCCGCCGGATCCGGCGGTGTCGACGGCGAGCAGTGAACCCGTGTACCCCACGACATAGACCGTGTCACCGGCCACGGTGGCCTGTGCCTGGTCGACCGGCGTGGCCAGCGGGACGCGCCGTACGGTACGGGTCGACGCGTCGATCCGTACGACCTCGTTCGTATAGCCGTCCGCGTCCTCGGAGAGCAGGAACAGCGCGTCGCCCGAGGCGCCCGCCGGGATCAGGCTTCCCGTCAGCCGCTTCTCCCAGCGCACGGCGCCGTCGGCCGGATCGATGGAGCTCACTACGGTGGCCCCGCCGTCGGACGACGGAGTCGCGGCGAACAGCGGACCGCCGCCGTCCGAGCTGCCGGTGCCGGTGTCGGAGCCGCTGCCGGAGCCGCTGCCACCGTCGGTGCCGTTCGCCGCCGTCCAGGCGGTGCCGGTCCCACCGCGCTGCCGGCTCCAGCGCTCGTCGCCGGTCGCGCTGTCCAGGGACCGTACCCGTCCGTCGTAGGACACGAGCAGCACCGTGTCACCGACATGACGGACATCCGCGTACGAGGAGAGAGGGGTGGACCAGCGCGTGGCGCCCGAGCCCGGATCGAGCGCCTCCAGCCGGGCCCCGCCGGGGCTGACGACATGCAGCAGCCCGCCCGAGAGAACCGGCGCCGCGCCCGCGTCGGCCGCCGCGCCGGTCTTGTCGCCCTTGATGGACCAGTCGAGGTGACCGTCCGCGGGATCGAGCCTGGCCGCCTTGATGCCGGGAGCCGTGCAGTAGACGGCCGCCTCGGCGGCCGAGCAGACGGGTATGAGATTCTCGCCGCCGCTGTTCGGCAGCTTGATGTGCCAGGGCCGAAACGTCCCGTCGGGCCCGTTCGCGGCCGGCCGCGCGGGGTCGTCGGCAGCGTCGTCCATCAAGGCGCGTGCGCCGACGAAACCGGCCGCCGCCACGGCTGCCAGCACCACACCGATCGCAGCCCAGCGCCTGGTCCGCCGACGGGGGCGGGCCGCGGGCGGGCCGCTTTCCGCCGCGGCACCGTGAGGCTCCGTGTCGGCCGTACTCTCCGTACTCTCCGCGCCCTCCGGGGGCCTGATCCGGAGCTGCCGTGTCCGGGACCCGGCGGGACGGGCATGGGTGGCGGGGTCCGGATCCGCGTTCTCGGCGCGGTCGGGAACGCGCTGCGCCGGTACGAGCGGACTCGCCCGGAGCCCACTCGCCCCGGACGACGGCACCCGCGCCCCGCGCCGCCCGTCCGCGCCCGGTGCCGACGACGGCCGCAGCGTGGCCATCATCTCGTCCGGGGTCGGCCGGTCGGCCGGCTCCTTCGCCAGACAGCGGGTGATCAGCGGCAGCAGCTGCTCCGGGACCCCCGCCAAGTCCGGCTCGTTGTGCACGACTTGGTACGCGACGATGTACGGGCTGTCGGAGTCGAAAGGCCCGCGCCCGGTCGCCGCGTGGACCAGGACCGCGCCCATGGCGAACACATCGGCGGCGGGCCCGACTTCACGCGGTCGCTGGAACTGCTCGGGTGCCATGAACGGCGGCGTGCCGATGAGCTTGCCCGTCTCGGTCCGCAGATCACTGTCCGTCGGGCGTGAGATACCGAAGTCGATGACCTTGGGACCGTCCGACGCCAACAGGACATTGCTGGGCTTGAGATCGCGGTGCACCACCCCGGCCCGGTGGATGTCCCGCAACCCCTCGGCCAGCCCCGCGCCGAGCCTGGCCAATTCCCCGGCGTCCAGCGGACCGTTCCGCTTCACCCGCTCGGAGAGGGTCGGGCCATCGATGAACAGGGTGGCCATCCAAGGCCGTTCGGCCTCCGGATCGGCGTCCACGACGGGCGCGGTGAAGGCGCCGCTCACCCGGCGGGCAGCGGCGACCTCCTGTCGGAACCGGGCTCTGAACTCGGGATCCGACGCATGGTTGGTGTGGATGACTTTGACGGCGAGACGCAGCCCGGAAGCGGAGGTGGCCAGATGGACCACGCCCATTCCGCCCGATCCCAGGGCTGCTTCGAGCAGGTAGCGACCGGCGTAATCCGGACGCTCCGCTTCCGGGGCCGACCCGGTGTTGCGCAGTGGTGGCATCGCCCACCCCCGTGTATTCGTGCGCAAGCGCGACGCACGGAGCCTAGTCGATGATGCGTGCTATCAAGCCATGGGTTGCTAGCCTGCGCGGCGCAGAGATACGCACCTTCGAAGGGGGAGGACCGAATGACGGTCGAAGAGGTTGAGAGCGGTGTGGGGAATGCCGGGGGCAATGCCGTGGTGAGCGCCGGGGAGGCATCGGCCGAGCCCCTCGCCGAGGCGGCGGTGGCCGTGGGGACGATGGCGGCGAAGCGGTACGCGGTCCATCCGGACTACCGCGTGAACGTCCGCAGCGGCCCCGGCACGAACTACCGGCTCGTCAAGGTGCTCCCGTACGGCGCGAGCGTCCCGATCAACTGCCAGAAGCCGGGGGAGTCGGTGGCCGGCCCGTACGGGACGACGAACCTGTGGGACAACATCGCCAACGGACAGTTCGTCTCGGACGCGTATGTCTACACGGGCAGCGACGGCTATGTCGCGGAGCGCTGCGCCTGACCGGGCGTGCCGGGGCTGACGGGGCGGGGCTGACGGGGCGTGACCGGGCGGGACTGACGGGGGCTGACCGGGCCAGGTGACGCGCACCGGGGATAATCGCCGCGTGAGCGAGCACCCCGTACACCCCGTACACCCCGGTCAGCCGGTCCGGCCCGGACAGTCCGTACGCCCCGAGCACCACGGTCACGGCGGCCCCGAGCCCGAGGCCATCCGTTTCTTCGGTACGACCTGGGTCGGCCACGACGGCGGCTACGCACTGCGCCGCGTCGTGGTCGCCGCGGGCTCCCTCGTCACCACCGTCGCCGCCTGCCTCGTGCTGCGTTTCGCGTACGAGGGCCTGGAGATCGCGGACGTGGGCGCGTTCGTCGGAGTGCTCGTCATCGCGGTCTTCTCGGTGTGCGGCGCCATCGCGTTCCGCAGGACCTGGGACGGTTTCCAGCGCCGCCCGGCCGATCCGGCCCGCGAGGAGGCGTTGCGCAGCGTCAAGACGATCGGTTTCATCGGCTCACTGGTCGCGTACTTCCTGCGCTCCCTCGTCGAGGCGCCGGGCGAGGGGCTGCGCCGAGGGGAGTACGAGACGGCCGTCGTCCAGTACGAGCGCCGACGCACCACCCGCACCGGAAACCCGGCCGCCCGCCGCGACGGCAAGGGCAAGAAGCCCAAGCGCACCTAGGGCCTGCTGCCCGGCCGAACAAGCCCGGGCAGCCAACCCCCGGGCGCGCCCGGGGGCCGCCAGGATGGGCGCATGACCGAACGCGAACGCGCCCTCTCCTTCGACGCCGTGGCCGATCAGTACGACGCGGCACGCCCCGGCTATCCGCCCGCCCTCTTCGACGCCATCGAGGAACTGACCGGCCGCCCGCTCCAGGGCTCCCGCGTCATCGACGTGGGCGCCGGCACCGGTATCGCCACGCGCCTGCTGCGCGCACGCGGCGCCCTGGTCACCGCCGTCGAGCCAGGACCGGAGATGGCGGCCCGGCTGCACCGCGCCGCCCCCGGCGTTCCGCTCGTCCGCGGCCTCGGCGACGCGCTGCCCCTCGCCGACGGCTGCGCCGACCTCATCACCTACGCCCAGTCCTGGCACTGGACCGACCCGGCCCGCTCCGTGCCAGAAGCCCTGCGGGTCCTGCGACCCGGTGGCGCGCTCGCCCTCTGGTGGAACATCTCGGACAGCGAGGTGCCCTGGATCGCGGCCCAGGCCGAACGGATCCGCCGCTGGGCCGGCGACGTACACCACGGCGCCCACAGCGCCACCGGTCGCGCGCGGAATCTGCCGGCCGCCATGGACCGCGCGGAGCGCCGTATCGCCTGGACCCGGCGCGTCCCCCTCGACACCCACCTCGCCAATCTCGGCAGCCACTCCGTCTTCCGTATGCACGGCGGACAGGCCGCGGCCGGCTTCCTCGCGGACGAGCGGGCAGAGCTGCTCGGGCTCTTCCCGGACGGGACCGTCGAGGAGGCATATGCCGTCGAGCTGACGGTCTCCGTCCGCGCTTGACGAGCGCATCGGCCGTGCTCATTATTCATCACATGATGAATTTTACTGAGGGCGCCATTCGCGCCCGCGGTCTCACCGTCCGACGAGGCGACCGCACGGTCCTGCGTGGTCTCGACTTCGCCGTGCCGCCGGGCCGGATCACCGGTCTGCTCGGCCCGTCCGGCTGCGGCAAGTCGACCCTGATGCGCGCCATCGTCGGCACCCAGGCCAAGGTCACCGGCGCCCTCGACGTCCTCGGCCTGCCCGCGGGCGACGGGGCGCTGCGCGCCAGGATCGGCTATGTCACCCAGGCGCCCTCCGTCTACGACGATCTGACGGTGCGTCAGAATCTCGACTACTTCGCCGCCGTGCTCGATCCGGGACGGTCCCGCCGTGACGCCCGCCGCGAAGCGGTCGGCCGGGCCATCGGGGACGTCGACCTCGCCTCCCACGCCGACTCACTCGCGGGCAGGCTCTCCGGCGGCCAGCGCAGCCGGGTCTCCCTCGCCGTCGCCCTGCTCGGCACCCCCGAACTGCTCGTCCTCGACGAACCGACCGTCGGGCTCGACCCCGTACTGCGCCGCGATCTGTGGGACCTCTTCCACCGCATCGCCACCGGGCGCGGCGCGACGATCCTCGTCTCCTCCCACGTCATGGACGAGGCCGAACGCTGCCACCGCCTCCTCCTCATGCGCGACGGCGAGATCCTCGCCGACGACACCCCGGACGCCCTGCGCGCCCGTACCCACGCGGAGACCGTGGAAGCGGCCTTCCTCCACCTGGTCGACGAGGCCAACGCACTCCAGGAGAGCGCCCGATGACCAACACGACCCCCGCGACCCCCGGTGATACGACGCCCGCGACCCCCGGTACGAAGGCGACCTCGGCCACCACGCGTCCATCACGCACCACCGCGGCCCCGATATCCGCCGCCCGCACCCTCGCCACCGCCGCCCGCGTGCTGCGCCAGCTGAGCCACGACCCCCGCTCGATCGCGCTGATGATCCTCGTCCCGTGCGTGATGCTCTTCCTGCTCCGCTACGTGTTCGACGGCAGCCCCCGCACCTTCGACGCCATCGGCGCCTCGCTGCTCGGCATCTTCCCGCTGATCACGATGTTCCTGGTGACCTCGATCGCCACCCTGCGCGAGCGCACCTCGGGCACCCTGGAACGGCTGCTCGCCATGCCCCTGGGCAAGGCCGACCTGATCGCCGGGTACGCCCTGGCCTTCGGCCTGCTCGCCATCGTCCAGTCCGTCCTCGCCACCGGCCTCGCGGTGTGGGCCCTCGGCCTGGAAGTGGTGGGATCCGCCTGGCTGCTCCTACTGGTCGCACTCCTGGACGCCCTGCTCGGCACGGCACTCGGCCTCTTCGTCTCCGCCTTCGCCGCGTCCGAGTTCCAGGCCGTGCAGTTCATGCCCGCGGTGATCTTTCCGCAGCTCCTCCTCTGCGGCCTCTTCACCCCGCGCCCGAACATGCAGCCCGTCCTGGAGGAGATCTCCAACGTCCTGCCGATGTCCTACGCCGTCGACGGCATGAACGAGGTCCTGCGCCATACGGACATCACCGGCGACTTCGTCCGCGACGCCGTGATCGTCGCCGGCTGCGCCGCGCTCGTACTCGCTCTGGGCGCGGCGACCCTGCGCCGCCGGACGGCGTAACCGAACCGACGAGGGCCGGTCACCGCCGACCCTCCGCGCCGTACCGCTCCTCGGACACGTCCCGCGCGCCTCCCCGCCCCGGTGCGAGGATGGATCAGGAAGGACAGCAAGAAGGAAAACAGCACACATCCCCACCGGCGAGGTGACCCCGCAATGCCCCAGACAGTCGCAGTCCTCGGTACCGGAAAGATTGGCGAGGCCCTGCTCAGCGGCATGATCCGGGCAGGCTGGCGAGCCGCCGACCTGCTGGCCACCACCCGCCGCGCCGACCGGGCGGAGGAGCTGCGCGACCGGTACGGCGTCGAGACCGTCACCAACGCGGACGCCGCCAAGCGCGCCGACATCCTCATCCTCGCCGTCAAGCCGCAGGACATGGGCAAGCTGCTCGACGAACTCACCCCGCATGTCACCACCGACCGTCTGATCATCAGCGCCGCCGCCGGTATCACCACCGCGTTCATCGAGGAGCGCCTGACCGCGGGCACCCCCGTCGTACGCGTCATGCCCAACACCCCCGTGCTGGTGGACGAGGGCATGTCCGTCATCTCCGCGGGCAGCCATGCCCTCGCCGTCCATCTCGCCCACGCCGAAGAGATCTTCGGCGGCGTCGGCAAGACGCTCCGTGTCCCCGAGTCCCAGCAGGACGCGGCCACCGCCCTCTCCGGCTCGGGCCCGGCGTACTTCTACTTCCTTGTCGAGGCGATGACCGACGCCGGCATCCTCCTCGGCCTGCCCCGCGCCCAGGCCCATGAACTGATCGTCCAGGCCGCCATCGGCGCCGCCGTGATGCTGCGCGACAGCGGCGAACACCCCGTGAAGCTCCGCGAGGCCGTGACCTCCCCGGCGGGCACCACCATCAGCGCCATCCGGGAGCTGGAGAACCACGGTGTACGGGCCGCCCTGATCGCCGCGATCGAGGCGGCCCGCGACCGCAGCCGCGCCCTGGCCACCGGGAACGGCTGACACCCGGCGGGACGCGGCCACTCAGCAGGTGTCATCTCACTCGGCGGGCAGCAGCCCGATGGCCCGATAGGCGGCGTCGACCACCGGGCGGGCCATCGCCCTGGCCCGCCCCGCTCCGTCCTTGAGTACTCCGTCCACATAACCGGGATCCGCGGCCAGCTCCGCGTGCCGCTCGCGCAGCGGACGCAGCAGCTCGACCACCGCCTCCGCCGTGTCCTTCTTGAGCGCGCCGTACGAGTCGTACTCTCCGGCCAGCTCGTCCGGGCTTCCGTTACCGCACGCCGCGAGGATCTCCAGCAGATTGGCCACCCCCGGCTTGGCCTCCGGGTCGTATTCGACCTCCTGCCCGCTGTCGGTGACGGCGCGCATGATCTTCTTCCGGGCCGTATCGGCGTCGTCCAGGAGATAGACGATCCCGGCGCCGGACTCGTGCGACTTGCCCATCTTCGACGTCGGATCCTGGAGATCCATGACCCGCGCGGCCACCGGCGGCCGGGTGGCCTTCGGCACGGTGAACGTATGCCCGTACCGCTGGTTGAACCGCACCGCGAGATCCCGGGTCAGCTCCACATGCTGCGTCTGGTCATCACCGACCGGCACCTCGTCCGTGCTGTAGGCCAGGATGTCCGCGGCCATCAGCGCCGGATACGACAGTAGCGAGAACCGCACACTCTCCCCGGACGCCAGCGCCCGTGCGCTCTTCTCCTTGTACTGGATCATGCGCCGCAGCTCCCCGTCGGTGGCGGTGCACTCCAGCAGATACGAGAGCCGCGCGTGCTCGTCCACATGGCTCTGTACGAACACGACGCACAGGGCGGGATCCAGCCCGGCCGCCAGCAGCAGCGTGGCGGCCTGCCGGCTGAGTCTGCGCACACGGGCGGGATCGTGTTCGACGGTCAGCGCGTGCAGATCCACCACGCTGAACAGCGCGTCGGCCCGGTGCTGATCAACCTCGACCCATCCGCGTACGGCCCCGAGGTAGTTGCCGAGCGTCAGATGCCCCGTCGGCTTGACCCCGCTGAAGATCCGCGTCATCTCTCTCATCACCCTCCGGATCGGAGCCGCCGCCTCCAGCGGCCGGCTTCCCGAGGGGAGCAACGCGAACGGCCGCCGAAGCGGCGGCCGTTGAGTGCACACGTGTGTGGGCGGCCGCCGTCAGACGGCCCACCACTGAAGGTCGCACGTGTGCGTTGTCATGGCCCTCAGAGTAGCGGCCGACCCCTCAAGTTGACAGGCCAAACACAGATCCGTAATGTTCTCCGAGCTGTCCGACGTGAGCACCGGTCCAGGCCGGTCCCCGGACAGTCATTCCGCAGGACCCACTACAAGCGAGCGACCACTGGTGTCGCATTGTTTTGCGTGAGCTTTTGCGAATGAGGAATCCGCGTTCGATAGGGATGCGGCCCCGATTAGCGTCGGAGCAGCAGATTCCGCTAAAGTCTCACCCGTCGGAACGGCCCAACGGCCGGGATGACAGCCCACTCTGACTGGGAATCAGGCCCGAAAGGATCTGATAGAGTCGGAATCGCTGGAAAGGGAAACGCGAAAGCGAGGAACTGGAAGGCGGCCCCGCTCCGACGGGGAATCGGACACGAAAGAGTCTGATAGAGTCGGAAACGCAAGAC